>JABWBN010000002.1 GCA_013360485.1 Burkholderiaceae bacterium | reverse complement strand
CAGCTCGCACGGTTGACACCGAGTCCGTGGCTGCCGCGGCGCGCGCGCGCGGCGCGCAAGGCCCCGCCATTGGTCGAGCGATCCAAAGGGCACGCGCCGCCGCACTGGTCGCCGCTCGGCTGGCTGACGACGGATCGGTCGATGCGCCTGTGCCCGACCGCGCCTAGATCAGGTATCCGATCAATGCCGCCAACAGACTCAGCACCAGGCTGGATGCCAACGGCAGGTGGATCTCGCGTCCGCGCCAGCGCCAACGCAGGTCGCCCGGTAGCCGGCCCAGACCGAGGCGAGGCAACCACGCAGCCAGGCTGTTGAAGACCACGAATGAGAGCAGGAGGACGAGCAGCCAACGCATGGATCGCTGCCTGGCTGGCTACAGCCGGTGGGTGCGATCGCCCTGCGCGAAGCCGATCGCATCGAGCTGCACACCCCTGGCCACGCCGATCACCTTGAACAACTCGCCCATTTCATGGTCGGCGATCAGCTTGAGCGCCATGGCCCGTTCGGGCAGCGCCGCCTGTTCCATCATGGCCCCGATGCCGCAGTTGACCAGGAATCGCGCCTGCGAGGTGTAGCCCAGCACCTGCAGCCCGGCGTCCTGGGCGGCCAGTGCGATGGCGGTGAAGTCCACGTGCGCGGTGATGTCCTTCAACCCGACATCGACCAGCGGATCGGGGTCGGCGCGATGGGCGCGGTGGCACATCAGCGTTCCGCCCAGTCGCTGCGGGTGGTAGTACTCGTCCTGCGGAAACCCGTAGTCGATGAAGAACGCGGCTGCGCAGCGCAGCCGCTCCGCCAGGCTCGCAACGTAGGCCTGCGCATGGGTGTGCAGCTCGGTCACGGTGCCGGGCACGAAGAGTCCCTCGGCTGGCGGACGCAGCTCGGTTGGCCGGTCCAGCCAACCCCAGCCGGTGCCGGCCTCGCACACACCGCGCTCCCGCCACTGCGTGCCGTCCCAGGCGAGCAGTTGCACGGGCATGGCGTCGAGCACTTCGTTGCCCAGCACGGCACCGTCGATCGACTCCGGCCAGGCATCGACCCAGCGCACGCGTGGGGCATGGCGCGCGAGCCGCTGCTGCTGGTGCTCGCGCAACGCCCCCGACAGATCGACGATGGTGTAGCGCGCCACCGCCGGGCCCAGCGCGTCGAGCAACTGCTCGGCCAGTGCGCCGCTGCCCGCGCCGAACTCCAGCACCTCGGCGCTGCCGGTGGCCTGCAGCGCCTGCGCCACCTGCACCGCCAGCGCACGGCCAAACAGCGGCGACATCTGCGGCGCGGTGACGAAGTCGCTGCCCGACTGCGGCATCAGGCCGAACTTGCGCCCGGCGTTGGCGTAGTAGCCCAGGCCAGGCTCGTACAGCGCCATGGCCATGTAGCGGTCGAACGGCAACCAGCCGCCATTGACGCGAATCGCCTCGGTGATCCGATGCCGCAGCCGGCTCGATAAACTGTCGGGTTCGATGGCATCGCCCATGCCGGCATTGTAGGAACCATGTCCGCACAGCCCGTTCGCCCACTGGCCCTGGTCACCGGGGCAGCCCGTCGCATCGGACGCGAGATCGCACTCGACCTCGCCCGCCACGGCTGGGACATCGCCGTGCACTGCCACCATTCGCTGGACGAGGCCGAGGACACGGCCGCCCGCGTTCGCGAGATGGGCGCCGCGGCCGAGGTCTTCCAGGCCGACCTGGGCCATGCCGCCGCCTGCGAGGCCCTGCTGCCATCGGTGCTGCTGCGTTGCGGGCGGGCGGATGCGGTGGTGAACAACGCTTCGCTGTTCGAGTACGACGACGTCGCCGGCTTCACCGTCGGTGCCATGGATCGCCACTGGCGCACCAACACCACCGCACCACTGCTGCTGGCGCGAGCGTTGCACGAGCACCTGCGTGACCGCGCAGCCCAGGGGTGCGTGGTCAACCTGCTGGACCAGAAGCTCGCCAACCCCAACCCCGACTACCTCAGCTACACGCTGTCGAAGGCCGCGCTGGAGGCGGCCACGACCATGCTCGCCCAGGCGCTGGCGCCCACACTGCGGGTGTGCGCCGTGGCGCCGGGCGTCACGCTGCTGTCCGGCGAGATGACGGCCGACGAGTTCGCCCGCGCCCACCGGCTCACGCCGCTGCAGCGCTCGTCCACCCCCACCGACGTGGCCCGCGCTGTCCGCTTCCTGCTCGAATCACCGGCGATCACCGGCACCACCGTGCTGGTCGATGGCGGGCAGCACCTGGTGCCGCAGCCGCGCGACGTGATGTTCATTGCCCGGGAGTCCTGATGCTCAGCCTGTTGACCGAACCCCGCTTGCGCGACTGCCGGCGCTTGTTCCTGCGTGATTACGAGGTGTGGATCAACATCGGCGTGCACGACTTCGAGAAGCGCGGCGAGCAGCGCGTGCTGATCAACGTCGACCTGTACGTGCCGCTGGCCCTGTCCACACCCAGGCACGACCAGCTCGAGGAGGTGCTCGACTACGACTTCATCCGCCGCACCATCGCCGAGCGTGTTTCGCGCGGCCACATCCACCTGCAGGAAACGCTGGCCGACGACGTGCTGGCCCTGATGCTCGCGCATCCGCAGGTGCGTGCTGCGCGCGTGTCCACCGCCAAGCCCGACGTCTACCCCGACTGCGAGGCCGTGGGCTGCGAAGTATTCGGAATCAAGGAGCCCTCTTGAACGCCCCCAGACCTGCCGCCCCGCACCTGACCCCGCGAACGGGCCCAGAAGACTCGGAAGCGGGCGTCGAAATCCTCGAGAGCGCAACACCCGTCACAGTGGCGGCCGACGACAAGGCCGCCCGCAGGCACGCCTTCGAGATGAACAAGCTCAGCAAGCGGTTGCACCGCCAGGTCGGCCAGGCCATTGCCGACTTCAACATGATCGGCGAGGGCGACAAGGTCATGGTGTGCCTGTCGGGCGGCAAGGACAGCCATGCCCTGCTCGACCTGCTGCTGTCGCTGCGCGAGCGCGCACCGGTGCATTTCGACATCGTGGCGGTCAACCTCGACCAGAAGCAGCCCGGTTTCCCCGCCCATGTGCTGCCCGACTACCTGAAGGGCCGCGGCATCCCGTTCCACATCGAGAACCAGGACACCTACTCGATCGTCAAGCGACTGGTGCCCGAGGGCAAGACCATGTGCTCGCTGTGCTCGCGCCTGCGCCGCGGCATCCTCTACCGCGTGGCCAGCGAGCTGGGCGCCACCCGCATCGCGCTGGGGCACCACCGTGACGACATGGTCGTGACGCTGCTGATGAACATGTTCTTCGGCAGCCGCATGAAGGGGATGCCACCCAAGCTGGTCAGCGACGATGGCCGCCATGTGGTGATCCGGCCATTGGCCTACGTGGCCGAGACCGATCTGGAGCGCTGGGCCGCGCACCGGCGCTTCCCCATCATCCCGTGTGCGCTGTGCGGCAGCCAGGACAACCTGCAGCGCGTGCAGATCAAGCAGATGCTGCGCGAGTGGGAACGCCAGTATCCGGGGCGCATCGACAACATGTTCAGCGCGATGGGCAACATCACGCTGTCGCACCTGATGGACCGGCGCCTGTATCCCTTCACAGAACTGGCGCCCACCGGGGTGGCCGACCCGAGTGGCGACAAGGCCTTCGACGAAGACGACGACTGCGGCAGTGCACCGGCACCTGAAGCCGTGGTGCAATGGAGTGCAGGTCCGATCACGGAGTGAATGGCATGAAGCGACGAACGACCCTGGCCCTGGCGGCCGCCGCCATGCTTGCCGCATGTGCATCGATGAACCAGTTCACCGCCGACGTCGCGACATTCGGCGAGTGGCCGGCCTCGCGAGCCGGCGCCACATTCGCATTCGAGCGCATGCCGTCCCAGCAGGGCAAACCCGAAGCGCAGCAGCGACTGGAGGACGCCGCCAGACCCGCATTGGTGCGCGCCGGGCTGCGGCCGGCGCCTGAGAATGCCGAGCCTGACCTCGTGGTCCAGATCGGCGCGCGGCTCACGCGCATGGAGCGCTCGCCCTGGGACGACCCGCTGTGGGGGCATGGCGGCTTCGGGCGCTGGCACCGCGGCCCCTGGCGCGGGCCATATTGGGGCATGGGTTGGCGCATGGAGCCCGCCCGCTACGAGCAGGAGGTCGCCCTGCTGATACGCGATCGAGCCTCCGGACGTCCGCTGTACGAAACCCGGGCAAGCACCGACGGCCCAGGCCAGGGTGGCGACCACTGGCTGGCACCTCTGTTCGACGCCGCGCTGGCCGACTTCCCTGCCGTGAAGCCCCAGGTTCACGCGGTGACGGTGCCGCTGTCGCGCTGAGCGCCGCGGCGGCGAGGCGCCGCGCTCAGTCGACCGCCAGGGCGCGCAGATCTTCCTCCCAGCCGCGCAACGTCTGCGCCGCATGCTGGCGCTGTGCGTCGGTCATGCGGTTGTGCAGTCGGGACATGAGCTGGCAATTGGCCTGTGCCAGGCGATCACGATAGGCACGATAGTCCGCGCGCGGCGACTGCTCGGCATGCGCAGCAAACGCGCGCAGCGCTGCCTCGACCGCACCGGCGTCGGCGCGGGCTGCCTGCAATGTGCGCAGGGTGCGCAGGATGTCGAGCTGGCGAGCACGCCTCTCGGCCAGCCAGATCTCGGGGTCGAAGGGCGACTGTTGCAGTTCCGCTGCCAAGCGCTGGCGCTGGACCGGGTCGAGCGAACCATAGATCGATTCGACACGATCGACGGTGCGCTTGAGCGACGCATCGTGCCGATCCCGGGCGTCGGGCTGCAAGTACTCGCGACGGGCATCCTCGTGGTTGCGGCTGTATCGCTTGTCGAGATGATCGATCTGCGCCGGCGAGAGCGTGGCCACCAACGGCGAGGCCAGGGGAACGGCACGGTCGTAGGCGCGGGCCAGAAGCTGCTGCACATCGTCATAGACGCGGCAGACCTGCTGCGGCGTGACATCGCGCACGGCCATCTCCCGCAACCGCGACAACAACGCGGCATAGTCGGCCAACTGACTGCTGCGATGCCAGGCGAACCACTCGTCGATGGCCGCGCGCGCCCGGGGTGTCTGCTCGGCGCTGAAGTCGACGTATCCGTCGGCCCACCAGTACAGCAGCGCCGGGCCCTGGCTGTAGGTCAGGCGCACCGCACTGCAGCCGGCCAGCGCGACTGCGAGCATCGCGATAATCCAGGTTCCCAGCCGCAACGACAAACGTTTACTCATGGCACTCGACATCGTGATCATGGCCGCCGGCAAGGGCACGCGGATGAAGTCCGACCTGCCGAAGGTACTCCACCGGCTGGCCGGGCGGCCACTGCTGCAGCATGTGCTCGATACCGCCTCTGACCTGGGCCGCGCCCGCGTCATCGTCATCACCGGGCACGGTGCCGACGCGGTGGAGGATGCCATTGCCGGCAGTGGCGCGCTGGCGGTTCGGCAGATGCCCCAACTCGGCACGGGCCATGCCATCCAACAGGTGGTACCCCACCTGGGCGACGAGGGCACGACGCTGATTCTCAATGGGGACGTACCGCTGATCGAGGCCGAAACCGCGCGGGCGCTGGTCGAGGCCTGCGCGGGCAACCGGCTGGCGCTGCTGACCATCGAGCTGGACGAGCCCACCGGGTATGGCCGCATCCTGCGCTCCGGCGATGCGATGGGCGGGCGGGTGCTGGGCATCGTCGAGCACAAGGATGCCACCGCGGCGCAGCGTGTGATCCGCGAGGTCTACACCGGCATCATGGCGGCGCCCACCGCCATGCTCAAGCGCTGGGTGATGGCGCTGTCCAACGACAACGCGCAAAGAGAGTACTACCTGACGGACATCGTCGAGATGGCGGTGCATGAGCGCGTGCCTGTGGTCGCCAGCCATGCACGCGCCGAAACCGAAGTGCTGGGCGTGAACAGCCCGCTGCAACTGGCTGATCTCGAACGACGGTTCCAGCGTCGCCAGGCCGATGCACTGATGGAGGCTGGCGTGCGCATGGCCGATCCGGCACGCTTCGACCTGCGTGGCGAGTTGCTCACCGGGCGCGACGTCGAGATCGACGTCGGCTGCATTTTCGAAGGGCAGGTCGTGCTGGGCGACGAGGTGCGCATCGGTGCGCACTGCGTGATCCGCGATGCCGAGATCGCCAACGGCGCCGTGATCCATCCCTACACGCACATCGAGGGCGCGCGCATCGGCCCAGGGGCGATGGTTGGACCCTATGCACGGCTGCGCACCGGCGCCGACCTGGGCGCACAGGTGCACGTGGGCAACTTCGTCGAGGTCAAGAACTCCACGCTGGCCGACGGTGCCAAAGCCAACCACTTGGCCTATCTGGGCGATGCCACCGTGGGCGAACGAGTCAACTTTGGTGCCGGCAGCATCACCGCCAACTACGACGGTGCCAACAAGCACCGCACGGTCATCGGCGCCGATGTGCACGTCGGGTCCAACTGCGTGCTCATCGCCCCGGTGAGTCTCGGCGAGGGCGGCACCATCGGGGGCGGCAGCACGATTGCCAAGGACACCCCGGCCGGCCAACTCACGGTGGCGCGAGCGCGCCAGGTCAGCCTGGCGGGGTGGCAGCGCCCCCGTAAGCCGTCCAAGGCTTGAGCGCACACGCCGGCGCAGCAACGCCTGCCGCGTACACCGGGGGCGGGCGGCACGCTTACTCCCCTGCCGACAAACTGCCCCGAGGACCTTCCAATCCAGGCTCGTACACCGTCACGGTGTTGCGCCCGGCGGCCTTGCCAGCGTACATCGCCGCATCGGCATGGCGCAGCAGCATGTCGGCGTTGCGCCCGTGCTCGGGCGACAGCGCAATGCCGATGGTGGGCGTGACCCGCAGCGCCCGGCCATCGAACCAAACGGGCTCGCGCACCAACCCTGCAAGCCGTGCAGCCAGGCCGACCACCTCACGCACACCGGTCGCCGTCGGACACAGAACCACGAACTCGTCGCCGCCGTAGCGACCGGCGCAGGCCTCGGGCGGCAGGGCCTGACGCAGCCGCTCACCCAACGTGCGCAGCATTGCATCGCCCGCCACATGGCCCAGGTTGTCGTTGATCGGCTTGAAGTGATCGAGGTCGATGAACATCAGCCCCAACGCCGCCGCGCGAGCCGTGGCGGCCAACCGGGACTCGAGCAGTTCGACGAAGGCGGCTCGGTTGTACAGCCCTGTCAGCGCGTCGAACGTGGCCAGCTGCCGAATGCGGGCCTGCGCCGCTTGGCGGTCGCGGATGTCACGCACGATGGTCATGCGCAGCTTCTCGTCACCGTGCATCATGGTGCGCACGATGAATTCGACCGGAATCGCCTGGCCCCGCACGTCGACGATCTCGGTCTCGTATGTCAGCTCCTCGCCACGCGACATCACGTTCTGGACCCGCGCCAGTTGCGCAGGCGATATGAACTCGAACACATGGCGACCGAGCAGGGCATCGCGGGGTGCCCCCACCAGCGCCGCCATGGGCTCGTTGAGGTCGGTGATCCGACCTTCCTGGTGGAAAACGATACCCTCGGCGCTGGCCTGCATGAACTTGGCCATGCGCTCCTCGCTCTGGCGCACGGCGGCCTCCGCCTCCCGGTGGCGGGTGATGTCGTTGATCAGCACGAACGCCCCGATCGCCTCGCCGTCGCCGCCCAGATGCGGCACCAGGCTCACGTCGAGCCATCGCGGCCTGCCCTGAGGGCCGACGATCTGTCGCACGTAGGACGCCGTGCGGCGCGCATGCAGCATGCTGTCGATCTGCGGCTGGATCTCGCGCGCGGCGGCCTCGCCGATCACCTCGACCAGCGGTTTGCCGATCACCTGCTCGGGTGACCGCCCGAAGGTCGTCATGTACAGGCGGTTGGCATAAAGGCAACGGTAGCCTTCTGCGCGCTCGTAGTAGGCCATCAGCACCGGCACGTTGTCGGCCATCAGGTTGAAGCGCGACCCTTGCGCCTGTGCATCCTGCAGAGCCAAGTGCCAGTGCGTCTGGTCGTGCAGCACACACAGGAAGCTGCCCCGCTGCGCCAGCCACCGTGCACGCAGGTCCACCCACGCCTTGACACCATCGTGGCGCAGCATGCGGATCTCGAGCTGGAAGTCCTGCTGCGCGGCCAGTGCCGCAAACAGCGCCATGCGCCGATCCGGCGAAAGGGCGGCGAACCAACCGGTACCGACGAGTTCGTCCAGCGGCTGACCGACGAACTCGGCCAGAGCGCGGTTGGCCTGCACCGCCTGCCCCTCAGAACTGAGCTCGATGGCCGGCACAGGGAGCATTTCCCAGCCTTCTGGCGCTTGGGCCAACTGTCGCGCTGGTTCGTCCGCTGGTTGCACAGCTGATTCCTACCCGGTCGAGCTACCCGGTCGTGGCGTTGCGAGCACCTTGGGGCGTGGACAGGCTGCCGCGGCCGACATGGGTCGACAGCTCCACCTGCTGCGGTGCGATGCGAACCATCTTATCGTCGGCCGGAGGCAAATGCCTGACACCGAATGCATGCCTACCCCCCGGGAATCGGCGGTTTCGTGACCTTCGTCCACCAGGCAGTGGCGGTGGTCAGGCGTCCGCCGAGCGCAGCGCGTGCGCCGCCAGGCACAGGTCGGTCCATGCGCGCGCCTTGTCGGCGGGGTTGCGCAGCAGGTATGCCGGGTGATATGTCACAACCAGCGGCCGGCCGCGCCAACGGTGCACCCGCCCACGCAGGCGGCCGATCGGCTCGGTGCTCTCCAGCAGTGACTGCACCGCAAACCGGCCCATTGCCAGCACCACGCGCGGCTGCACCAGCTCGACCTGCCGCAGCAGGTACGGCTGGCATTGCTGGAGTTCGGCAGGCTCCGGGTTGCGGTTGCGTGGTGGTCGGCACTTCAGGGTGTTGGCGATGTAAACCTGCCGCTGCGGCGGCCCGGCTTCTCGAGACAACCCGAGTGCAGCCAGCATCTGGTCGAGCAACTGGCCCGCAGCGCCCACGAATGGTTCGCCCCGCAGGTCCTCCTGTTCGCCCGGCGCCTCGCCCACGATCATCCAGTGGGCCTGCGGGTTTCCAACACCGAAGACCGGTTGGTTTCGAGTACCCGCCAACCCGCACTGTCGGCAATGCGCAACGGCTTGAGCGAGCTCGGCCCAGCCCATCGACGCAATGCCCGCGCCGGATTCGACGCGCGAAGAGGGCTCGACCTGGCGTTCAGCCGCCACCGACCGCGCGATCACCGGGGCGACTGCAGCCGCTCCTGGGGCAACAGGCGGCTGCAGCACCGCCGGCGGCAACTCACCCGCATCGGCAGACGCCAGCGCAATCGGAGTCCGAACCTCGGGTCCCCAGGGGCGCACACCCATGGCATGCAGTTGCCGCTGCTGGCGCTCAGTCCACCGCATCGGCATCCCCGACCAGCGTCCTGCTCATGACTACCGCGTCCTCCCGCTGCCCAGCCCCCAGCGGGTAGTACCCCGTGCGCAGGCCCGCTTGGACGAAACCCTCAGTCTGATAGAGCGCCAATGCCGCATGGTTGCTGGCGCGCACTTCCAGCCAAAGGCAACGGTCGCCACGCTGCAGCCCCACTTGCACCAACCGCCGCAGCAGTGCCCGTCCGTGACCTCGTCGCTGGCAGGCGGGATCGACGGTCAGGTTCAACAGGTGCAACTCCTCGACTCCAGGCATGGCCACGCAATAGCCCAGGCAGCGGCCCCGCGTGTCGAGCCGCACCTCCGCCCCGTAGCCCGCCAGCAGCGAATCGACGAAGTTGCCGCGGCTCCAGGGATGGCTGTAGGCGCGGGCCTCGATCTCGAGCACGGCATCCAGATCGTCGAGCGCCATGGGCCGGTGAACGATCTCGTCTGCCGTATGCAACATCTCGCGCCGGGGCGTCGACGGCTTGGGACGGGGGGGCGAGGCCATTTCGGGCATCACGTCGCCCGTGCGCCCGCCGCGGCGCGTTCTGCAGTCGTCAGTGCGACCTTGTTGCGCAAGTAGACAGGCATGGCCTCGCTCGCTGCCAACCGCGGGCCGTCTCGCCACGCCCGGAGCGCCAACCGGGCCAGCGCCTGCGCGCGGCCTGCGCCACCCGACCAGCACCAAACGTCGCCCAGCGGCAGCGCATCGGCGTGAACGGCGCAGGCGTCACCGACCACGATGGCGGGCGGCTCGCGACGCCAGAGCTCGGCCAGCGCCGCCAGGGTGTACAGCGCCGGTGCGTGACCCGCGCGCCAACCATCGGGTTCGGTTCGATAGCTTCCCGCGTAGACCTCTCCCATGCGGGCGTCGATCGCCGACCACACCACCCCGTCCAGTCCGGATCGATCCAACTGCGGCCGTGCGTCCTCGGCCACCAGGCACAGACTGTCCAGCGGCAGGACGGGGCAGCCCCGGCCCAGCGCCAGTCCCTGGGCCACGGCACATGCGGTGCGCAGTCCCGTAAACGCGCCCGGGCCCTGGCCGAAGGCCACCGCGTCGAGTTGCGAGACCGTCACCCCGGCTTCCTGCATCATCTGTAGCGCCAGCGGCAGCAAACGCTCGGACGCGCGGGCGCCACCCTCCTCGACGCGACAGATCTGCTGGCCGGAGGAAGACAGCACGGCCAGCGCCATGCATTCGGTCGATGTATCCAGAGCAAGCAGGCACGGGTTCATGGGGCGCGCCAGTTTATCCGTGCCATGATGTTCTGATGCGATGGTCTCGCTGCATGCCCTGCGTTTTTGCACCACTGCTGGTGGCGCTGGCCGAGCCTGCCGCTGCGCGCGAGCCCGCCCGTCAGGCACTGCCCGCGGCGGTGCACGAAGCGCTGGCGCAAGCGGGGCTGCCCGCCACGGCCATGGCCGTGCACGTCCAGGCGCTGGATGCCGAGCGGCCGCACCTGAGCTGGCGCGCCGACGAGCCGATGAACCCGGCGTCGCTGTTTAAACTGGTCACCACGCTAGCCGCCCTCGAGCTGCTCGGTCCGACCCACACTTGGCAGACGCCGGTTTGGGTGACGGGACCGCTGCGCGACGGCGTGCTGAGCGGCGACGTCGTCATACAGGGCCGCGGAGATCCCACGCTCGTGCCGGAGCGCCAGTGGCTGCTGCTGCAGCGCCTGCGTCAATGGGGCGTGCGCGAAATACACGGTGACATCGTGCTCGACCGCAGCGCATTCAGCCCGCAGGCACAGCTGGCCGATGAATTCGACGGCGAACCGCTGCGCCCGTACAACACCGCTGCCGACGCCTTGCTGCTGTCGTATCGCAGCATCGTCTACACCTTCACGCCCGACCCTGCGGCTGGGGTCGCGCGGGTCTCCGCGGTGCCCCGTCTGCATGGCCACTCCGTCCAGCCTACCGTAGCGCTGTCGGACGGCGCCTGTGATGACTGGCGTGCGGCGCTTAAGGCCACGGCTGCCGATGTGCGCCAGATGAGGTTCGATGGCCGGTATCCCTCGCGCTGCGGCGAGCGCATCTGGCCGCTGGCCTGGAGCGACCCGCCGAGCTACGACAGCCGCACGCTGCAAGCCGCGTGGACCGATCTCGGCGGCAGACTGGCGGGCAGCGTGCGCGACGGGGCGGCGCCGACTGTCGCACCGTCCTTCGTGGTGAGATCGCGACCACTCGGTGAGGTCGTGCGTGACATCAACAAGTACAGCAATAACGTGATGGCGCAGCAGTTGTTCCTCACTCTGGGCCTGCAATTGCGCGGCCAGGGCACACCCGAGGCGGCTCGAGAGGTCCTGCGCGAATGGCTCCAGGCAACGTTGGGCAACCACGCCGCCACGGCGGTGATCGACAACGGCTCTGGGCTGTCTCGCCGGGCCCGACTCTGTGTATCGCACCTGACCAGCCTGGTCCAAGCGGGCTGGCGCAGCGGCGCGATGCCCCAATGGTTGGCATCGCTGCCCCGTGCAGGCGAGGACGGCACCGCCAGCCGCATGAATGCCGGCGGCGCACGCTCTTACCTGAAAACCGGATCACTGCGCGACGTGACCGGCGTTGCCGGCGTCGTGGTTACCCAAGACGGCCGCAGCTATGCGGTGGCGGCCATCGTCAATCACCCTCAGGCGCACCGCGGCCGCGGAGCCATCGAAGCACTGCTTCGATGGCTCAATCAGAAACGGGTCGATCAGAACCGATAGGACACGCCGGCCGAGTACACCACGGGGCGGAAGTCGATCGTCGTGGTCAGCACCGTGCTGCCCGAGGCGACCAGGTCGCTCTTGACCTTCAGGGTCGCGACACTGGCGAACATGCCCCAGCGCTTGTCGAAGGCCACACTGACACCGCCTTGCAGGGCCCAGCCGTACGAGTCGCTCATCTCCACGGAGGGAGCCAACGTCGACTTCACGTCGACGAAGCGGGTCCAGTTCAGGCCCACGCCCACGTAGGGACGCACCTGGTTGCCGCTGTCGCCGAAGTGGTAGTTGAACAGCAGCGTGGGTGCTACGTTGCGGGCCGTCAGCACCTCGCCCAGGAACGCCACGCTGCCGGTGGCACGCGAGCTGATCTTGGGCGGCACCCCCAGCACCAACTCCACGCCCATGTTCGGCGACAACAGGCGCTCGTACACGGCGATGATCGTGGTGGCGTCGCCCACGGCCGCGTCCGCGCCGGCCGGCACGCCGATGCCCTGGATGCCGGTCGTGCGGGCATGCGTGTCATAGCGCGTCAGCCCAAGCTTGACGACGTTGTCCTGCGCCTGTACGGCGCAGGTGCCAGCCAGCGTTGCCGCCGCAACGAGCCATTGGATCTTGCTCTTCATCGGGATCTCCTCGTCGCGTGGGAATTCAAAGCCAGCCGTAGGCCTTCAGCTGCGTCAGCAACGAATTGCTGATCGCCTTGTGCCCACCGGTCGTGGGATGCACAGCGTCGGCGAACAACCAAGTGTTGACGTCCGCGCCATCGCGTATGCCGTTGAACGGCACCCCGGGAGTGGCGTTGCAGAACAGCGACGACCCGTCCGTCACCTGGCCGCCGGTGATGGCCGCGATCTTTGCGCCATCGCACGCAGGGATGGTGTTGTTCGTCAGGCCGTACTTCGCGGGGTTCTGGTACGAGTCCTTGAACACTGCGAACGTATCGACGATCTGCACGGGCTGATTGGTGAGCCCGTCGCGCAGCCACAGATTGAAGATCAACGACAGGTCGGTGAGCACGGGTTGGACCGACGCCGGGACAGAACGTCCAAATGGCGTATCCACGATGTCCGAAAGCGTCAGCACTGCCACGTACTTTCCGCCCTTGGCCAGGATCTGGTCACGCACGATGGTCGCCAGTTCCTGTGCCGCCTTCTTCATCTCGCCTTGAGCCGCCGTCTGGGCATTGAACAGTGCCAGCTGAGCCTGATCGGCCGTGATCTTTCCGGTGGCTGCATCGGTCTGGATCTGCGTGGCCTTGGCGGTGAATGCGCCGAACTGCGTGAACACGTCGTTGCTGCCCACGTACACCAGCACCAGGTCACTGTCCTTGAAGCCGCCGAAACGCGCCAGGTGGTTGGCCACTTGGGTGACAACAGGCACTGTGAGCGCGCCACCGCTCTTGCCGATGCCGTTGGGATCGGTCACCCGCGAACCACCCTGCGCGTAGCCCGTGCACGTATTGGCCAGCGATGTGCTGACCGCCGCGGCTGGACACTTCACCGAGGTGCCGGCGAACCCAACCTCATGTGGCGTGATGGCCAGGCCCAAGCTGGCGGCAATGTTCTCGACCCAGACGGTACCCGCGGCACCGTTGGTGGTGAACTTTCCTCCCATGTATGGCGCCTGACCGTTGCCGGCCAGCGACGTGGCAGGCGCATAGGCACCCACATCGCTCATGCTGTCGCCGAATGACACCACCGCCGTGAACGATCCCTTGGTCGTGGGCGCCCCGGCAGTGTTGCCGCTGCCGGGCACATAGGGATCGCCTCCACCGCAGGCAGCCAGCAGGGCCGCAGTCAACAGCGACAGCCCCAGTCCACGCATCATCTTCATGTTCACCCCTCGACATGGGCGCAGCGCCCGGGTTGGACAAAAACGAACGACCGTTCGCTTTTCTCGGTGAACTATAGATTCGGAATGCCGTCGCCCTGAAGCGTGCTTTCCCGCAGACGTTCTAGAGTCGGTGCCCCAGATCGGGGATGGATGCGCAGCAGCGAGCCGCCGGCACAGCTGCGGCGAGGGACGGCGGCAGGCCAACCGCCGGGCGGGCGCATCAGAAGGGGTTGTCGACGGCCCGCGCCACGGCCTGCGAACCGATCAGCGCATGCAGCGACGGCCCCAGGCGCAGCGTATCCGCCCACATGTGGCTGGTGGTCGACCCAGACTCGACGAGATCAGCTGTGGCACTGGTGCACTGCGGCAATGCCACGACGCAGGCCGCATCGGTCACGTTGGCCGGGTAGCTGCTGAAGGCGCCAGGCACCTTGGAAACAGCAACCACCGTGTCGTCGGCCAGCACCAGACCGTAGTTGCGCCCGTCGAAGCGTGTTGCATCGATGCCCGTGCGCAAGCTGGCATTGAACTCATAGGTCAGCTGACTGAGACGCGCCATGGTGCCGGGCGATGTGGACTCGAGCGTGCGGGCGTATGGGCTCAGGCCCATGTCCGGCACAGTGGCCACGATGGCGCGCGTCCCGGCGCCCAGAATTGCGTTCACACCAGCCGCCAATTGCGCGCCACGACGACGGGCCTCGGTACGGGCATCGGCATCCGACAAGCTGCCCGCCCGTACCTGCTCGTTGAGCTCGACCAGATCGTGCACACCCATCATCACGGTCACCAGGTCTCCCGCCTGCAGGCCGCCGCCCACGCTTTGCTGCTCGGCGATCTGCGCCGAAATGCCAGAGGCAGGGTCGCCCACCTTGGCGCCATCTTGCGCACGCGAAAACGCCTTGGGCGTGGCCGCCGCCTTGTTGCAGGCGGCGTACACGAAGCCATAGTGCGAGGCCAGGACCTGTGACCAGATTGGCGTGAGCGTGCAGTCGCGCGCAGCGTTGGCATCCAGCCCGTTGACGGTGTACTTGCGCCCGTTGGCCGCGCCGTCGTCGACGATCAGGCTGGCTTCGTCACCGAAGCTGATCATGCGCGTCGGCGAGTAGGTCTCCACCTGGGAGGTGCCACCGCCGCAGGCAGCCAGCACGGCGGCCGCAGCGAAGGCCATGGCCCCACTGCGCCACGGCGCGCGCTGGGCGCGCGGTCGCTGCGGGCACGGGCCGCTTCGAAGAGCATCAGGCAGGGTCATGTCGCTTCCAGTCCATACGTTCTTGGCCTCGCCGCCGGATCAGCCCGGGCGGCGATGGTGGGGATTTCGAAAGGGGTTCATCAAGCTTCGGCAAGCTGTCATGAGGCCGCGGCCCGGCGGAGTCGATCGCGCACCCCCTCCCACTGCGGAGAGTCCGGCGGTTGCTCGACCCAGACCTCACGCACGCCGCGATCGTCGAGAGCGCGCAACACGGCAAACAGCTCATGGGCAGCACGACCCGCATCGGTCGGCATCGGCTGCCAGTCGACCTCGACACCCGCAGGCGGTTCGGTGGGTGAATATACCGCCACGCCCAACTTGGGCTGGTTGAACCCGGCCAGTGCGTTGCGCAGGTCCGCCGGGCTGAACAACCGCACGCGAGCCAACGGTGCGTAGTGCGCATCCAGCGTTCCGGGTGCGGGCGGTGCACTGTCGCCGCGGTCCCCCAGGCGTTGTCCCAGCACCGACGCGATCGCACCACGATCGAGGACACCGGGTCGCAGCAACACGGGCACGGCGCGCGTGCAGTCGACGATGCACGACTCGATACCCAGCGCACTGGCGCCGCCATCCAGCACCAACAGTTCCGGACCGAACTCGCCCACCACGTGTTCGGCCCGCGTCGGGCTGACCCGTCCGAACCGGTTGGCACTGGGCGCGGCCACGCCGGGCACGCCCAGCGCCGCAGCGCCAACGAGCAAGGCATGCGCCACCGGATGGGACGGGCAGCGCAAACCGATCGTCCTGTGCCCGCCGGCTGCGGCCTCGGCGATGCCCGTGCGCCGCGGCACGATCAGGGTGACAGGACCGGGCCAGAACGCCTGGACCAAGCGTTGCGCCGAATCGGGCCACCGTGCGGCGAACGCCAGCGCCGACTTCTGATCGGCCACATGGACGATCAACGGATGATCCGACGGCCGGCCCTTGGCGCGGAATATGCGCGCCACCGCCGCGTCGTCGTCGGCACGCGCGCCCAACCCGTAGACGGTCTCGGTGGGCAGCGCGACGAGATCGCCCCCCGCCAGTGCCCGCGCCGCTCGGTCGATCTGGCGCTCATCGCCACCGTTGATCACCGGCATGACGCGACTCAGAACGCCGGCAAGCCGAGCGCGACCGCGGCCTCGACCGCCACGGCACGCGCCTGTGCCGCACCGGCCGCCGTCACCGTCAGGTGACCCATCTTGCGCCCGCGGCGAGGATGGGTCTTGCCATACAAGTGCAGGTGGGTGCCCGGCAGGCCCAGCACGGACGACCAATCGGGTTCGCGCTGGCGCCCTGTGCCATCGAACCACAGGTCACCCAGCAGATTGAGCATCACCGCGGCGCTGTGCAATCGCGGTTGCACCAGCGGCAGGCCTGCCAGCGTGCGCACCTGCAGCTCGAACTGGCTGACATCGCAGGCGTCGATCGAATAGTGGCCCGAGTTGTGCGGCCGCGGCGCCATTTCATTGGCGACGAGCCGGCCATCGGCCAAAACGAAGAACTCCACGCACAACACGCCCACGTACCGCAGCGCATCTGCGATCCGACGCGCGGCATCGAGCGCCTGACTCGCCAGAACGGAATCGAGATCGGGCGCGGGAACCTGCGTCACCGCGAGAATGCCGTCGCGATGCAGGTTCTGCTGCACAGGCAGGCTGACGCTGTGCCCGAGCGCATTGCGCGCAATGATCACGCTGACTTCGCGGTGCAGCGGCAGGCGCTGCTCCAGCACGCAGGGCACCCGACCCAAGGCGTTCCAGGCGGCACGCAACCCGGCACGATCGGTGACGTTCGCCTGGCCCTTGCCGTCATAGCCCAGTCGCGCAGTCTTCAGGATGCCCGGCAGCAGGCTTGCCGGCGCCCCCTCCACATCGGACTCCTCGACCAGCACGGCATGCGGCGCGCAAGGCACACCACACCGCACGAAGTGCGCCTTTTCGGCGGCGCGGTCCTGGCACACCGCCACGGCGTCGGCCGACGGCGCCACGGGACGGTGGGCACCCAGCGTGCGCAGAGCCGGTGCCGGAACGTTTTCGAACTCGGTGGTGATGGCGTCGCTGCGCTGCATCAGTTGGGCCAGCCCAGCCTCGTCGAGATACTCGGTGGCAATGTGATAGTGCGCCACCCGGCCCGCGGGCGACACGGGGTCGGGGTCGAGCACCGCCGTGAAATAGCCCAGCGACTGCGCCGCCTGGACGAACATGCGGCCCAACTGGCCACCACCCATCACGCCCAGGGTGGCCCCTGGCTGAATCGTCGCGGTCATGCGGCCGCTACCCCAAATGGGCCGTCATGGCACGCGCCGCCTCGGTTTGGCGCTCACGCCACGCCCTCAGGCGCTCGTGCAATACCGGATCGCTGGAGGCCAGCATGGCCACTGCGAACAGTGCTGCGTTCGCGGCTCCCGCGGCACCGATCGCGAAGGTCGCAACCGGGATCCCCTTGGGCATCTGGACGATCGAGTGCAGCGAATCGATGCCCTGCAGATGCCGGCTGACCACCGGTACACCCAGCACCGGCACCGTGGTCTTGGCCGCCAGCATGCCCGGCAGATGCGCCGCGCCACCGGCCCCGGCGATGATGGCGCGCAGGCCGCGCCCCGCCGCGGCCTCGGCATAGGCAAACATGTCGTCGGGCATGCGATGGGCCGACACCACGCGGCATTCGTGGGCGATCTCGAACTCGGCGAGAATCTGGGCTGCCTGCTGCAGGGTTTCCCAGTCGCTGGACGACCCCATCAACACGCCGACCAGGGCGTTGGCGTTGCTTTGCACGGGCGGGCTCCGGCTCTGAATGGGCCAAAACCTTGTATTGTAGGCAGCCAGCCCCAGATCGGCTCGACACATCCGCCCCGTGGGCGCATACGCAGGCCCATCGCATCCTCGCACCATGATCGACATCACACTGCAGAATTTCGAGGCCGAGCTGATCCAGGGCTCGATGTCACAACCCATATTGCTCGACATCTGGGCACCCTGGTGTGGCCCCTGCCGGACGCTCGGCCCGATACTCGAGAAGCTCGAGACGGCCTACGGAGGACGGTTCCGCCTGGCCAAGCTCAACAGCGACGAGCAACCCGAGATTGCCGGGCAACTCAGCCAGGCCTTTGGTGTCCGCTCGATCCCGTTTTGCGTGCTCTTCGATCGTGGCCAGCCGGTGGACGGCTTCGTCGGTGCCCTGCCAGAGGCTCAGGTGCGCGAGTTCCTCGACCGGCATGTCCCCACCGAGCAGGCACTTGAAGCCGAGGCCGACCTGGCCGAGGCCGATGCGCTGGAGGCCCAGGGGGACACCGCCGCGGCGCTGGGCCGGCTGCAACAGGCCGTCGCTGTCGACCCCGCCAACGATACCGCCCGTTACGACTACGTCAAGCTGCTGCTCGAGGCGGGTCAGGTGGCGCTGGCACGTCAGGCTTTCGATCCGGTGGCCAACAAGGTTGCGCTCGATGCCCGCCTGGCCGCCGCAGGGCATTGGCTCGCCGCCTGCGAGCGTGCGCCGCACGCGCGCCCGATGCCAGCGCTGGACGCCGCGATTGCCGCCAACCGCCGAGATTTCGATGCCCGCTTCGAGCGCGCCCAGGTGCTGCTGGCCTCGGGTCGGTTCACCGATGCGATGGACGAGTTGCTCGAGATCGTCATGCGCGACAAGGGTTGGAACGACGAGCTGGCCCGCAAGACCTATGTGGGAATCCTCGAACTGATGTCGCGGCCCGCACCCAAGCCTGCTGCCGAAGCCGCCAAGGGCGCGCTCGAGGTCACCGGCCGGGCGCGGCCGGGCGCGGCCGATCCGGTGGTCGACCAGTACCGCCGAAAGCTCAGCATGGCGCTTTTCTAGTCGCGAGGCCACTCGAACGCGCCGCGCCGCGCCGCCGTGGACCGCACGCAGCGGGGCCGGCGCCGGTCGCCGCCTAAAATGCCCGATTCTCCCGGGCGCCCACCGAGTCCACCCGGACCGATAGCGAGGCGCCATCCTCACCCCCGACCCCTACCGAAGGATCCGACGTGTTCATCTCCAATGCCTTTGCCCAAGGCGCACCCGCGGCCGGCGCCGGCGACGGACTGCTCAGCCTGCTGCCGCTGGTGGGCATGTTCGTGGTGCTCTACTTCATCATGATCCGCCCTCAGATGAAGCGGCAGAAGGAACACAAGGCCATGATCGAGGCCCTGGCCAAAGGCGACGAGGTGGTCACCAACGGCGGACTTCTCGGCCGTGTCACCCGCCTGGGTGAATCCTACGTGCACCTGGAAGTGGCCAGCGGGGTCGAGCTGCAGGTGCAGCGCCACGCGGTCGTGCAGGTTCTGCCCAAGGGCACCATCGGCAAGTAAGCCCAGCGGCTGCCCGCCGGACGCGGGCCGAGGGAACCACGATGAACCGCTACTCCTGGTGGCAGTACCTGATTCTGGGCCTGGCCCTGGTGATCGGGGCGCTTTACACGCTGCCCAATTTCTTTGGCGAGGCCCCGGCCGTCCAGATCTCCAGTGGCAAGGCCACCGTCAAGCTGGACGCCACCATGGTGCCGCGCGTCGAAGCCGCACTCGCGCAAGCCGGGCTCAAGCCCGACTTCGTCCAGCTCGATGGCAACTCGATCAAGGCGCGCTTCGCGGACACCGACACGCAGATCAAGGCCAAGGACGCCATCCAGAAGGCCCTGAATCCCGACCCGGCCGATCCTGGCTGGATCGTTGCATTGAACCTCCTGTCGCGATCGCCGACCTGGTTGACACAGGTGCGGGCACTGCCGATGTACCTGGGCCTGGACCTGCGCGGCGGCGTGCATTTCCTGATGCAGGTGGACATGCGTGCCGCGCTCACCAAGAAGGCCGAGGCCACGGTGGGCGACGTGCGCTCCATGCTGCGCGACAAGAACATCCGACACGGTGGAGCGGCGCGCGACGGCAACACGGTGCAACTGCGATTCCGCGACCGCGCGGTGCTCGGGCAGGCGCAGGCGCTGCTGACCGACCAGTTGCCCGACTGGCAGTGGGTGGAGTCCGCCGACGGCAGCGAGTTCCGGCTGACCGGCGCGCTCAAGCCCGAGGCCATGCGCCGCGTGCAGGACACGGCGCTGCAGCAAAACATCACCACGTTGCACAACCGCGTCAACGAGCTCGGCGTGGCCGAGCCAGTGATCCAGCAGCAAGGCGCCGACCGCATCGTCGTCCAATTGCCTGGCGTACAGGAGACAGCGAAGGCCAAGGACATCATCGGCCGCACGGCCACCCTCGAGATGCGGATGGTGAACACGTCGACCGAGGCGCTGGAGGCGTTGCGTGGAACGGCGCCGGTGCCGTTCGGCAGCGAACGCTATCTCGAGCGCTCGGGTGAACCCATCATCGTCTACCGCCAGGTCATCCTGACCGGCGACAGCCTCACCGATGCGCAGGCCGGATTCGACGGTCAGAACGCCAGCGAGCCGGCGGTTCATCTGACGGTCGACGCCAAGGGCGCCCGCATCATTCGCGAGGTCACCCGCGAGAACGTCGGCAAGCGCATGGCGATCCTGCTGTTCGAGAAGGGCAAGGGCGAGGTCGTCACCGCGCCGGTGATCCGAAGTGAGCTCGGAGCGCGGTTCCAGATTTCCGGGCGCATGACGACCGTCGAGGCCAGCGACACCGCGTTGCTGCTGCGCGCCGGCTCCCTGGCAGCCCCGATGGAGATCATCGAGGAGCGGACGATCGGCCCCACGCTCGGTGCCGAGAACATCCGCATGGGCTTCCGCAGCGTGGCCTGGGGTTTTCTGGCCATCGCGGTGTTCATGTGCGCCTACTACCTGGTTTTCGGCGTCTTCTCGACTCTGGCGCTGGGATTCAACCTCCTGCTGTTGGTGGCCGTCTTGTCGATGCTGCAGGCCACGCTCACGTTGCCCGGCATTGCGGCCATTGCGCTGACACTGGGCATGGCGATCGACTCCAACGTGCTGATCAACGAGCGCGTACGCGAGGAACTCCGCAGTGGTGCGTCGCCGCAGGCTGCCATTGCGATCGGCTACGAACGTGCCTTTGCGACCATTCTCGACTCCAACATCACCACCTTGATCGCCGGACTGGCCTTGCTGGCCTTCGGGTCGGGCTTCGTGCGCGGCTTCGCAGTGGTGCACTGCCTGGGCATCCTGACGTCGATGTTCTCTTCGGTGATGTTCTCTCGCGGCCTGGTGAACCTTTGGTACGGTCGCCAGAAGAAGCTCAAGGCCGTATCGATCGGCCAGGTCTGGAAGCCCGCCGCCGCGGGCACGCCAGTCGGCGAGCAGACCCCCAAGGCATGAACCACCCCGTCCGGATCCACCACCGCAGCACCATGTGCGCGCGCGCGGCCGCCTTGGCCAGCCCAGGAGCCTGAGTCATGGAATTTTTCCGCATCCGCCGCGACATCCCGTTCATGCGGCATGCGCTGGTGTTCAACATCATCTCGTTCGCCACCTTTGCCGCTGCGGTGTTCTTCCTGGCCACGAGGGGCCTGCACTTGTCCATTGAATTCACCGGCGGCACTGTGCTGGAGGTGGAATATGCGCAATCCGCCCAGCTCGAGCGCACCCGGGCCGCCGTGGACCGCTTGGGCCTGGGCGAGGTGCAGGTCCAGAACTTTGGCACATCGCACGATGTGCTGGTGCGCCTGCCAGCGCGCGGTGGTGACAAGCCCGGCGAGCAGTCGACACTGGCGGCGCGTGCATTCGCCGAGATTTGCAAGGCAGAGTCCGGTACCGTCGGGACCAAGGCCTACACGACGCCACAGGGCGAGCAGGTCAGCCGCCCGTCATGTGCCGCATCCGATGGCAGCGAGCCTGTGAAGCTCTCGCGCACCGAGTTCGTCGGCCCGGCGGTCGGTTCGGAGCTTGCCGCCGACGGCGCCAAGGCGCTGGCCTTCGTGGTCATCGGCATCATGATCTACCTGGCCTTCCGCTTCGAGTGGAAGTTCTCGGTTGCGGCCATCGTCGCGAACCTCCACGACGTGGTCATCATCCTGGGCTTCTTCGCATTCTTCCAGTGGGAGTTTTCGCTGGCGGTTCTGGCCGCCGTGCTGGCCGTACTGGGCTACTCGGTCAATGAGTCGGTGGTCATCTTCGATCGAATCCGCGAGGCGTTCCGCAGATTCCGCAAGCTCGACACGCGTCAGGTCATCGACCACGCCATCACCAGCACGATGAGCCGCACCATCATCACGCACGGCTCGACCCAGATGATGGTGCTGGCCATGCTGATCTGGGGCGGTCCCACGCTGCACTACTTTGCTGTCGCACTGACCATCGGCATCCTGTTCGGCATCTATTCCTCGGTGTTCGTGGCCGCTGCGATTGCGATGTGGCTGGGTGTCAAGCGAGACGACTTGGTCAAGACCGCCTCGAAGGATCACGATCCCAATGATCCCAATGCCGGGGCCGTGGTATAGAGTAGGCATTCCTGCACGACCGGCACCTACGCACCCCGCACATGGCGACCAGCGCCCAAGCCAGCCAGCTCGCCAGTCAGGCGCGCCGCCTGTACACCGACGAGCTGGTCAAGGGTTTGCCTGGCCTGGTGCGCCAGGTCGTGGGCAGCGCCCAGGCCGCGCTGGCCAAGCCGGCCGAATTCCAGGTTGCGCAACGGCGACGGGATCTGGTGCAAGGCCTGCAGAAGTCCGCGCGTGTATGGCTCAACGGCATGAGCGAGGGTCTGCAGCATGTGCTCACGCAGGGCCTGGGTTCCGCCGTGCAGCCCGGAGACCTTCCCCGACCGGGCAGCGCGTCGGACAAGAACCTGTCCCTCGTCGATGACGACACGATAGACCGCGAAATCCTCACGAGCCGGTTGGCGCTGGCCATCATGGACCGCGCATCCTGGGAGTTCTCTGACCTGCGCTCGCGCGTGGCCATGCTCGAACAGCGCCATGAACTCGACACCCATGACATGCTGCGAGCCCACGTGCTGGCCCGCGTGGTGCTCGATGCTTGGCGGGTCGCCGGCTTGCGTTCGGAAGATTGGCGGGAGGCCCAAGCCTGGCTGCACGAGGAGTTCGCTGCGCTGGCCGAGGAGGCCTATCACGAGACCAATCGCTGGCTCGTCGGCCAGCAAGTGATGCCCGAGGTCGACTTGCGGCCCTTCATCCGCCGAAATCGGGATGTCAGCGGCGCGGCGCTGCCGACGACACCCGGCCGGCCCGCCACTGTCAGCGCGAGCGGTCGGCCGACCGGCGCGACCGGGCAGCCCGCGGCTGGCGCCACGATCGCTGGCGTCAGCGGCCCCGGTGCACTCAGCGCCGGGGTAGGCGATGAGACGCGCATGATGACGCGCGCAGCCCCGCTGGTACGCGGCAGTGAGCACGCCGAAGCCGTACTGGGCCGGCTGAACAAACTGGTGGGTCGCCAGTTGCCGGGCTTTGCCGATACGACGCGGGCCCCGGCCGCAGTCACACCCCGGTTGTCACGGGCCATCGAAGTGGCGCAAGACAGCATACGGCAGCGTTTGGCGACCACGCCGCAAGGTGCCGCTGCGCAGGTCACCACGCCCATGCTGGTGGACGACCTCCATCTGCGCAAACAGGCGCTCAAACATGCCGCCAACACGCCGGCGGAACGGGCCATCATCGAGATCGTCGCGATGATGTTCCAGAGCATCCTGACCGAAGAGCGCATACCTGCGGCCGTGCGGGTGTGGTTCGCGCGACTGCAGATGCCGGTGTTGCGGGTCGCCGTTTCGGAGCCCGACTTCTTCGCCACGATCGACCACCCGGCCCGTCGGCTGATCGACCGCATGGGCGCATGCGTGATGGGGTTCGACAGTGCGGCCGAGGCCGTGGGCGATACGCTGGAGAAGGAAATCAAGCGCGTCGTCCAGGTGGTCGAGGCTTACCCGGATACCGGGCGCCGCGTGTTCCAGACCGTGCTCGGCGAGTTCGAGAAGTTCCTGGAGCACTACTTCCGCAACGAGAACGAGGCAACCCGCAAAGGCGTGTCGCTGGCGCAGCAGGTCGAGCAACGCGAAACCCTCGCCATCCAGTACACGATCGAGTTGCGCCGGATGCTCAATGAAGTGCCGGTTCAGGAAGGCGTACGCCAGTTCCTGTTCCAGGTCTGGGCCGACGTTCTGGCGACCACGGCCGTGCGCTATGGCGTGCAAGGCGAAGAGACCAAGGCGATGAAGCGCGCCGCGGCCGACCTGATCTGGTCGGCAAGCGCCAAGGTGACCCGCGACGAGCGCGCCGAGGTGATCCGTCGGCTGCCGCTGCTGCTCAAGCAGTTGCGCGACGGCATGGCAGCAGCGCACATGAGCGTAGACCGACAGGATGAACACATCCAGGAACTCAACAACTCCCTGGCTGCCGCCTTCACCGCCAAGGCAGCGGTGATCCCGACCGAACGGCTGAATGAACTGATGGAGCGGCTCGAGACGCTCGAGGAACTCCTTCCTGATGCGGCGGACATCGAGGTGGACGAGTCGATGGTGTTCGACTTGTCCGGCCACGAGAGTTCAGAGCTCGAAGTGGTCTCCGAGGGCGGCTCAATGCCGTCACCGGCGATGCTGTCCTGGGCGCGCGAACTGATGGTCGGCAGCTGGTACATGCTCGACTACCGTGGTCGCAACGAGACCGTGCAACTCGTGTGGCACGGCATGAGGCGGCAGCTCACGCTGTTCGTCTCGGCAGGCGGGCGGTGCGTTCTGTTTCAGCAGCAGCGCCTGGCGGCGTTCCTGCAGGCGGGTTTGCTGCTGCCGGCGCAGGACGAAGCACTGACCGTAAAGGCAACGCGCAGCGCGCTGGCCAAGATTGACGCCGACCCGGCACGACTGATGCAGTAGTCCGCCTCCACCTGCCAAAGTGGGTGGACTTGCCGCTGTGGGTCAGTGAATCAGCCTCTCTTCAGGGGCCACGAACAACTCGTCGAGTATGAGCGCGTCGGGCTCCTCGCCCAGGCTCCAGAAGACCATCAGCACGATGACCTTCAAGTCCTCCAGCGCCAGCGGGCACTCGCCCACGGCCGAGGCCCGGTCGATCACCATCTCGCGCATGGGCGGTGGAAGCACCCCGGCGGACTCCAGAAAGCTGATGAAACCGACCGATTCCTCGCCCAGCCGCTCCATTTCGGCCGGTGTGTACAGCCGCAGGCTCTGGGCCGACTGCTCGCCGGAATAGGCTTGTGCCGTCTCTGCCAAGCCGTCGAGCCAAGTCAGCGCCTCCTGGATCTCATCGCTTTCGAAACCCACCGCGGACAACTTGCGCGTGAGTTGCGCGTGGTCCGGGCAGGCGTCGGGACGCCAGTAGTTCTCGTAGAGGTAGACGAGCACTTCGAACATCGTGGCACTATACCGCACGCCGTCTCATCAGTTCGACGGATCTGCCTCAGGCGCGCTTCCGATCGGTAAGGCATTAAGTGAGTAAGCGCATACTTTCATGACGTCTCAACCCAGGCCGCGGCGTTGATACCGCCCTCCTGGCAAGCGAGCGACCTGCCCTTCGAACTCCAGTTCGATGAGTCGGGCATTGATGTCGGCTGCAGGGTGGCCGCTGCGTGCCATCAGGGTGTCCAGATCGACCGGGTCATAGCCGAGCGCGCGCAAGATCGGGTCGGCCTCGCTGGTGGAATCGACAGCTGGCACTTCGGCGTGCACACAACCAGGACCCGTTGCCCGGCTGCGGGACGTTTCGGACGAGCCGCCGCGCGACGCGACCGAACCAGCACCATCGGACTGGGCCCACGGCTGGATCGCCGCCAGGATGTCGTCCACCGACTCGACCAATGCGGCGCCGTCGCGAATGAGTGCGTGGCAACCGCGCGATTGATCGGCGCGTATCGACCCCGGCACGGCCAGAACATCGCGGCCGGCTTCGGCCGCAAGGCGCGCCGTGATCAGTGAGCCCGACCGCATGGCCGCCTCGACGACCAGCGTCCCCCTGGCCAGGCCGGCAATGATGCGGTTGCGCTGCGGGAAGTTCGGCGGCAGTGGCGGAGTGCCGATGGGGTACTCGCTGAGCATCAAACCTTCGGCTTCGATGCGGCGGGCCAGTTCCACATGCCGGCGCGGGTAGACCTGATCCAATCCGGTGCCGACAACCGCGATCGTCCCCGCCTTGCCCTCGAGGCCACCAACGTGCGCGGCACCGTCGATGCCTGCCGCGAGGCCGGAGACCACCGTCCAGCCGCGCTCGCTCAATTCGCGCGCAAGCTGCCGTGCCGTGTCGAGGCCTTGCGGCGTGGGACGCCGACTGCCCACGACCGCCACCGACTCCGAACGGAGCAAGTCCAGACGGCCCTGCGCATACAACAGCAGGGGCGGATCGGCCGTCTCGACCAACAAGGGGCTATACGCCAGATCACCCAGCGCCACCACCGCCCGCAAGCGGCCGCCGTCCAGCCACTCCAGCGTGCGTTCGAGGAGCTCCTCGACATCTGGCATCGGGGAGCGCAATGCGGTTGCCGCTGGTTCACCGACAAGCTGGACCAGCACCGCCGGATCGGCCGTGGCAACGGCGCCCGGGAAGCCCAAGCGCGCGATCACGCGACGTGCGGCCCGACGCCCGACCCCGGGACAGCCCAGCAAGCGCAACCAGCTGCCCAGTTCGGCGCGGTCCATGAAACACTCGATGCACGCCGCTCGGCACGCCCGAGGTCCGGCAAGTGCCGGTGGACGGGCGCTCGAACGACGATGGCCCGTCAGGGCTGGGTGAAACGGTCGCCGCGATGAACCGGGTCAAGCGCCGACACGATCAAGGCGTACGAGACGTTGTCGAACACCCTGAATACGAAGAGCAACCCGATCCGCTCGTCGGGCAGCTTGATCGCCGACTTGCGCTCGTCGGTCTTGTCAACCGTGAGCGCACCGTCGCGCCACAGTGCCAGAACATGGCCGCGCTCGACGCCCTGTCGCGCGCCCCGGTTGATGGAGACGATCTGGTTCTGGCCGCCGGTCAGCGCTTCGCCGTAGATCGAGATGATCTGGCCCATGATCGGCTGCGAAGGCGGATGCGGTGCATAAGCACTGAAGTCGCGCTGCGGAACCGGCGCCAGGCGATCACCGACACCGGCATCCAGCCGCGTGCCGGTGACGACAAAGCTGGCTGGAACCTCGGCGGCTGCCTTGCCGTCTGCGGTGGTTCGCATCTCGCCAGCGCGGGTGAACTCCGCCGTACCCACGAACTGTGCTTCGAACCCCAGCACAGTGGAGGTTTCGGGGTCGAGCAGGGGCTTGCTCTCGCGGAAAAGGCGGAATGCGCGCGCGCCCTTGAGGTCACCGCGCACATAAGCGGTTTCGCCACGAGAGACCATCACCCGGCCCTCCTGAGTGGCAACAATGCGCGGCGCGCTGGCCAGTTCGTCCGCATTCAGGATGATGGCCTCGTTGAGGAACGGACCAATGATCTGCAGCGGGATCGACGAAATGGCGCCGCTGTCGAGCACCTGGCTGCGAATGCGTGGCGAGAGCTTGACCGTGTTCTTCGGTGCTTCGCCAGGCGCCAGCACCTGCTGACCGACACGCAACATGGCGCGACCATCCACTTTGGTCAGCACGAGCAATTGGCCCGGGTAGATCAGGTGCGGATTGCGGATCTGGTCGCGGTTCATGCCCCACAGCTCGGGCCACCGCCACGGGCTCTTCAGAAAGAGCTTGGAAATGTCCCAGAGCGTGTCACCGCGCTGGACGGTATGGGAGTCAGGGGCATTGGGTGCAAGTTCGGACAACGACACGCCCGACTGGGCGACCCGCTCTGCCGTGGAGCGCTGCTCCGGCGTGACGGTCAGATCCGCCGCAGAGGCCACCCCGAGGCCGCCGATCATGGCCGCGGCCACCATCAGGGGCCAGATCCGGCGGTCGCCTTGTTGGCGGAACTGGCTTGAACTCATGTGGTCGGTCTCCAGCTAGCGTGATGCGACAATCATGCCCCAGGCAGCGCCTGCGACGGCCGGTCTTCGCAACGTGATCGGTCAAAGCTCATGCTACATCGCAGATTCTGCCGGTAAACCCTTGATATCGCAACGAAAAGCAGTCTGCGCGCCCGCCGTTTCGGGTGGCTTCTAAGCCGGTTTCGTTGCGAACGATCCACAACTGTTGCGGCTTGTGTCCGTTCACTGACACGGCCGGTTGACATGTCTCTGCTGCCCATCCTTCGCTATCCCGACCCCCGCCTGCACACCGTGGCCAGGCCCGTGGCGCAGGTCGATGCACGCGTGCGCCAACTGGTGGCGGACATGATCGAGACCATGTACGCCGCCGAAGGCATCGGCTTGGCGGCCACCCAGGTGGATATTCATCAGCAGGTCATCGTGATGGACGTATCGGAAGAGCGCAATCGCCCGATGGTGTTGATCAACCCCGAAATCATCGCGCGCAGCGACGAAATGCACGTGGGCGACGAGGGCTGCCTGTCGGTACCGGCCATCTACGACCGGGTTCAGAGGCATGCCCGTGTGACGGTTCGCGCGCTGGACCGCGAGGGCCAGCCATTCGAGCTGGAGGCCGAGGGGCTGACCGCCGTGTGCGTGCAACATGAGATGGATCACCTGCTGGGCAAGGTGTTCGTCGAGTACCTGAGCCCGCTCAAGCGCGACCGCATCCGCACCAAGTTGCTCAAGAAGGCCCGCGAAGAGCAGCCGGCATCGGCCCGCCGCTGATACATTGGCGCTTGCCTCTGCCCACCATGCGCATCGCCTTTGCCGGCACCCCGGAATTTGCCGCCACCGCGCTGCGCGCCCTGCATGCGGCCGGCCATGACATCGCGCTCGTGTTGACGCAGCCCGATCGGCCAGCCGGGCGCGGACTGAAGCTGCAGGCTTCGCCGGTCAAAGCGTGGGCGCTGGCGCACGGATTGCCGGTGGCGCAACCGCGCAGCCTGCGCCTGGACGGTCGCACCCCCGAAGACGCAAAGCAGGCCCGCGACGCCCTTCAAGCAGCGGGTATCGAATGTCTGGTGGTCGCCGCCTACGGGCTCATCCTGCCGCGCTGGACGCTCGACCTGCCGCCGCTCGGTTGCCTGAACATCCACGCTTCGCTGCTGCCACGTTGGCGCGGCGCCGCGCCCATCCACCGTGCCATCGAGGCCGGCGACTCGACCACCGGGGTCACGCTGATGCAGATGAACGAGGGGCTGGACACCGGCGACATGGTGCTGTCGCACCGGCTGGAGATCCGACCAGACGACACGACCGGCTCGCTGCACGATCGACTTGCCGCGCTTGGCGGCCAGATGGCGGCTCAGGCACTGACCGGCGGCACCTGGACGTACACGCCACAGCCGCTTGAAGGTGTCACCTACGCCCGAAAGATCGAGAAGGCCGAAGCCCGGTTGGACTGGAACTGCCCGGCAGCGGTGCTGGAACGCCGGATGCGGGCGTTCGACCCGTTTCCGGGCGCACACTTCATGCTCAACGGTCAGCCGGTCAAGGCCTGGCGTGCTCGCGTGCGTCCCGAGTTGCGCGGCGTCCCGGGCCAGGTCCTGCAGGCCCACGGGAAGACGTTCACGGTGGCCTGCGCCGACGGCGCGCTTGAGTTGCTGCAGCTCCAAAGCCCCGGTGGGCGCCGCATGGATGCCGCGGCATGGCTGGCGGCCCATGGCGAACTGACGGGCACGCGGTTGGCGGCAGAGGCGCCAGCCACGCCAGCTTGAACTTCGACTTTCCAGCGCCACTTCGGGCACTGGTACCGGCCTTTCACGGCCCAGGAGGATCCCACACCATGTTCAACATGCTGAAGACCGCGGTCCTGATGGCCGCGATCACGGCGCTGTTCATGTTCATCGGCCAGATGCTCGGCGGTACGTCGGGCATGTGGCTGGCGTTGGTCGTCGCCCTGGCGATGAACTTCTTCAGCTACTGGTTCAGCGACCGAATCGTGCTGCGGATGTACAACGCCCAGGAGGTCGATGAGCGGACCGCACCGCAGTTCGTGCGCATGGTGCGCGAGCTGGCCGACCGGGCCGGCCTGCCCATGCCACGCGTCTACCTGATCGACGAGGCAGCGCCCAACGCGTTTGCCACGGGCCGCAACCCCGATCACGCCGCAGTGGCGGCAACGACAGGGCTGGTCCGCGCGCTCACCGAGCGCGAGGTGCGCGGTGTCATGGCCCACGAGTTGGCGCATGTGCGCCACCGGGACATCCTCATCTCGACCATCAGCGCCACCATGGCAGGCGCCATCGGCATGCTGGCCAATTTCGGCATGATGTTCGGCGGCCGCGACGCCGAGGGCCGGCCCGCGAACCCGATAGCCGGGTTGCTCGTGGCCATCCTGGCCCCGCTGGCTGCCAGCCTCATCCAGATGGCGATCAGCCGCTCGCGGGAGTTCGAGGCCGATCGCGGCGGCGCGCAGATCAGCGGTGACCCGCAGGCGCTCGCCAGTGCGCTGCAGAAGATCCAGCGCCACGCGCAGGGCATCCCGATGGCAGGTGCCGAGCGTCACCCTGAAACGGCCCAGATGATGATCATGAATCCGTTGTCCGCTGGTGGCTTGCGATCGCTGTTCTCGACACACCCATCGACCGAGGAGCGCGTCGAGCGTCTGCTGCAGATGGCCGTCGGACGCGGCTGAGCCCCGACAGCGCCCTGCGCTCAAGCCGGGTCGCGCGCGGCCGATAACCCCGTCATGTGCCGCTCAACCTACGCCTTGTTGCTGGCCAGTGCCCTGCTGGCCCTGTCGGGTTGCGACCAGCTCGGCATCGAGTCGGCGTCGGCCGTGGCTGCCCGCAGGGAAGCCGATGGCAAGGCGATCGGCGGTGCGTGCCGGCATGCGGGCAGGGCGATCGAGGACTGCTACGTTCTCAATCGCAAGGCCGATCGCGCCGCGATCTACAGCGGCTGGCGCGAGATGAACGAGTACATGATCGAGAACAAACTCGAGCCGGTGGTGCCGCAGCTCGATCCAGACGCACGCGTCGCTGTGCGATCCACACCGACGGCCGAAATGGGCGGTGAAGACGGTTCTGCTGCAGAGCCCACAACCGACAAGCCCGGCGGCAAGCCGAGCGAGAAGCACAAGGCGTCCCAGGGCGAGGCTTCGAGCCGCCGATCCGCAGACCAGGGTGACGTGAAGTCAGCCACGGCGCCACCTCGGCGACGCCCACCCCCCTGACGACCCCTGGCCCACAGACGCCGCCCGCAGACTGTCGCGCGCCGCTACCTCCTGTCGCGCGCTGCGCGAGGTTCGTCGCCCGTGGCTTGCTTCCGTGCCGACCGCACCGCATCATGCGGCCCGACGACATGGAACGGGAGCACCCGATGAACCGCATGATGCGATGGCTGGACACCGTACTGGGCTTGGCTTTTGCCGCCGCGTTGGTTGCGGGCGCTTTGACGGCCTGGCCCGGAAGCGCGCGCGCCGCCGAAGACACTGCCGTTCAGGCGCGAGGCAGCGTGGTCACCGAGTCGCGGTCGGTCGCTGGCTTCGAAGCCGTGGCCGTGACCGGCGGAATCGACCTGCACATCAGCCAGGGTGCGCAGGAGCAGGTGCAGGTGCGAGCGCAGTCCGAACTGATGCCACTGCTCGAGACGGTGGTCGAGAACCGCGACGACCGCCCCACGCTGGTCATCCGCTGGAAGAAGGGCACGCGCGCCCGCGTGAAGTCCACACCCCAGGTCGACGTCACCGTACAGCGACTGACCTCCGTTTCCAGTGCCGGGTCCAGCGATATCGTGGTGGAGCCTTTGGAAAGCGCCGCATTGAGAGTTGCGATCGCCGGTTCCGGCGACGTGATGCTCAAGGGGCTGACGGGCCAGGACCTGCAAGTCAAGATCGCCGGGTCGGGCGACTTCAAGGCGGCTGGCCAAGTCGAACGCCTGAAGATCGGCGTCTCCGGTAGCGGCGACGTGCGCACCGAGGATCTACGGGCCGATGATGTGGCGATCAGCATCGCCGGTTCGGGTGATGCCGCCGTTCAGGCGCTGAAGACCCTGAACGTCTCGATTGCCGGCGCCGGCGACATCACCTACCGCGGCGATCCGCAGGTGAAGACATCCATCGCGGGCAGTGGCACAGTGCGCAAGCGCTGAGCAGCGCACGGCATCTGCGCGCACTGCCACTGCACAGGCGCACAGGTTCCTGAAAGCCCCGGATGGGACAATCCGGGGCATGCCTGTTTCAGACGCGCATTGGCGCCATCCCGAGTTCCGGCGCGGCGCGCGCGAGATGATCGGCATCGCCCTGGGCATCGCAGCCTGGGGGCTGGTCACCGGGGTGGCGATGATCAACAGCGGCATCGGACTGCCGCTGGCGCTGATGATGTCGCTGCTGGTGTTCGCGGGCTCGGCCCAACTGGCCACAGTGGCGCTGATCGCCAGCGGAGCGCCGTTGTGGGTGGTGTGGGCCACCGCGATCTGCGTCAACCTGCGTTTCGTGATTTTCAGCGCCCAATGGCGCCCCTATTTCGCGCACCTGCCGCGGCGCCAGCGCGCGTTGCTGTCGTTCTTCACGGCTGATCTCAACTACGTGCTGTTCATGCGCCGGTTCCCGCAGGCGCAGCCGGGCCCCGGACAGCTGCCCTACTTCTGGGGTGGCGCGATCGTCAACGCGGTCGCCTGGCATGCGAGCTCGCTCGCCGGCATCTTCCTGGGTGACCGCATTCCTGCGCATTGGGGCCTGGGCTTCGCCGGGACGATGGCCCTGCTGGGCATGACCTGCACCCTGCTCACCGACAGGGCCACCTGGATTCCCGCAGCCTTGGCCGTGGCCGCCGCTGTCGCCGCATACGCGCTGCCACTGAAGATGAACATCCTGGTGGCCATCGCCGCGGCGGTGGCCATGGGCCTGGTCATTGATCACAGCCGCCCGCTGCGGCGTGGCCTCGGGTTGGAACGATGACCACCGCCCAAGCCATCCTGGCGATCGTGGGCCTGGCACTGATCACCCTGCTCACGCGTGGGTTCTTCATCCTTCCCGATCGCGACCTGCCCATACCGGGTTGGCTGCGCGAAGGCCTGCGCTACGCGCCGGTGGGTGCGCTGGCGGCCGTGGTCACACCGGACATCATCATGGCGCACGGCGAACTGGTGCGCACCTGGCGCGACCCGCGGCTGTTCGGCACGGCCGCCGCGGTGGCCTGGTTCGCCTGGCGCCGCGACATGCTGGGCACAATCGTGACCGGAACCGCCACGATGCTGGTGCTGCGCCAGGGCCTGGGGTGGTGATCTGTAAAAATGCCGCCATGGACATCCTTCGATTCGACGACCTCATCGCCCAGGGCCGCATCGCCGGGCGCCGCGTGTTCATCCGCGCCGACCTGAACGTCCCGCAGGACGACAGCGGCCGCATCACCGACGACACCCGCATCCGGGCCTCGGTGCCGTGCATCCGCCGTGCGCTGCAGGCCGGCGCCGCGGTCATGGTCACCTCGCACCTGGGGCGGCCGACGGAGGGCGAGTTCAAACCTGAGGACAGCCTGGCACCGGTGGCACAGCGCCTGGCCGAGCTCCTGGGGCAGGACGTGCCGCTGGTCGCCAACTGGGTCGATGGCGTGCAGGTCGAGCCGGGCGCCGTGGTGTTGCTCGAGAACTGCCGCGTGAACAAGGGCGAGAAGAAGAACGCGGAGGACCTGTCGCGCCGCATGGCTGCGTTGTGCGACATCTACGTCAACGACGCGTTCGGCACCGCCCACCGCGCCGAGGCCACCACGCACGGCATGGCGCGTTACGCGCCGGTGGCCTGCGCAGGCCCGCTGCTGGCCGCGGAAATCGACGCCATCGGACGGGCGCTGGCGCAGCCCGCGCGCCCGCTGGTGGCCATCGTCGCCGGCTCCAAGGTGAGCACCAAGCTCACCATCCTCGAGAGCCTGGCGGCGAAGGTCGATGGGCTGATCGTGGGCGGCGGCATCGCCAACACCTTCATGCTGGCCGCCGGCCTGCCCATCGGCAAGAGCCTGGCCGAGCCCGATCTGGTGCCGCAGGCGCAAGCCGTGATGGCGGCAATGAAGGCGCGCGGTGCCGAGGTCCCCATCCCCACCGACGTGGTGGTGGCCAAGGCCTTTGCCGCCGATGCCCCGGCCACGATCAAGGCCGCCAGCGAGGTCGCAGAAGACGACCTGATCCTCGACATCGGCCCGCAGACGGCGCAGCGACTGGCGCACCAGCTCCAGGCCGCCGGCACCATCGTCTGGAACGGGCCGGTGGGCGTGTTCGAGTTCGACGCCTTTGCCCATGGCACCGAGACGCTGGCCCGCGCGATCGCGGCCAGTCCGGCCTTCAGCATTGCCGGTGGCGGCGACACGCTCGCCGCCATCGCCAAGTACGGCATCGAGCAGAACGTAGGCTACATCTCCACCGGCGGCGGTGCGTTCCTCGAGGTACTCGAGGGCAAGACGCTGCCCGCGTTCGAGATCCTTCAGCAGCGCGCAGCACAGGGCGCCTGAACGCCCCCGGGGCGTGAGCCCGCGGAAGGATCTGAATCGCGCCCAGCGCGGTGCGGTTGCGATTTCGGCGTAACCTCGGCGTACCCCGAACGACGAGGAGGAGACGCCCCGTGACTTCACGCCCGCTGTCCGACGCCGAGCGCGCCCTGCGCGAGGCGGCGCTGGAATACCACCGCACGCCCACACGCGGCAAGATCGCGGTCACGCCCACCAAGCCGCTGTCGAACCAGCGGGACCTGTCGCTGGCCTATTCGCCGGGTGTGGCCTATGCGTGCCTGGCCATCGAGGACGATCCCTCGCTGGCGGCGGACTACACCTCTCGCGGCAACCTGGTGGGCGTGGTCACCAATGGCACAGCGGTGCTGGGCCTGGGCGACATCGGCCCGCTGGCCGGCAAGCCGGTGATGGAAGGCAAGGGCTGCCTGTTCAAGAAGATCGCCGGCATCGACGTGTTCGACATCGAGCTGGCCGAAAAGGACCCGGACCGCCTGGTCGAGATCATTGCGGCGCTCGAACCCACGCTGGGTGGCATCAACCTCGAGGACATCAAGGCGCCCGAGTGCTTCACCGTCGAGCGCAAGCTGCGCGAGCGACTGAACATACCGGTCTTCCACGACGACCAGCACGGCACGGCCATCATCTCGTCGGCGGCACTGCTCAATGCGCTGGAACTGGTGGGCAAGCGCATCGACGCGGTGCGCGTCGTGGCCTCCGGTGCGGGCGCCGCTGCCATCGCCTGCCTGGACCTGATGGTCAGCCTGGGCGTGCGGCGCGAAAACGTCTATGCGGTCGACAGCCGGGGCGTGATCCACGATGAGCGCGACGATGCGCGCGCGGGCCGGCTCGACGAATCCAAGCGCCGCTACTGCCAACGCACGCTGTGGCGCACGCTGGCCGATGCCGTCAACGGTGCCGACGTCTTCCTGGGCTGCTCGGCTGCAGGCGTGCTGACGCCCGAGATGGTGCTCACGATGGCCGATCGGCCGGTGATCCTGGCGCTGGCCAACCCGGAGCCCGAGATCCGACCCGAGCTGGCACGCGCGGCGCGCCCGGACTGCATCGTGGCCACCGGACGCTCGGACTACGCCAACCAGGTCAACAACGTCCTGTGCTTTCCCTACATCTTCCGCGGCGCGCTCGATTGCGGCGCCACGCGCATCAACGAGGAGATGAAGCTGGCCTGCGTGCGCGAGATCGCCGCACTGGCCAAGGCCGAAACCAGCGACGAAGTGGCCGCGGCCTATGCCGGCCAGGACTTGAAATTCGGCCCCGAGTACATCATCCCCAAGCCGTTCGATGCGCGGCTGATCCTGCGCATCGCACCAGCAGTGGCGCGCGCGGCGGCCGAATCCGGCGTCGCCACCCGACCGATCACCGACCTGGCGGCCTACCGGCAGCAACTCACGCGCTTCGTCTACCAGACCGGCATGGTCATGCGGCCGGTGTTCGCCGCCGCGCGGGCGCGCCCGGCCCGCGTGGTCTACGCCGAAGGTGAGGACGAACGCGTGCTGCGAGCGGTGCAGGTGGTGCTCGACGAAGGCCTGGCCAAGCCTATCTTGGTCGGCCGCCCGTCGGTGATCGCCATGCGCATCGAGCGAGCGGGCCTGCGGCTGCGTGCCGGCACCGACTTCGAGCTGTGCGACCCCGAGGACGACCCGCGCTTTCGGGACTACTGGGAGCTCTACCACCGCCTGATGGGGCGCGACGGCGTGAGCCCCGAGACGGCCAAGGCCGCCGTGCGGCGCTCGAACACCCTCATCGCGGCGCTGATGGTGCGCCGCGGCGAGGCCGATGCCATGCTGTGCGGGCTGGTCGGTCGCTACGACGCCCACCTCGAGCATATACGCGATGTGATTGGCCCTCGGCCGGGCGCCCACACCATGGCGGCCATGAACGCGCTGATGCTCGAGCAGCACACCTTGTTCATCACCGACACGTTCGTCAACGAGGAGCCGTCTGCCGAGGAACTCGCAGAGATCGCCGTGATGGCCGCCAGCGAGGTGCAGCGATTCGGCATGCCGGCCAAGGTGGCGTTCCTGTCGCACTCGATCTACGGCTCGTCCAAGCGCGCCTCGGCGCGGCGCATGCGTGCGGCACGAGATCTATTCCGTGCCCGAGCACCGCACATCGAGTGCGACGGCGAACTGCAAGGTGACGCAGCCTTGTCGGAGACCGTCCGCGAGGGCTTCCTTGCCGAGGGCACGCTGCGCGGTTCGGCCAACCTGCTGGTGCTGCCCAACCTCGACGCGGCGAACATCCTGTTCAATGTGCTGAAGGTGACCGGCGGCCACGGCGTGACCATCGGACCGATGCTGCTGGGTGCGGCCGCGCCGGCGCATGTGCTCACGCCTTCGGCGACCATGCGCCGGGTGGTCAACATGACGGCTTTGGCGGTGGCCGATGCCGCGGCGATGCGCGAAGACAACGCCGCAGCGGCTGGAACCGGCTCGTAACCAGCGCGTGCGGCCCACGCCGATAATGCGCGGCTGCGCCCTATCGCCAAGAGAGTTGCCCGCCCATGACCCGTGCCACCAAGATCGTCGCCACTCTAGGCCCGGCATCGAGCGATCCGCTGGTGCTCGAACAGTTGCTGCGCGCTGGGGTCGACGTCGTGCGGCTGAACTTCAGCCACGGCAGCGCGCAGGACCACATCGACCGCGCGGCGATGGTTCGCGAATGCGCGCAGCGCGTGGGCAAGCCGATCGCGTTGATGGCCGACCTGCAGGGTCCGAAGATTCGCGTGGGCAAGTTCGAGGGCGGTCGCATCATGCTGGTGGCCGGCGCGCCGTTCATCCTCGATGCCTCGCGCACCGAGCCGGGAACCGTCGACATCGTGGGCCTGGACTACAAGGAGCTCCCGCGCGACGTCCGCCCGGGCGATACGCTGCTGCTCAACGACGGTCTGCTGGTGCTCACCGTCACCGCAGTTCGGGGCGAGCAAGTGCACACCGCTGTGAAGATCGGCGGCGAGCTGTCCAACAACAAAGGCATCAACAAGCAGGGTGGCGGCCTCACGGCGCCCGCGCTCACCGCCAAGGACATGGAAGACATACGCACGGCGATGGCCTTCCAGGCCGATTACGTCGCGGTGAGCTTTCCCAAGAGTGCCACCGACATGGAAATGGCCCGCCAATTGGCCAACGTGGCAGGCGAGCCCTGGCGCCACAAGCCCTCGATGATCGCCAAGATCGAGCGCAGCGAAGCCATCCCGCAGCTCGAGGCCATACTCAAGGCGAGCGACGGCATCATGGTAGCGCGTGGCGACCTGGCTGTCGAAGTAGGCAACGCGGCGGTGCCGGCACTGCAAAAGCGCATGATCCGCATGGCGCGCGCCATGGACAAGGTGGCCATCACCGCCACGCAGATGATGGAGAGCATGATCGTCAACCCGGTGCCCACGCGCGCCGAGGTCAGCGACGTGGCCAACGCCGTGCTCGACGGCACAGACGCGGTGATGCTCAGCGCCGAAACGGCGGCGGGCAAGTACCCGGTCGAGACCGTCGAACACATGGCGCTCATCGCGCTGGAGGCCGAGCGAGCGGAGGAAGTCCGCCTCGATGCCGACTTCACCAACAAGCACTTCGGCCGCATCGACCAGAGCATCGCGATGGGAGCGCTGTTCACAGCCCACCACCTGGGCTGCCGCGCGATCATTGCGCTCACCGAGAGCGGCTCGACCGCCCTGTGGATGAGCCGGCACAACATCCATGTGCCCATCTTCGGCCTCACGGCGCAGGCCGGTTCCGAGCGGCGCATGGCGCTGTATCGCAACGTGCGGCCCATCCTGATGAAGCCGCACACGGATCGCGACCAGGCCCTGGCCGATGCCGAACGGGTGCTCGTCGAGCGCGGCGTGCTCAAGCCCGGCGATACCTACGCCATCACCTGCGGCGAGCCCATGGGATATCCCGGCGGAACCAACATGCTGAAGGTGTGCCGCGTGGCCTGATGGCCGGAACGGCAGCGTCGTCGCGGCTGTGACTCCGCCTGCGACCGAGCGCCGCACCCGGGCAGCGCAGCGCGTGAATCAGGCCGGCTGCGACAGCGGCATCGCGAGTGCGCGGACTGACCCCGCGGCGCCGACCGCAGGCACGATGCTGCGCACGATGGCCGCCACCCGAGGCGCCATGTTCGTCGGCACGAGCTCGATGCCCGGATGCTGATGACCGTACACGCGGAACAACTCGTCGGCGAAGCCGTGTCCGACGTCGGGCAGCCCTTCGAAGTCGAGCTCGACGCGCCGGAATTCTTGAAGCCTAGCTGTCACTCGACGCGCCTGAGCACGCGACTCCAGCCCGTTTTGTGCATGCGTCATGAGCTTCAGCGGCACCACCGTGCGGTCGAAACCATAGCCCATGCCGTCGACGCTGTAGCGGCGCAACACATCGTCGAGCGAGCGTTCGGTATCGACGCAGATGCCCACGTACACCGAGGTGCCCTGGCGGCAGGCCGGCCGGCTGCGCTGCACCCACTGGTCACGCTGCCATTCGCACTGCTGGTAGGCCGACTCGTTGGCATGCAGGTCGAAGATGTCGGCAAGCTTGGCGCTGAAGAACAGACCTCGCCCAGTATGGCGGTCAGGCTGGCTGGTGAGCTTGCCCTTGGCCAGTTCGAGCATGGCAACCGTGGGGTCGGTGATCTGGAAGCGCTCGGCCACCGCGTCGAAGACGCCCCGGCCGTCGTCGGAGACCAGCATCTGCAATTGGGTCGGTGTCTGCCGCATCGACACCGTGACCCAGGTGCCCGCGCTGTGGTCGATGGCGTTGTTCAGCAACTCGGTGAACACATGCTGTGCGATGCGTGCCACATTGGGCCGCAGTTCGAAGCGCCCGGCGAAGTCATGGGACCAGGGCAGGTCCTCCTGCAGCCCAGCGAGCGCGTAGCGCCTCACCACCTGCCGCAGGGCGCCCGGACGATAGGTCGCGCGCCGCGTCACGCCGTCGCGCTGCAGCCACTGGGCGTCGACCAGCCGGTTCAGCTGGTTGCGCGCGCACGACTTGCTCACACCGAGCCGATGGCACAGGTATGCCGGCAAGTCCTGCGGATGGGCCAGGACGGCTTCGGTGATCCAAGGGGTGATGTCAGTCAGGGCGATGCGTGCCATCGGGAGGTTCCTCACGCCAGGCAATGAGCCCAGCTTTACGGGGCCAGTGTGCGCGCGACGCTGGCAGATCTTTAGCGGAATAAGAGGCGGGTTCGGCCCCCAATTCGGATCGGGTCGGCGGGCGCGCGGGCGCGGCGACTGCGGCTCAGACCGGCACCGCAGCTTGGTGCGAACGCAGGCCCGAACGGTACAATCGGGGCCCGGTTACAGGGCCGTTTCACCGCGGCGGCACACCGACGGTTGCTGCCACAGCCCCGCGGCCCTGGCGTGCACATCTCCCCGTTCACTCCCAGGATCCGCCATGCCACTTGTCTCGATGCGCCAGCTGCTGGACCATGCCGCCGAAAACGGCTACGGCATCCCGGCCTTCAACGTCAACAACCTCGAACAGGTGCAGGCCGTCATGGCTGCTGCAGCCGAGGTCGATGCACCGGTGATCCTGCAAGCCAGCGCCGGTGCACGCAAGTACGCCGGCGAGTCGTTCATCAAGCACCTGATCCAGGCGGCCTGTGAGGCCTATCCCCAGATCCCCCTGGTGATGCACCAGGACCATGGCACATCGCCAGCGGTGTGCAAGGGCGCCATCGACCTGGGTTTCGGTTCGGTGATGATGGACGGCTCACTGCGCGAGGACGGCAAGACGCCCGCCGATTTCGCCTACAACGTCGATGTCACTCGGCAGGTGGTGGCGATGGCCCACCAGGTTGGCGTCACGGTCGAAGGCGAGTTGGGCTGCCTGGGTAGCCTGGAGACCGGTGAAGCCGGCGAGGAAGATGGCATCGGCGCCGTCGGCAAGCTCGACCACAGCGCGCTGCTCACCGACCCGGAAGAGGCGGCCAAGTTCGTGCAGGCCACGCAGCTCGATGCGCTGGCCATCGCCATCGGAACCAGCCATGGCGCCTACAAGTTCACCCGCAAGCCCACCGGCGACATCCTGGCAATCAGCCGCGTCAAGGAGATCCATCGCCGCATCCCGAATACGCACCTGGTGATGCACGGGTCGTCATCGGTGCCGCAGGAACTGCTGGCCGTCATCAACCAGTACGGCGGCACGATGAAGCAAACCTACGGCGTACCGATCGAGGAGATCCAGGAAGCCATCAAGCACGGCGTTCGCAAGATCAACATCGACACCGACATTCGCCTGGCGATGACGGGCGCTGTGCGCAAATTCATGGCTGAATACCCGGACAAGTTCGATATGCGGGAATGGATGAAGCCGGCGCGCGAAGCGGCCAAGGCGGTGTGCCGCCAGCGCTACCTCGAGTTCGGATGCGAGGGCCAGGCCAGCCGCATCCAGGGCATGCCGCTGGCGGCCATGGCCCAGCGCTATGCCACGGGCGGGCTGGCGCAGGTGGTGAACTAGTACCCCCGCTGTCCCCCCAATTCGAACCCGCCGTCCGGCGGGTTCGTCGTTCATGCACCATGCACAATCGCTGTACGCGGCGCACCTTCAACGCCCGCTGCAACCCGAGATTGCCATGAGCTCCGCCGTTCCCGCCCTGTTCGAGTCCCACCTGCACACCCTGCCCCTGCTGGCCCGCGGCAAGGTACGCGACAACTATGCCGTCGGCGACGATCGCATCCTGATGGTGGCCTCCGACCGGATCTCGGCATTCGATGTCGTGATGGGGCAACCCATCCCAGGCAAGGGCGCGCTGCTCACGCGCATGGCGCTGTTCTGGTTCGGCAAGCTCGCCCACATCGTGCCCAACCACCTGACGGGCGACGTGCCCGAGAGCGTGGTCGCGCCCGACGAGGTGGCCCAGGTGCGCGACCGGGCCATGCTGGTGCGGCGACTGCGGCCGCTACCCGTCGAGGCCGTAGTGCGCGGCTACCTCGCGGGTTCGGGCTGGAAAGAGTACCAAGACGGCGGCAGCGTGTGCGCGGTGCCGCTGCCCGCGGGCCTGCGCAACGCGAGCCGCCTGCCCACACCCATTTTCACGCCGGCCACGAAAGCGGAGATGGGCGAGCACGACGAAAACATCTCGTTCGATCGCATGACCGCACTGATCGGCGATGACCTTGCACAGCAGGTGCGCGAGGTCTCGATCCGCCTTTACACCGAAGCGGCCGCCTATGCGCTGACGCGCGGCATCATCATCGCCGACACCAAGTTCGAATTCGGCCTGGACGCCAAGGGACGTCTGACACTGATGGACGAGGTCCTCACCCCAGACTCGTCGCGGTTCTGGCCGGCCGACTCCTACGCCGAAGGCGGCAATCCGCCCAGCTTCGACAAGCAGTACCTGCGCGATTGGCTCGAGAGCGTGCGCATCGATGGCCAGCCCTGGAACAAACAGGCGCCGGCCCCCGAGTTGCCGACAGAAGTCGTGCGGGCCACCGCGGACCGCTACCGCACCGCCCTGGCGATGCTGACCGCCTGAGCCGCACAGGCGGCAGTCGAGGAAGTCACATGCGGCAGTCGCGCCTGCTGGCCGAACTCGATCGGCGCATGCGCGCCTGTCCCGACGATGTCGCCTGGGCGCGCGACATGTGCCGCGCCGCATCGCAGCTCGGTCGTCAAGGTCACGCAGAGCTGTCGCTGGAGGCCATCCATCATGTACGGCGGCACTACGGCAGCCGCCTGCATGCGGAAGTGGCGTGCTGGCTGATGCTGGCCGAGGGAGTTCTGCATTACTTCCACTTGCAGTACGACCACGCACGCGACCGAACCTCTCGCGCGCACGCGCTGGCGGTCGCGCTGCACGTGACGCCAGCCCGACCGAGTTGCGCGGCGTGGTTGGCCGTCATGGACTTCAACGACGATCGGCTGGAGTCGATGGTCGACCGGCTCGAAGAGGCGTTGTCCCTGGCCGCGCCAGACGACCACCAGGCGTTGGCTCGCGCCACGCTGGTCATGGCCGATGCCTTGCACCACTGCGGCCGCTATGCCGAGGCTCGCCCGTGGTACGACCGCTCCCGACACCATGCATCGATCGAAGGCGATCAGGCCGCACTCAGTGCACTCATGCACAACATGGCTGCCTTCCGCGCCGCGCAGATCCGGTTGGCCGATGCGTTCGACCCCGGCTGCGCACCGCGCGATCTGCATCTCGCGTCGGTCGAGGCCGATTCCGTACAGCGCTATGACCTGGCCATCGGCACCCGTTCGTTCCACATGCTGATCCCGCTGCTGCAGGCGCAGTTGCTCACCGTGGGCCAACGATTCGATGAGGCCCTGAGGGTGTTCGAGGCGATCGAGGGCGCGGCCATCCCGACCAAGCTCGGTGCCACGGCCGAGGCCGATCGAGCGTGGTGCCTGGCATCGCTCGGTCGCGTGGCCGATGCGCGGTTCAGTGCGCGGCGCACGCTGGCGCTGATGCCGCAGACGCCGGAAGCCGACGAGCAGGCGCATGTTCTGGCCCGACTCTCGAGCGTCGAGCGCGCGATCGGCGAGACGTTTCTCCCCGACACAAGCACCCGCGCGCGACAGGCGCTGGCTCGTCATCGCCGCGGCCAAAGGGCGCTGCACCAACGCCTGCGCGAGTTGCGTGTTCGGCTGGCACATCGGATGTCGGCGCCGATCGCGGCCGTGTCTTCAGACAGTCCACGGCGCTTGGCCTGAGCCCACGCGAGCGGCAGCGTTCCTCGCAGACCTGACCCGCAGCGGCGCAAGAGTGCGCCCGTACCGGGCGCACACGAAAAACCCGGCGATGAGCCGGGTGTCGCACAGAGTGACCATGCGGGCGGCCCCGAGGGGCCGCCGCACATGTGCACGCTCAGGGCTTGTTGCCTGTCGGGAACGGCCAAGCGGCCGCAGGGCTCAGCGCAGTCTTTGCAGCAGGTGCCGCAGGGGCGGGGGCAGCGGGAGTGGCCGGAGCCTTCTTCGCTGCAGCCTTTTTCGCGGGAGCCTTCTTCGCAGCAGCCTTCTTCGCAGGCGCGGCCTTCTTTGCAGGCGCAGCCTTCTTGGCCGCCGCCTTCTTCGCCGGAGCGGCCTTCTTCGCCGCCGCCTTCTTGGCCGGTGCCGCCTTCTTGGCCGCAGCCTTCTTGGCCGGAGCGGCCTTCTTGGCCGGCGCCGCCTTCTTTGCCGGAGCCTTCTTGGCTGGGGCCTTCTTCGCCGGAGCGGCCTTCTTTGCCGGGGCTGCCTTCTTGGCGGCGGGCTTCTTGGCGGCGGCCTTCTTGGCCGGTGCCTTCTTCGCAGTTGCCATCACGATCTCCTTGATCAAGTTGCAGAACATGCCCAGCGGATCACTGCCGGGCAGTTCACCGTTTCGAGCGGTCGCCGGTCAAGCCAGCTTCGCCACCCGTTGCGGTGAACGGGGATGCACACCTGCCCGCTGCTTCTGTCGGCAGCGGTGTCAAGTGCGCGGATCTTGATCGCGCACCACGGAACTGACGGGCGCCACGGGGTGCCTCATGACAACCCCTGGGCAAACCTGATGTCAGCCCCGCATCAACGCAGCGATTGGCAGCAGGCCATCGCCGCACGACTGTCGAGAATTGCTCTCCTTCTTCTGTTCAGACACGCTGCTTGGATCGAACGAATCGAGGCCTTCGTTGTTCGGTCCAGAACGAACGAAGCCGACTACTGCCCAACGGCCAGGACGACTCGAATGGTTCGTTCGATGCTGCCCTTGCGGCCAACTTGCAACCTGGCCGCCGCGGGTACCACGCGAATCAAGCACAGCGATTGAGGGCGGGAGCACTGCACGCGCGCCACCGCGAGGGTGCGAGGCGTGACCGATTGCGGTTCTCGTCGATGAGGGTTGAGCGTTGTCTACCCAGACCAGCATGGATGTGCTTCCTATGGCCGCCGATTATCGGAGTGTTGTTCCAAAACACCAAGCACTTCTTGACAATCACGCGCAATCGTTGTTGCCAACATGCATCGTTTCCGTTCTTTTCGGACGTTGGCAACTCACGCTGTTGCGGGAAACAAGGCGGCCTTCCAACGCAGCCGTCGTTGCAGGTCGGCCCAGTCGAAGCCAGGTCCGGGGTCACGCTTGCGCGTCGGTGCCACATGCTCGTGGCCGACAACCGCTGTCAACGGGTACCTTCGTCTGAGCGCGCGCAGCAGCCGGGCCAACGCGACGTACTGCGCAACTTCGAAGCTGCGGCCTTCCAGTCCCTCGAGCTCGATGCCGATGGACCAGTCGTTGCATCGATCGCGTCCGGCCCAATGCGACACGCCGGCATGCCAGGCCCTGCGATCGGTGCTGACGAACTGAACCATCCGGCCATCACGTCGCACGAGAAAGTGGGCCGAGACCCGCAGGGACTCCAGTTCTGCAAACGACGGGTGCGCATGCGGGTCGAGACGGTTGGTGAACAGGCGCTCGATGGCATCACCGCCATACTCACCGGGGGGCAGGCTGATGGAGTGCACGACCACCAACTCGATGGACGTACCCGCGTTGCGCTCATCCTGGTTCGGTGACTCGCAGCGCCGGGCTTGCGGGCACCAGCCGTCGGCCCACACGGAATCAGTCGCCACCATGCTCCGGCGCACCGATCCCCAGGCGCGCCATGCGGTAGCGCATTTGCCGCAGCGACAGCCCCAGGCTTGCCCCGGCAGCTGTGCGATTGAACCGATGCCGAGCCAGTGCACGCACCAGGATGTCGCGTTCCACCTGGTCGAGATGAGCCACCAGGTCTGCAGGCAGCGGCGCGTCTCCCGGCACCTGCTGCGTCGCAAGCGCTTCGGCGGCCGGCGACTCGATCGCAGACCATTCGCTGTCACCCGCAGCGTCGTCGCCGAGGCCAAGATCGTCGCGTTCGATGACGTCGCCCGGCGCCAACGTCACGGCGCGGTGAAGCAGGTTCTCGAGTTCGCGCACATTGCCCGGGAAGGCGTAGCTGCCCAGCTGTGCCAACGCCGACGCCGACAACTGCGGCGCAGTCGGAACGCCTGCATCATGCGCGATGCGCCCCAACACGGCCGAGCAGATTGCGGAGAGATCCTCCAGCCGCTCGCGCAAGGGCGGCATGCGCAGCTGGATCACGTTGAGTCTGTAGAACAGATCCTGTCGAAAGCGGCCTTCCTGCACCTCCAGGCCGAGGTCCTTGTGCGTGGCGCTCACGATGCGAACGTTGACAGGCTGCTCGTTGACCGCGCCGATCGGGCGAACCGATCGCTCCTGGATCACGCGCAGGAGCTTGCTTTGCATCGACAGCGGCAGATCGCCGATCTCGTCCAGAAACAAAGTCCCCGCGTTGGCCGCCTGAAAGAACCCCTCACGGTCCTCGGTGGCACCCGTGAACGCGCCCTTGCGATAACCGAAGAATTCGGCCTCTAGCAGCTGTTCCGGGATTGCACCGCAATTCACCGCGATGAACGCTTGGTTCGCGCGGCCGCTGACGCCGTGTATGGCCCGCGCCACCAATTCCTTGCCGGTGCCGGACTCCCCCAGCACCATCACCGGCGCCATGCCGCGGGCCACGCGCTCGACCATGGAACGCACCTGCTGCATGGCTGACGACTGCCCCACCAACCGCGCCAGAGCTGGATGCATGGTCGCCTGCACCTCCGGCGCGACCGCATCGATCGGTGTCACGGTGTCACGCGCACCACGAGGCTGTGGGCCACCACTGGCTGTGGCACTGGTACCGGACGGCCGCGGACCCGTGGCTGTCGGGGCGACGGGCGCGCGACCGAGCGCAGAAGCCACAACCGTGCGGAACTGGCGCAGGTCCACCGGCTTGGTCAGGTAATCGAAGGCGCCCGCCTTCAGTGCCTCGACTGCGTTCTCGGCAGAGCCGTAGGCCGTGATGACGATGGCCTTCTCCGCGCGGGCGGCCTCCTCGAGCCGGTGAAGCAGGTCCAGGCCGCTTCCGTCGGGCAGGCGCATGTCGGTGATGACGGCGCTGTAGGTTCGCTCGGTCAGGCGCGCCCAGGCATCCTCGACGCAACCGGCGGTCTCGACCTCGTAGCCCTCCCGCAGCAACGTGAGTTCATACAGGGTGCGCAAGTCGGGCTCGTCGTCGACGACGAGCAGGCGAGGGACGGGGCTGGCATTCATGATCGCGCGGCAGGTTCAGGCGGTTGGGGCGCTGCGCAGCAGCACGCGGAACACGTTGCGGTGCCGCCCGCCCGCGGGCCCGGGGCGGTAGTCGATGCTGGCGCGGTACCGTTCGCACAGCTCGCGGCAAATATACAGGCCCAGGCCCGTGCCCCGACTGCGTGTGGAGAAGAACGGCTCGAAGAGGTGGCGCTCGACATCCGGCGCGATGGGCGGCCCGTCGCTGGCGACCGTCAGCAGCGCACCACCGGGAGCTTGTGCCGGCGGATGTCGCAGGCAGACGACCACCGCACCCGGTGTCTCCGTACCATGGCGGCAGGCGTTGTCCAGCAGGTTGGTCAGCACTCTGCGCAAGTGCTCTGGATCGAACAACACCGGCATCGGAACCGGAGGCAGATCGAGCTCGACGCGCGCATCGCTTGTGCCGGACGGCAAGCCGCTGGTGGCCAACCACTCCCGGCAGATGCGTGCCACTTCGGCGGTCGCGTCGATGGCCTGTGGCCCGCTGGTGGTGCCCGGCGCCACGGCCATCACATCGTCGACGATGCGCTTGAGCCGCTCGACGTTGTCCTCGACGATGCGAGCCAGCCGCTGCTGCGCGCCCGCCAGGTCATCTTCCAACATCAATGCATTGGCCTGTGCAATCGCTGCCAGCGGATTGCGGATTTCGTGAGCGATGCCGGCCGACATCCGCCCCATGGCCGCAAGCTTTTCCTGTTGCACCCTGGCCTGCACACTGCGCATGTCCTCGAGAAAGAGCACACAGACCTCCTGCGGTGCCGTCGCCTCCTCGCCGATGCCGCTGCGCTTGGTGAAGCGGGCGCGGACCTGAACCGTGTGCGTTCCCCCATCGACATGAGGCAACGTCAACTCACGATGCTCTCGCGGCCATCGGCCAGCGCCGAAGGCCTTCTCGATGGCCTGCAGGAGGGTTTCCCAACCGGCCTCGCCGTGCAGCGCAAACGGGGCAGGTCGATCTGCCGCGCGGGCGCCGAGCATCCCGCGCGCCGCCGGGTTGGCTGCGCGCACCCGGCAGCGTCGATCGACGACCAGCACGCCATCGGTCATCTCCTCGATCACCAGTCGGTTCAGCCGCGCTTGCTGGCGAGCCAACTCGAGGCTGCCACGCGCCGTGCGTTCCTCGCGCGCCAGTCGCTGGGCCAATTCGCCCGAGAGCAGCGTGATTGCGAACGCGCCGAGCCCGCCAAGTCCGGCCTGCGTGAGCAACACCGCCGAAAATGCACCACTGAGCGATGCACGCCAGACACCTGCCAGCAGGACCAGCGACACCAATGCCGCTGTCGCCAGCGCCCCAACCCGCTTGGTCATCACACCGGCCATCAGCACGGGCAACGCCAGCAGCGCCGCGTAGTTCAGGTGCGCGCCTGGCTCCAGCAGATGCAGCAACGAGAACACGAACAGGTCGACGCCTATGGTCAATACCCATTGGCGCCGGACCAGCCGCGAAGCCGGCATGCCGGGAACGGGTGAAGGCGGCAACAACCACATCGACACCGCTTGCACGGCGTATGCCATGCAGACGAGCAGCGCCTCCACGGCCAGGCGCGTGCCGAGCAGCGACATGATCCACGGCGTCAGCACCAGCGCGGTGCCCAGCGCCGCGCGCGCTGCCACGTAGGCACCAAAAACGCGCCGCAGCGCCGAGCCCTCGCCGACCACGATCCGGCGAGCCTCACGTGCCAGGAATCGGCTCTCCGAACTGGCACCTTCAGGCTCCAGCCGCGACTCGTCCCCAAAACCCGGCTGCAGCGTGCTCTGGTTGCCGTCGGCCAGCGCCCCGAACCAGGAATCCTCCGGCGCGGCGCCCAGAGCCTGGCGGCGGTCGCTGTGCCTTCGCTCGGCGCGGCGGCGCTCGACGTGCGGCTCGGTCCCGGGCGAAGTCATCGAGACCGGACGTCAGGGGGTGGTCCCGGGACCGAGCCGCCGATGCTCTTCGCAGCAGTACACACGCGTGCCCTCCAGCACGGCATCGGCGGCCGGCAGGTGCAGCCCACAACGGGCGCACTGGACCATGGCTTGCAGAGGCGTGTCACCACGCCGTGAAGGGGCGTCTTGATCCGAGCGGACATGGCGCTTGAGCAACAACCACAGGCCGCAGACCACCACCAACAAGACAATGAGGTACTTCATGGCCTCACGACGCAGGGCGACCCAAGATCACCTCGAACACGAAGCGCGAGCCGACGTATGCCAACAGCAGGAGCGCCGTGCCCAGATACAGCCAGCGCGTGGCCTGCCGACCTCGCCAACCGCGCAGTTGCCGCCCGACCAGCAGCGCCGCAAAAACGCCCCAGCCCAACAGCGAAAACACCGACTTGTGGTCCCAGCGCCACTGACGCGCCGTTGCAAATCCCAGCAGCAGCGCCAGCGTGAGCACGCCGAACCCGGCCTCTACGAACCGGAACGTCAGACGCTCGAGCCGCAGCAAGGGCAGGCCCAGCGGCCCATCGGCGGGTGCCACCACCTGGCGGCGCATCTGCCGCTCGGCGTTGTCAAGCATGCTGGCATGCAGAACGGCCGCGCCGAACAAGGCATAGGAGCCCACGCCCAGCACCCAGTGCAGCGGCGCCCATGGCGAGGACAGCAGCCGCATCTCGCCAGGAAAGGCCCACGCCAGCAGCACCGCAGCGGCCCCGCTGACGGCGAGCGCCCGTCGCACGGCAGGCAGCGGCAACAGGCGGCTCTCGAACGCATGGACCGCGATCACCAGCCACACCGTCAGCGACAGCACGGGGCCGAACCCCAGGCGGGCACCCTGCGCCTCGGCTCGCCCCAGACCGGTGATATCCATGGCGAGCAGCACCGCGTGCAGCAACCAGCCCGTCACCCAGGTCGGCGTGACCCACCTCGGACGCTCCTGCGCAGGCCATGCAGCCAGCCCGTACGCCAGCGCGGCCGCCAGGGCCAGCGCCAACGGCGTGCCGGCCAGGGGTGCCGCCGAGCCCGAAGCTAAAATCATTCGAACAGTTTACTTTCGCGGCCCGCCGTTTTCTTGTGACGGCAGCAAGCCGCCGTTGCCGCGCCGATGGCTTCCACTCTCTCTGACCGGCTGTCGCGTCTCGTCAAGACGATGCGCGGCCAGGCCCGCATCACCGATGGCAACGTGCAGGACATGCTGCGCGAGGTGCGCATGGCCCTGCTCGAGGCCGACGTCGCGCTTGCGGTGGTGCGTGACTTCATCGCGCGGGTGAAGGAAAAGGCCCTGGGCCAGGAGGTCGTGGGTTCGCTCAACCCCGGCCAGGCGCTGGTTGGCGTCGTGCACAAGGAACTCGCCGCGACAATGGGCGAGGGCGTGGCCGATCTGAACCTCGCCACGCAGCCACCAGCCGTGATCCTGATGGCGGGCCTGCAGGGCGCCGGCAAGACCACGACCACGGCCAAGCTCGCCCGCCACCTGATCGAGCGCAGGCGCAAGAAAGTACTCACGGTCTCGGCCGACGTGTACCGGCCGGCGGCCATCGAACAGCTCAAGACCGTGACCCGGCAAGCCGGAGCCGAATGGTTCCCTTCGAGTGCCGGGCAGACGCCAGCCGACATCGTGCGCGCCGCGCTTGATCACGCCCGCCGCCACTACTTCGATGTCCTGCTCGTCGATACCGCCGGGCGGCTGGCCATCGACGAAGCACTGATGGCCGAGATCCGGGAACTGCACGCGCTGCTGCAACCCATCGAGACGCTGTTCGTCGTCGACGCGATGCAGGGCCAGGACGCGGTGAACACGGCACGCGCCTTCAAGGAGGCCCTGCCGCTGACGGGCATCGTGCTGACCAAGCTCGATGGCGATTCGCGCGGCGGTGCGGCGCTGTCGGTTCGTCAGATCACCGGCGCGCCGATCAAGTTCGCGGGCGTCTCGGAGAAGATCGACGGCCTCGAGGTTTTCGATGCCGAGCGTCATGCCGGGCGCGTGCTGGGCATGGGCGACATCGTTGCGCTGGTCGAAGAGGTGCAGAAGGGCGTCGACCTGCAGGCGGCGCAGAAGCTGGCCGAAAAGGTCAAGTCCGGTGACGGCTTCGACCTCAACGACTTCCTCATGCAGATCTCGCAGATGAAGAAGATGGGCGGGCTGTCCGGCCTGATGGACAAGCTGCCCGCCGCCCTGACCGCCAAGGCCGGCAATGCCGACCTCGACAGGGCCGAGCGCGACGTGCGCCGCATGGAGGGGATCATCCACTCGATGACGGCACACGAGCGACGCAGGCCCGAGATCATCAAGGCCAGTCGCAAGCGGCGCATCGCCGCCGGCGCGGGTGTGCAGGTCCAGGAAGTCAACCGCATGCTCAACCAGTTCGAGCAGATGCGCGAAATGATGAAGAAGATGAAGGGCGGCGGCCTGATGAAGATGATGAAGCGCATGGGCGGCATGAAGGGCATGATGCGCTGATGGCCTGATGGCCTGCGGCCGGCATCGACCCGGCCTGGGCAGCCGCCCGTGACGGCTCGCACGAACGTGTCGGCAATCGCCATTTGTGCTCACAATTTGACACACTTGTCGCAGGTGTCTGACCCGCGGCAACGCCTCGCGGCCTACAGTGGACCGCAAGTCCTGCCGAACACCGCATATGCTGCCCGTCGACCCCTCCGCCGCTCTCGCACTGGCCACGGCACTGGTGCTGCTGCTCTCGCTGTTCGCCGCCAGGCGGCGGCGCCCGCCGCCCGCATCTGCCCGGCGCGACGCGCCCGACACATTGCAGACGTTCGCGCCCCAACCGGCCCGGGTGCTCACCGTGGCCGAGCGCCAGGCGCACACCTTGCTGCGCCAGGCCATGCCGGGATATCTCGTGCTGGCGCAAGTCCCGCTGAGCCGGTTCCTCAGCGTGCCGGCTCGGCAGGGCGAGTGGTTGCAGCGCATCAGTGGCCTGAGCGCCGACCTGCTGCTGTGCGACAGCGCCTCGCGCGTGCTGGCCGTCATCGATGTACGGCCGCTGCGCCTGAGCGACAACAGCCGTCGGCGCCACGAGCGCATGACCACGTTGCTGCGCAAGGCCGGCATCAAGGTGCTGTCGTGGCAAGAAGACGCACTGCCCGACGTCACCACGGCTCGCGGGCAGTTGCTGCCCCTGCTCACGGCCGGCAAGGCACCGCGCGAGGCAGCGGCCCCGCCCACATCGCGTCCGATGCCGCTGATCCCGATTGCCGAGATCCTGGCCGATGACGGCTCCGACCGCGAAGACGCCATGGAGCCTGTACCCTCGGCGCTGTTCGACGACCTCGAGCCGGTACCGGTCCAGCCCCGGCGCTGAACGGGTGTCACGCCCCGCGCCGTTTCCACGGCGCGGGGGCTGCATTCGACTGGGCGCGGCCCGCCGGGGCGTTCAGCCCAGCAGCGCGCCGGCGAACTCCCGCGCATCGAAGGTCTGCAGGTCCTCGAGCTTTTCGCCCACGCCGATGAAGTAGACCGGCACCGGGCGCTCGCGGGCTATGGCCGCCAGCACACCGCCTTTGGCCGTGCCGTCGAGCTTGGTGACGATGAGCCCGGTCAGTTGCAAGGCGTCGTCGAACGACTTCACCTGCGCCAGCGCGTTCTGGCCGGTATTGCCGTCGACCACCAGCAGCACCTCGTGAGGGGCCGTCGGGTCGGCCTTTGCAATCACCCGGCGGATCTTCTTCAGCTCCTCCATCAGGTGAAGCTGCGTCGGCAGGCGCCCGGCGGTATCGGCGATCACCACATCGCGGCCGCGCGCCTTGCCCGCCGTCACGGCGTCGAAACTGACGGCTGCGGGGTCTGCACCCTCCTGACTCACGATCTCGACCTGGTTGCGATCGGCCCAGACCGCCAGCTGCTCGCGTGCGGCGGCGCGAAACGTATCAGCCGCCGCCAGCAGCACCGTGCGCCGGGCATCGGCAAGGTGGCGTGTGAGCTTGCCGATGCTGGTGGTCTTGCCGGCCCCATTCACGCCCACCACCATCATCACCGTGGGCTCGTGCAGCCCCACCACCAGCGGCTTTTGCAACGGCGCCAGCAGGTCCGCCACCGCGTCGATCAACAGCGCCTTCACTTGTGCCGGGTCGGTGGCCTTGGCGTCCTTCACGCGGCGCTTGAGGTCCTGCAACAGATGCTCGGTGGCCTTGACACCGGTGTCGGCCATCAGCAGTGCAGCTTCGAGTTCTTCGTACAGCTCGTCGTCGATGCGCGTGCCCGTGAACACCTGCGCGATGCTGCCGCCGGTCTTGCGCAACCCCTGGCGCAGGCGGTTGAACCAGCCGGTTCGTGTCTCCGGCGCAGAGTCGGCCGGTGTCGACTCGGGCTCTGGCGCCGCGGGTACGGCTGCGGTGGACTCGGCAATGGCGGTGACGTGCGCCTCGGCAGTCGGGAGTGCCACCTCAGGCACCGGCACCAAAGCGGCCACGTAGCCCTGTGCCGAGGCCCAACCCGGTGCGTCGTTGCGCTCGGGCTTCGCGGGTGCGACGGCCTCCGTTTCGGATGCAGTCGAGCCGCTGGCTGAAGCGTTTGTTGGAGCTGTATGGTCAACCGTTGCAGGCGCAGGCGGCGGCGACTTTTTCCGGAAGAAGCTGAACATGGATGCGTGGTCGGTGGACCGGCCGTGTGTGCCGGTCCGTCAGGGGCCGCTATAATGGCGGGCTCAAGGCGCTTTAGCTCAGTCGGTTAGAGCGACGGAATCATAATCCGCAGGTCCGGGGTTCGAGTCCCTGAAGCGCCACCAACACCCGGCCCGAGCACCCGCTTCGGGCTTTTTTTCTTGTCGCAGCCCCTGGATCCACACCATGAATCGCTGTGCTCGCACGCTTGTCGCCGCCGCCTGCCTCACGGCCCTGCCTGCCGCACAGGCGCAGATGACCGGCCCGCGCCTGTTCCCGGCCAACGCACTGCGCGGCAGCTTCACGGTGGTGCAGGCGCCGGTCGATGTTCGGCTGAACGACAAGCCCGCGCGGCTGTCGCCCGGTGCTCGCATCCGCGGCGAAAACAACCTGGTGCTGCCGTCAGTGGCGCTCATCGGGCAGACCTTCCTCGTGCACTACACGCTCAACCAGCAGGGCGACCTGCACGACGTGTGGATCTTGACCGAGCCCGAACGCGCGCGCCAGCCATGGCCCGCCACACCGCAGCAGGCGGCCAGTTGGCAATTCGACATGGCGTCGCAGACATGGTCGCGCCCTTGACGCGCGACTGACGCTGACGCCCGGAGCGCGCAGCGTTCACCCTCATCGAGCCGGCCAAGCCGGCACATGCACCGAGATGCCCCCGTGAGCAAGAAGATCTACATCCGCAGCTTCGGCTGCCAGATGAACGAGTACGACGCAGCCAAGATGGCCGACGTCATGCGTGCGGCGGAAGGCTACGAACCCACAAGCGACCCCGAGCAGGCCGACCTGATTCTGTTCAACACATGCTCGGTGCGCGAGAAGGCGCAGGAGAAGGTGTTCTCCGACCTCGGGCGCGTGAAGCACCTGAAGGCCCGAGGCGCGCTCATCGGCGTGGGCGGCTGCGTGGCCAGCCAGGAAGGCGAGGCCATCCTGGAACGCGCACCCTATGTCGATCTGGTGTTCGGTCCACAGACCTTGCACCGCCTGCCCCAGCTCATCGAAGACCGCCAACGCGCAGGTCGACCCCAAGTCGACGTGAGCTTTCCCGAAATCGAGAAGTTCGATCACCTGCCCCCTGCACGCGTCGAAGGCGCAACGGCATTTGTGTCGGTGATGGAGGGCTGCTCCAAGTACTGCTCGTACTGCGTCGTGCCCTACACCCGCGGCGACGAAGTGAGCCGTCCGCTCGACGACATTCTGGCCGAGGTGGCCGGCCTGGCGGCCCAGGGTGTGCGCGAGGTGACGCTGCTGGGCCAGAACGTCAATGCCTACCGCGGCGCGATGGGCACCACTGGCGAGATCGCCGACTTCGCGCTGCTGCTCGAGTATGTGCACGAGATCCCCGGCATCGAGCGTCTGCGCTACACCACCAGCCACCCCAACGAGTTCACGGCGCGACTGGTCGATGCCTATGCGCGCTGTCCCAAGCTGGTGAGCCACCTGCATCTGCCGGTACAGCATGGCAGCGACCGCATCCTCATGGCCATGAAGCGCGGCTACAGCGTGCTGCAGTACAAGAGCATCGTGCGCAGGTTGCGCGCGGTGCGCCCCGAACTGAGCCTGTCGAGCGACTTCATCGTCGGCTTTCCCGGTGAAACCGAGGACGACCACGAGCGCACGCTGCAACTGATCCGCGACATCGGCTTCGATGCGAGCTTCAGCTTCGTGTTCAGCCCCCGTCCCGGCACGCCGGCAGCCAACCTGGCCGACGACACACCCCAGGACATCAAACTCGCGCGACTGCAGCAGTTGCAGGCCCTGCTGGAGGAAAACGTGCAGCGCATCAGCGCCGGGCGCGTCGGCACGGTGCAGCGCATTCTGGTCGAGGGCCCGAGCCGCAAGAACCCCGCCGAACTGATGGGGCGCACGGCCTGCAACCGGATCGTCAACTTCGACGGCGGCACCCACAGCCAGCGGCTGATCGGCCAGTTGGTCGACGTTCACGTCACCGCTGCATTGCCCCATTCGCTGCGGGGCCGCCTCGCGATCGAAACCGCGCCGGCCTGATGCCACCGAACCAGACGCAGCGTCGCCTGGCTGCCTTCAGGTGCGGCCCGCCCGCCTCAACCCGACCCACCACAGCGCCGCAGCGCATCCCAACACCATCGCAGCATAGGTGGACATGCGGCCGTCCTGTCCCGTGACCCAAAGCCCGGCCAGCGTCACGGCCGCAGACGTTGCCACGGCCCAGATCGCCAACCGCCTCCAGGGCACTGCCCGCAGTTCCGCACGCCACAGCCACTTGACACCGGTCGCCGACAGCACGCCCAGCCCCAGGGCCGGGGCGAACAGGTTCAGCAGGTGCCAGAGCACGTCAACGGCGGACATGGTGAATGGCGGGTGGTCGTTTGGGCTCATGCCGGGCGGCATGCGGAACCGGGTTCACCTCGATCGGCCCCAGAAATTGATGCGAATCAAGACAGAAGACGGGCCGCTCATCGGCACCCACGGGTTCGAAGGGGCCGAATTCTATAATTCGGTGCCATGAGTGTGTTCGCCCTCGGCCTGAACCACACGACCGCGCCGGTGGACCTGCGCGGTCGTTTCGCGTTTGCGCCGGAGCAACTCTCGCCCGCCCTGCGGGGGTTTCGTGAACGCCTGCGGCGCGCGCTGCCCGAAGCCGCGCTGCTGTCGACCTGCAACCGGACCGAGCTGTACGTGGCCGCCGAACCTGCCGCGGTTCGCGAGCTCGTGCATCCATCGATCGACTGGCTGGCTGCACAAGGCGGAGTAAGCAGCGAGCAGTTGCGCGCCCACACCTATGTGTTGGAGCACCGCGATGCCGCGCGTCATGCGTTCCGGGTGGCCGCGGGGCTCGATTCCATGGTGCTGGGCGAGCCGCAGATCCTCGGGCAGCTCAAGCAGGCAGTGCGCGAGGCCGATGCCGCTGGCACACTGGGCACGACGCTGCATCAGTTGTTCCAGCGCTCCTTCTCGGTGGCCAAGGATGTTCGCACCTCCACCGAGATCGGCGCACACTCCATCAGCATGGCCGCCGCTGCCGTGCGCCTGGCCGGTCAGCTCTTCGAGGACCTGCAGCAGATCCAGGTGCTGTTCGTCGGCGCCGGCGAAATGATCGAGCTGGTGGCGACGCACTTTGCCGCCCGCCAGCCCAGGTCGATGGCCATCGCCAACCGCACCCTCGAGCGTGGCGAGCGGCTGGCCGGCCGCTTCGGCGCGCAAGCGATGCGTCTGGCCGACCTGCCGACGCGCCTGCACGAGTTCGACGCCATCGTCTCCTGCACGGCGAGCACCTTGCCCATCATCGGTCTGGGCGCCGTCAAGAGCGCGCTGAAGGCTCGCCGACGCCGGCCGATATTCATGGTCGACCTGGCGGTGCCGCGTGACATCGAGCCTGAGGTGGCAACGCTGGACGACGTGTACCTCTACACGGTCGATGACCTCTCGGCACTGGTGCAGACCGCCGGGGAGAAGCGCCAGGCCGCCGTGGCGCAGGCCGAAGCCATCATCGACGCCGGTGTGCAGAGCTTCAGCCACTGGCTGGACCAACGCGCCACCGTGCCGCTGATCCAGGCGCTGCATGCCCAGGCCGACCAGTGGCGCGCCACCGAGTTGGCGCGTGCACGCAAGCAGTTGGCCAAAGGGGCTGACCTCGAGGCGGTGCTCGAGGCGCTGTCGCGCGGGCTCACGCAGAAGATGCTGCACGGCGCGCTGGCGGAGCTGCATGCCACCGATGGCCTGCAACGTCACCAGTTGGCGGACACCGTGTCGCGGCTGTTTCTTCGCCAGGCTGCCCGCAACCCTGCCGACGAGCGTTCGTAGCGGCGCTGGGCCTTGCCGCGCTGCCTCGCAGGCAACGCACACCCAACCGCGCGCCGCCGCGTGCCCTTCTGCCGGCGCCCCCTCCAGCGGACCGACACCCCAGCCACCCATGAAAGATGCACTGCGACATCAACTGCAACGCCTGGCGATGCGGCTGGACGAGCTCGACGCGCTGCTGTCCGATCCATCGCTGGCCAACGACATGAACCGCTACCGACAAGTGGCGCGCGAGCAGGCGGACGTGGCGGCCGTGGTGCAGACGTTCCGCCGCTACGAGCAGCGCGAGTCGGACCTGACGGCGGCGCAGGCGATGCTGGTCGAGCCCGAATTCGCGGACATGGCACGCGAGGAGATCGCCGCCGCCGCGGCCGAACTGGAACAGTTGCATCTGCGCCTGCAGACCGATCTGCTGCCGCGCGACCCCGACGATGGACGGCCCGCCTTCCTGGAGATTCGCGCCGGCACCGGTGGCGAAGAATCCGCACTGTTTGCTGCCGACCTGGCCCGGATGTACCTGCGCTACTGCGAGCGCCGCGGCTGGCGCACCGAAGTCATGAGTGAATCCGCGTCCGATCTCGGCGGGTACAAGGAGTTGGTGCTGCGGGTGGAAGGCGACGGCGCATACGGCCAGCTCAAGTTCGAATCCGGCGGCCATCGGGTGCAGCGTGTGCCGCAGACCGAGGCGCAGGGTCGCATCCACACCAGCGCCTGCACGGTGGCCGTCATGCCCGAGCCGGACGAGCAGGCCGAGATCACGCTCGACCCGGCCGAACTGCGCATCGACACGTTCCGCGCATCGGGTGCTGGTGGGCAGCATGTGAACAAGACCGACTCGGCGATCCGCATCACCCACCTGCCGACCGGCATCGTGGCCGAATGCCAGGACGACCGCTCGCAGCACCGCAACAAGGCCAAAGCCATGGCGGTGCTGCTGGCCCGGCTGCGCGATCGCGAGCGCAGTGAACGCGAGGCCCGCGAGGCCGCTACGCGCCGCAGCCTGGTGGGCAGCGGCGATCGGTCGGATCGCATCCGCACCTACAACTTCCCCCAGGGACGCCTCACCGACCATCGCATCAACCTGACGCTCTACAAGCTCGGGCAGATCATGGATGGCGACCTGGGCGACGTGATCGCTGCGTTGCAGGCGGCGCAGGCCCAGGACCAACTCGCAGCGCTGGAGGGTGCAGCATGACCCTGCCAGCGGCCGACGCAGGGACGAGCGCAGCGAACACGCCGGACAACGACGCACGCAACGTGGGGCAGTGGCTCTCGCATGCCCGCGATCGGGGCCTGGACCGGGTGGATGCGCACGCCTTGCTGGGTCATCACCTGCAGCGTGAACGTGGTTGGCTCATCGCCCACGACGCTGACCCCGTGCCCACCGACATCGCGCAGCGCTTCGCGGTCGACTGTGAGAGGCGGGCACTCGGCGAGCCACTGGCCTATATCACCGGCTGGCGCGAGTTCCATGGCCTGCGGCTGCGAGTAGGTCCGGCGGTGCTGGTGCCACGACCCGATACCGAAACGCTGGTGGACTGGGCGCTCGAGCTCATGCCGGCTGCCGGCGCACCGGCCGTGGTGGACTTGGGTACCGGCAGCGGCGCCATCGCACTGGCCCTGGCCCATCGACGCCGGAAGGCCCACATCGTGGCCACTGACGTCAGCGGCGATGCGCTTGCATGCGCCGCATCCAACGCCGAGCAACTGGGCCTGAAGCTGGCGTTTGCGCATGGCGCCTGGTGGGACGCGGTCGGGACGCAGCGCTTTCACTTGGCGGTATCCAACCCGCCGTACATCGCCGCCGCAGACCCGCACCTGGCAGATTTGCGCCACGAACCCCTGCAGGCGCTCAGCCCCGGCGGCGATGGACTGGATGCCGTGCGGCAGATCGTTGCCACCGCACCACGTCACTTGTTCCCGCTGGGCTGGTTGGTGTTGGAGCACGGGTACGACCAGGCTGCTGCCGTGCAGGGGCTGATGCGCGTTGCCGGCTTCGAGGAGGTCTCCACGCGCAATGACTTGGCGGGTTTGCCGCGCTGCACGGCCGGCCGCTGGCCCGATTCCGGTTGCCGCTGACAATTCCCGCGAATTCGGGCGTGTTTGTCACGGTTGATAGGCCGCACACCGGGCCCTGGCTGGCGTACGATGGGCATGCCTTCGCCAGCGGAGGAAACCACCATGCGCAGCTTCGTGTTCCTGGTCTTGTCCGCACTGTCGATGCCGGTCCTGGCAGCCGGCGAGGGGCTGGTCGCCCGACCAGACGTACTCGGGGCCCGCTGGGGCGCGCGCATCGAACTCGACCTCGCCCCCGTGCTGACGCCGTGGGCACTCACGGCTCCCGCCCTTGGCCAGGCCAGGCGCACCACGTTCCTGATGGGGGACTACCATCTGGATGCACTGCGGTTCGGCAACACCGGTGTTCGGCTGACGAGCGGCCTGCTGTTGAACCAGCGGACGGTGCCATCGGCGCAATCCGAGTCACGCAGCACCTGGCCGTACCTCGGCATCGGGTATGCCGGCGCCGGAGCACGCGGCGACTGGGGCTTCAGCGCCGATGTCGGCTTGGCGGCTCAGAATCCCGCTGCGGCCTCACGCCTGGGCCGTGTCTTCGGCGGAACGCTCGACCTCAACGATGCGCTGCGCGAGATGCAACTGCAGCCGGTGATCCGGCTGGGCGTCAACTACACCTTCTAAGGACTTGAGCGGCAACGCCTGAACGCGCTCGCGCTCGGGTGCGCCTGTGTGCCGCCCGAGTGGCGGCGCGGTCTTGTGCCACCGGGAACGGCGCGCCAGCTGCGGATGGCGAATAATCGCGTTCTTCCCACACCGCTACCAGCATTGCATTCCATGAGCGACGTTCAACAACGCATCGACAGCATCGTCAAGGGCAACCGGGTCGTGCTGTTCATGAAGGGCACCAGCCAATTCCCGATGTGCGGCTTCTCCGGCCGCGCGGTGCAGGTGCTCAAGGCCTGCGGGCTCGAGGACTTCACCACGGTGAACGTGCTCGAAGACGAGGCCATCCGGCAGGGCATCAAGGACTACGCCAACTGGCCCACAATCCCGCAGCTGTACATCAAGGGCGAATTCGTCGGCGGCTCCGACATCATGATGGAGATGTTCCAGTCCGGCGAACTGCAGCAGATGCTGACCGCCCAGTGAAACCCGATGGGTCGGTGCCCGGCTGTGCGCCGGCGCCGGCCCATGCCCATGGGCGCCAGATGCGTCCCATGTGTTCTCAGGCACTCACGCCAGCCACTGTTTTCGCGCGGCCTGCACGGCGTTCGGATACTCCGCCTTGCCACGGCTGCCGTTGTAGCGGCCCAGCGCCAGAAACAGGTCTCCGCGCTCGACTTCGAGGTAGTGGCGCAGGATCACACAACCGAAGCGCAGGTTGGTCTGCGTGTGGAACAGGCGCGCCACGTCACCATCGCCAATCAGCCGTGCCCAGAAGGGCATGACCTGCATGTAGCCGCGGGCACCGACCGCGCTGATCGCGTACTTGCGAAAGCCGCTCTCGACCTGGATCAGGCCCAGCACGAGCGCCGTCTCGAGCCCGGCGCGCTGCGCTTCGTACCACAGTGTTTCCAGGAACTCGACGCGCGTGTGCAGTTCGCTCTTGCGTCGCTTGAGGCGGTCGCTCGTGCGCGAGAGCCATCGCAGGTAGGCCATGCGGGCCTCGGTGCTGGCAAAGACAGGTCGCGGCGGCGCCGCGCTCGAGATGGCCGCCGTGAGCGCCGTGCGCACGGCATCGGCCAGCGGCTCCTCGGCCTGGGCACCGGCACGCGCCAGCGGTTGTCGCCCGGCCAGCAAAACGGCTGCG
>JABWBN010000067.1 GCA_013360485.1 Burkholderiaceae bacterium | reverse complement strand
CGCGGCCATGCGCGCGCGTGCCATGTCCTGGATGTCGCCGCCCGAGCAGAAGTGGCCACCGGCGCCGCGCAGCACGATGGCGCGGCTGCGGCCGTCGGCCTCGGCTGTGGCCAGCGCCTCGCGCAGTTCGGTCACCATCGCCAGCGACATGGCGTTGCGCACCGTGGGGCGGTTGAGGGTGATGTGCAGCACGCCATCGGCGTGCCGTTGGTCGAGCGTCGTGGTCATGGTGTGCGGCTCGTGCGGTGGCGCTCGGCGTAATGCCGGGCCCGTGCCTCGTTGCCCTGTGCCTGGTAGATGGCCTGGAGCTCTTCGAAGACGTACGGGTCGGGCTGGCCGTCGGCGTCCCACTCGCGCTCCAGGCGCAGCTGGATCTCGCGGGCCTCGTCCAGCCGGCCCATGGCACGCAGCGTCCAGGCGATCATCCAGTGCGCGATGCGGATGCCGCGCACCTGGCCCTGCGCTTCGCGGAGGACCAACGCCTGGCGGAACTCGGCCAGCGCGTCGTCCAGGCGCCCGAGCTCCTTGAGCGCCACGCCCTGGTTGTTGCGCAGCGACGCTTCCCAGGCCTTGGCCGCCGGTTGGGTGGATGTGCGGGCGATGGCCAGGCCCCGCTCGTTCCACTTCAGCTGGTCGGCGGGCGCCGTGTCGACAAAGGCCATCATGTGGACGGCATCGACGGCCAGGCCATCCAGGCCAGCGGCTTGCGCCATGTCGAGTGCCTGGGCGTAGGCCGCCCGGGCCTGCGCCAGTGCCTGGGGCGTGCGCTGCTGCGGCGTGTGGGTGGCGGAGACCCAGGTCCGGCCCCACTCGAGCTGCCACCGCACGCGCGGCTCCGCGCCTGCGCGGTCGATCTCGGGCCTGAGCCCGTCGAGCATCTCGCGCGCCTTGTCGAACTCGCGGCGGATGCCCCAGGTGCGCGCGATCTGTGTGCGCAGCACCAGCGCATCGTCGCCGCTCGCGGTGGCCAGGGCCGCCCGGAAGCGCTCCTCGCTCACCGCAGGGCGGGCGTGGTCCCACAAAGGTGCAAGGTCAATGGCCATCGCAGATCCTCCGAGCACGACCTGGCAAGCCACGGCCATCCCCGCGAGCCATGACTGGCGCCACAGCGGCCGTTGCCCAAACATCAGTGGGAGCCTCTGGGCAGCGTGCCCTCGAGCTTGGCGATGATGCCCAGCATCACCTCGTCGGCGCCGCCGCCGATGGAGATCAGGCGGCTGTCGCGGTAGGCGCGCGAGACCAGGTTGTCCAGGGTGTAGCCCATGCCGCCCCAGTACTGCAGGCACGCGTCGGTGACCTCGCGCGACAGCCGCCCGCACTTGAGCTTGGCCATGGACGCGAGCTTGGTGACGTCCTTGCCGCCGACGTAGGCCTCGACCGCGCGGTAGGTCAGCGCCCGCAGGGCCTCGACTTCGGTGCGCAGCTCGGCCAGACGGAAGTGCACGACCTGGTTGTCGAGGATGCTCTTGCCGAAGGCCTTGCGCTCGCGGGTGTACTCGACCGTGATGTCGATGAGGTGGTCCAGGCTGCGCAGGGAGCCGGCGGCGCCCCACAGGCGCTCCTCCTGGAACTGCATCATCTGGAACATGAAGCCCAGGCCTTCCTGGCCGATCAGGTGGCGTTGCGGCACGCGCACATTGTCGAAGAACAGCTGTGCCGTGTCGGAGCTGTTCATGCCGATCTTGTGGATCTTCTGCCGCGTAACGCCGGGGGCACTCAGCGGGACGACGATCAAGCTCTTGTTCTTGTGCACCGGGCCGTCGCTGGTGTTGGCGAGCAGGCAGCACCAGTCGGCCTTCATGCCGTTGGTGATCCACATCTTGCTGCCGTTGATGACGTAGTCGCCGCCGTCCCTGCGCGCGGTGGTCTTCACCGCCGCGACGTCGGAGCCGCCGCCGGGCTCGCTGACGCCGATGCAACCGACCATGTCGCCCGCGATCGAGGGCGCCAGGAACTCGCGCTTGAGTTCATCGCTGCCGAAGCGCGCCAGCGCGGGCGTGCACATGTCGGTGTGCACGCCGATGGCCATGGGCACGCCGCCGCAGTTCGTCGCCCCCAGCGCCTCGGCCATCACCATGGAGTAGCTGAAGTCCAGGCCGGCGCCGCCGTACTCCTCGGGGTACTTCAGGCCGAGCAGCCCCAGGTCGCCCAGCTTCTTGAAGATCTCGTGACTGGGGAACTGCTCGGCGCGCTCCCACTCGTCGATGTGGGGGTTGAGTTCCTTGTGCACGAACCGGGTGACGGTGTCGTCCAGGGCGCGGTGCTGGTCGGTGAATTGCATGGACGCTTCCTCGCGGTGGGGTCTCAGAGTCGGGCGATGCCGAAGGTGTTGGGATGCAGCGTGCGGGCAGCGGCCTCGGCGGCCAGCGCCAGGCACAGGGCGAGCACACGTCGGGTGTCGCGCGGGTCGATGATCCCGTCGTCCCACAGGCGAGCGGTGCCGAACAGCGCCGTGGACTCGGCATCGAGCCGGCGCTTGAGCTGCTCGCTCATCGCCTTCAAGCCGGCCTCGGCCTGTTCGTTGAGCTCGATACCGGTTCGTTCGAGCTTGGCGCGGCCGACGAGCTCCATCACCATCGCGGCCTGGGCGCCGCCCATCACCGCGGTGCGTGCGCTGGGCCAGGCGAAGATGAAGCGCGGATCGAAGCCGCGGCCGCACATGCCGTAGTTGCCGGCGCCGAAGCTGCCACCGAGCACGATGGTGAACTTGGGCACCCGCGCGTTGGCCACGGCCTGGATCATCTTGCTGCCGTGCTTGATGGCGCCGGCGGCCTCGGCGGACGAGCCCACCATGTAGCCGGTGGTGTTCTGCAGGAAGACCAGGGGCAGGCCGCTCTGGTCGGCCAGCTGGATGAACTGGGCGGCCTTGGTCGAACCGTTCGGCTGGATGGGGCCGTTGTTGCCGATCAACCCGACCGCATGACCGTCGATGCGCGCGTGGCCGCAGATCGTGTCGCTCCCGTAGGCGGCCTTGAATTCGAGGAAGGCCGAGTCGTCGACCAGTCGGGCGACGACCTCGCGCACGTCATAGGGCTCGCGCTCGTCGGCGGGCACCACACCCAGCAGCTCCTCGGCGGGATAGCGCGGGGGTGGCGCCTGCGATGGTGCTGGGGCCGCGTCCCAGGGCAGCGCTGCGAGCAGTTCGCGCGCCAGGGCGATGGCATGGGCGTCGTCGTCGGCCAGGTATTCGCCCAGGCCGGTGGTGCGTGCGTGCAGCTCGGCGCCGCCCAGGGCTTCCTCGGTCGCTTCTTCGCCGATGGCGGCCTTGACCAGCGGCGGGCCAGCCAGATAGATGCTGGAGCGGTCCTTGACCAGCACGACATAGTCCGACAGGCCGGGCAGGTAGGCGCCGCCGGCGGTGGAGGCGCCGTGCACCACCGCCACCTGCGGGATGCCGGCGGCCGACAGCCGCGCCTGGTTGGCGAAGCTGCGGCCGCCGTCGACGAAGATCTCGGCCTGGTACATGAGGTTGGCGCCGCCGGACTCGACCAGCGACACCAGCGGCAGCTTGTTTTCCAGCGCGATGGCCTGCGCGCGCAAGCCCTTTTTCAGGCCCATGGGCGCAACCGTGCCGCCCTTGACGGCGCTGTCGTTGGCGGTGATGAAGACGCGCTTGCCGGCCACCACACCGATGCCGGTGATGGCGCCGCCGCCCTGCACGCTCTTCTTGCCGTCGTCGTCGTGCATGCCCAGGCCCGCCAGGGTGCTGAGCTCGAGGAACTCGCTGCCACGGTCGATCAGGCGGGCGACGCGTTCGCGCGGCAGCAGCTGGCCGCGGCGGGCGAAGCGCTCGGCCTTGCTGCGGCTTTCGGCTACGACCTTGGCTTCGAGTGCGCGCACCTCGTCCAGGCGCTCGCGCATGCGGGCGGCGTTGGCGGCGTACGCGGGGGAGCGGGGGTCGATCCGCGAAGTCAGTACGGGCATCAGCGGGATCCTTCGCCGCAGGGGGCGGGGTCGGTGGGCTCGCGCAGCACCTCGGGCGTGGTGGCGCGGTGGAAGCCCTCGAAGGGCGTCTGGCGCTGCACCGGCAGGCGCGGGAACACGGCCGAGCCCAGCGAGGCCGCGCCGTCGATCTGCAGTGTGACCCCGGTGATGAAGGCCGCCGCCGGGCACAGCAGGAAGACGATGGCGGCGCTGACCTCGGCCTCCAGCCCCATGCGGCCCAGCGGCACATGCTGCTTCAGGCGCGGGATGAGCGTGCGCACGGCGCCGGCGTAGGTGTCCATGCCCGAGCTCGCGATCCAGCCCGGGGCCACGGCGTTGACGCGCACGCCCGCATGCGCCCACTCCACCGCGGCGCTCATGGTCAGGTTGCTCATGCCGGCGCGCGCTGCGCCCGAGTGGCCCATGCCGGGCATGCCATTGCGGAAGTCGGCGGTCATGTTGACCACAGCGCCGCCGTGCTGCTGCAGGCACTGCACGAAGAGCTCGCGCATCATCAGGAAGCCGCCGGTCAGGTTGTTGGCCACCACCGACTCGAAGCCGCGCTTGGACAGCGCCAGCAGCGGCGCCGGAAACTGCCCGCCGGCGTTGTTGACCAGGCCGGTGATGGGGCCGTGCTCGACCAGCGCGGCTGCGATGTGTGCGCGCACGGCGTCCTCGTCGCGGATATCGAAAGCGCGCCAGGCGCAGCGCCCGCCGTCGGCGGCGATCTCGGTGGCCACGCGCTCGAGCTTGTCGGCACTGCGGCCGCTGATGATCACCTGCGCGCCCAGCGCAGCCAGCTCGTGCGCGACGCAGCGGCCGATGCCCGAACCGCCGCCGGTGACCCACACTGCCTGCCCCGCGAACAGGCCGGGGCGAAAGACGCTGCGGTAGCCCGTGGCCGGCGGTGTAGCGGCGATTGCGGCGGGATCCGGCGGTGTGGCGGGGGTCGACGATGCCATGGGGGCCTTGCGGTCGTGCGATCGAAGATGGCGCATTAGGCCTACGGGTGACGTTAACGTCAACCCTATTACATTAAGGGAAAACGCGAGTCCCGTGCGTTATGTTGTCGCCTTACGATGCCGAAACCGAGGGCCGCGCCCGGCGCAGCGCCCGTGTTCGACCTTTCCACCTGCAAGAGGAATCCCCTGATGGACATGCAAGCCTGCACCGACGCGCTGCGCGCCAAGGTCGGTGACAACTGCGGCCTGGGCGCCGTGCTCAAGTTCGACTGCGGCACCGACGGCGTGGTCGTGATCGACGGCAAGGCCTCGCCCAACACGGTGTCCAACACCGACACCGATGCCGACTGCACCGTGGCGATCACGCGCGAGAACCTCGCGGCGCTGCTCGACGGCTCGCTCGAGCCGGTCACCGGGTACATGAGCGGCAAGTTCAAGGTCAGCGGCGACATGAGCGTGGCCATGAAGCTGCAGCGCGTGGTGGGCTGAAGGACAGCCGCCGTGCGCATCGACGAGCGCAGCCCACCCGTCACCGCGGCCGCGCGCGAGGCGGTGGATGCCCACCGCCATGACGATGCCACCGAGCTGTTCGGCGTCACCGAGCTGTGCAAGGCCTTCGACATCACGCCGCGGGCGCTGCGCTTCTACGAGGACAAGGGGCTGCTGGCGCCGCGACGCGTGAACGGTTCGCGTGTCTACGGCCGCCGCGACCGGGCACGCCTGGCGCTCATCCTGCGCAGCAAGGCCATCGGTGCCTCGCTGGCCGAGATCAAGCACTACCTCGACCTGTACGGCGCGCATGGCGAGGGCCGCACGCAGCAGATGCGCTACGTGCTCAAGCGCACCGACGAGGCGATCGACGAGCTCGAGCGCAAGCGCGCGCATATCGAGGCCATGCTGGCTGAGCTGCGCGTGATCAACGCCACGGTGCGCCGCCAGCTCGGCGCCGATTGAGGAGCCCCCCCGATGGCCTTGCCCCACTTCCCTTCGGCCTGGATCACCGACGAGCACCGCATGCTGCAGGACAGCGTGGCGCGGTTCTTCCGCGAGCGCTGGGTGCCGCGCTCGGCGCAGTTCCGCGAGGCCGGCATGATGCCGCGCGACACCTGGCGCGAGGCCGGCGAGCACGGCCTGCTGTGCTGCGCCATGCCCGAGGCCTACGGCGGCGGCGGCGGCGACTTCGGTCACGACGCGGTGATCCTGCTCGAGCAGGCGCGCGCCAACCTCAGCGGTTTTGGCGGCGGCCTGCACTCGGCCATCGTCGCGCCCTACATCCTGCACTACGGCACCGAAGAGCAGAAGCAGCGCTGGTTGCCGCCGATGGCCAAAGGCGAGCGGGTCGGCGCCATCGCGATGACCGAGCCCGGCGCCGGCAGCGACCTGCAGGGCGTGCGCAGCCTCGCCCGCCGCGACGGCGACCACTACCTGCTGACCGGCCAGAAGGTCTTCATCACCAACGGCCAGAACGCCAACCTGGTGATCGTGGTGTGCAAGACCGACCGCGATGCCGGCGCGCATGGCACCTCGCTGCTGGTGGTGGAGGTCGAAGACGACCAGGGCCGGCCCGTGCCGGGATTCCGGCGCGGCCGCAACCTCGACAAGATCGGCATGAAGGCGCAGGACACCTCGGAGCTGTTCTTCGACGACGTGCGCGTGCCGGTCGAGAACCTGCTGGGCGGCGCCGAGGGCCAGGGCTTCATCCAGCTGATGCAGCAACTGCCGCAGGAGCGGCTGATCATTGCGGTCAGCGGGGTGGGCGCGATGGAGCGCGCGCTCGATGACACCCTGGCCTACACGAAGGAACGCAAGGCTTTCGGCAAGCCGGTGTGGGCGTTCCAGAACACGCGCTTCAAGCTTGCCGAGGTGCAGGCGAACGTGCTGGCCGCACGCAGCTTCGTCGATGCCTGCATGGCCGCGCACCTCAAGGGCGAGCTCGATGCGGCGCGTGCCGCGCTGGCCAAGTGCTGGGTGAGCGACCTGCAGTGCAAGGTGATCGACGAATGCCTGCAGCTGTTCGGTGGCTACGGTTACATGATGGAGTACCCGATCGCCGAGCTGTATGCCGATGCCCGGGTGCAGCGCATCTACGGCGGCACCAACGAGATCATGAAGGAGCTGGCCAGCCGCTTCATGTGAAGCCCCACGTCCTGGCCAAGAACGCATGAACGCTGCCGAACCCATGCTCGCACAATCATTGCGCGCCGCGCTGGAGCGCCAGCGCGCCGCGTATCGCCAGCATCCGGTGCCTACGCTGGCCGAGCGCCGCGACGACCTGATGCGCCTGCGCGCCTTCCTGCTCGACCACCAGGGCGCGCTGGAAGCGGCGATCAACGCCGACTACGGCCACCGCTCGGCGCACGAGACGCGGCTGTGCGAGATCGCGCCGGCGGTCGATGGCATCAAGTACGCCCTGCGCGAGATGGGCGCCTGGATGAGGCCGCAGCAGCGCCACGTCGACCTGCTGAGCTTTCCCGGGGCGCGCAACCAGGTGGTGCCGCAGCCGCTGGGCGTGGTGGGCGCCATCGTGCCGTGGAACTTCCCGGTCAACCTCAGCTTCGTGCCCTTGACCTACATCTTCGCCGCCGGCAACCGAGCGTTGGTGAAGATGAGCGAGAACTCGCGCCGGCTCGCCGCGCTGCTGATCGAGAAGAGCCCGGCCTACTTCCCGCCCGAGAAGCTGCAGTTCTTCGACGAGACCGGCGGTGTCGGCATCGAGTTCTCCAAGTTGCCGTTCGATCACCTGCTGTTCACCGGCTCGGGCCAGACCGGCCGCGCGGTGATGGCCGCGGCCGCGGCCAACCTGTGCCCGGTGACGCTGGAGCTCGGCGGCAAGGCACCGGCCATCGTCTGCGACGACTTCCCGCTGCAGACCGCGGCCGAGCGCATCCTGTTCGTCAAGTGCCTCAACGCAGGCCAGATCTGCACTTCCGTGGACCATGCCTGGCTGCCGCACCGCAAGGTGGCGGAGTTCGTGAAGCTGGCGCAGGCCGTGGTGCCGGCGCGCTATCCGTCGCTGGCCTCGACCGACTACACCTCCATCATCGACCAACGCTCGTTCGAGCGCCTGCTGGCCGCGCTGGACGAGGCCCGCGCAGGCGGCGCGACGCTGGTGCAGCTGTTGCCCGGTCCGGCCTACGACGCCGCCACGCGCAAGATCGCACCGGTGATCGTGCTGGACGCGCCGCATGGCTCGGCGTTGATGACGCGCGAAATCTTCGGCCCGATCCTGCCGATCCACGGCTACGGCCAGCTCGACGAAGTGATCGAGGCGGTGAACAGGGCCGACCGGCCGCTGGCGGTCTACCCGTTCAGCAACGACCGGACCACGGTCGACCACCTGCTCGACCACATCATGTCAGGCGGTGTGTCGGTCAACGATGCGCTGCTGCACGTGGCCCAGCACGACCTGCCCTTCGGCGGCGTCGGCCCCTCGGGCATGGGCCACTACCACGGTCGCGAAGGCTTCCAGACCTTCTCCAAGCTGCGTCCGGTGTTCCACCAGGCGCGTTGGTCGGCGATGTCGCTGATCGGCCCGCCCTACGGCCGCTTTGCCGACCGGATGCTGAAGTTCCTGATCAAGTGAGATGACGTTGGGTGCTCCCGCAGGGAGCGCGTTCCTCCCCGGTGGAGGTGGTCGCGCAGCGACCGGAGGATAGATCGATGAGCACCGCCTACATCTACGACCACGTCCGCACCCCGCGCGGCAAGGGCAAGAAGGACGGCAAGCTGCACCAGGCCAGCCCGGTGTGGCTGCTGCGCACGCTGCTGCTGGCGCTGCAGGCGCGCAACCAGCTCGACACCGCACTGGTCGACGACGTGGTGCTGGGCTGCGTCACGCCCGTCGGCGAGCAAGGCGCCGACATCGCACGCACCGCGGTGCTCGACGCGCAGTGGGCGATTTCGGTGGCAGGCGTCACGCAGTCACGCTTCTGTGCCTCGGGGCTCGAATCGGTGAACCTGGCCGGCGCCAAGGTGGCCAGCGGCTACGAGGACCTGGTGGTGGCCGGCGGCGTCGAGTCGATGAGCCGCTGGCCGATGGGCAGCGACGGCGGCGCCTGGGTGATGGACCCGCGCATCAACCAGAAGACCGGCTTCGTGCCGCAGGGCATCAGCGCCGACCTGATCGCCACCATCGAGGGCTGGGGCCGCGCCGATCTCGATGCCTTTGCCCTGCGCTCGCATCAGCGCGCCGCGGCCGCGCGCGCCGAGGGCCGCTTTGCCCGCTCCATCGTGCCGGTGCACGACATCGCTGGCCTGCCCCTGCTGGACGAGGACGAAACCATCCGCCCGAACGCGACGCTGGAGGCGATGGCCAAGCTCGATCCCTCGTTCGCCATGATGGGGGCGATGGGCTTCGATGCCACGGCGCTGCGCAAGTACACCACCGTCGAGCGCATCGAGCATGTGCACCACGCCGGCAATTCCTCGGGGATCGTCGACGGCGCGGCGTTGATGCTGGTGGGCTCGCCCGAGGGCGGCGCCAGGGCCGGCCTGAAGCCGCGCGCGCGCATCCGCGCTGCGGCGGTCACCGGTGCCGAGCCGACCATCATGCTCACCGGCCCCACGCCGGCGTGCCGCAAGGCGCTGACCAAGGCCGGCATGCAGGCCGGCGACATCGACCTGTGGGAGGTGAACGAGGCCTTCGCGGTGGTGCCGATGAAGACCGCGCGCGACCTGGGCGTCGATCCCGAGCGGGTGAACGTCAATGGCGGCGCCATCGCCATGGGCCATCCGCTGGGTGCCACCGGCTGCATGATCCTGGGCACCCTGCTCGACGAGCTGGAACGCCGCGGCCTGGCCACTGGCTGCGCCACACTGTGCGTGGGTGGCGGCATGGGCATTGCCACCATCATCGAGAGGGTGTGAGCCAACACCCCCCCGAAGCGCCTTCGGCGCCTCCCCCCCAGGGGGGCGCCGCCGGCGGCCCGGCGGAGCCGGTTCCGCGGCGGCCGCTGGGCTTCGAGCGAGCGGTGCCGAGGTGGTGCCGATTGGAGAAACGTATGAGCGAGACGACTGAAGCCCTGACTTTGACGATCGACGAGCACGGCATCGGCCTGGCGGTGATGGATCTGCCGGGCAAGCCGATGAACCTGCTCAACGACGAGCTCGCCGCACCGCTGCTGGCGCTGGTCGACCGGCTCGAGCAGGATGCGGCGCTCAAGGGCCTGGTCATCGCCTCGGGCAAGAAGGATTTCATGGCCGGTGCCGACGTCGACCGGTTGTGGGCGTTGACCACCGCGCAGCAGGCCTTCGATGCCTCGATGATGTTCAAGCGCGTGCTGCGCCGCATCGAGCGCTGCGGCAAGCCGGTGGTCGCGGCTATCCATGGCATGTGCCTGGGCGGCGGACTGGAGCTGGCCATGGCCTGTCACGCGCGCATCGTGCTCAACGACGGCAAGGCGCGGCTGGGTCTTCCCGAGGTCAAGCTCGGCCTGCTGCCCGGTGGCGGCGGCACCCAGCGGCTGCCGCGCCTGGTGGGCATACAGGCCGCGCTGCAGATGATGGGCGAGGGCGCCGACGTGCGCGCCGACAAGGCGCTGGCCATGGGGCTGGTCACGGCGCTGGCCGCCAACCGCGACGAGTTGCTGGCGCAGGCGCACGATTGGGCACGGGCCCACCCCAAGCCGCGCCAGCCCTGGGACGAGCCCAAGTTCAAGTTCCCTGGCGGCGACGGCAAGTCGCCCGCAGTGGTGCAGATGCTGGCCATCGCGCCCTCGATCGCCAGCGCCAAGAGCCATGGGAACTACCCGGCCATCACGCACATCATGTCCAGTGTGTTCGAGGGCAGCCTCCTGGACATCGACAACGCGCTCGAGCTCGAGAGCCGCTACTTCGCGGCCTGCGCCGTCAGCCCCGAGTCGCGCAACATGATCGGCACGCTGTGGTATCAGCTCAACGCGATCAAGAAGGGCCGCTCGCGACCTGCGCAAGTGCCGGCCTCGAGCGTGAAGAAGCTGGGCATCCTGGGCGCCGGCATGATGGGCGCGGGCATTGCCCACGTGGCGGCGATGGCCGGCATCGAGGTCGTTCTGCTGGACACCACGGCAGAGGCCGCCGAGCGCGGCAAGGCCCACTCGCAAGGCCTGCTCGACCAGGCGGTGAAGAAGGGCCGGCGCAGCGCCGAACAACGCGAGGCGGCGCTCGCGCGCATCACCCCCACCACCCAATATGAGCGGCTGTCGGGCTGCGATCTGGTGATCGAGGCCGTGTTCGAGGATCGCGCGGTCAAGGCCGGCGTCACCCGCCAGGCCGAGGCGGTGATCGGTGCCGACGCGGTGTTCGCGAGCAATACCTCCACCTTGCCCATCACCGGCCTGGCCAAGGCCAGCGCGCGGCCGGCGAACTTCATCGGCCTGCACTTCTTCAGCCCGGTGGACAAGATGCCGCTGGTGGAGATCATCGTTGGCGCGCAGACCTCGCCCGAGACGCTGGCGCGCGGCTTCGACTTCGTGCTGCAGATCGGCAAGACGCCGATCGTCGTCAACGACTCGCGTGGCTTCTACACCAGCCGCGTCTTCGCCACCTATGTGCTGGAAGGGCTGGCGCTGCTGGCCGAGGGCGTGCACCCGCGGCACATCGAGCAGGCGGGTCTGCAGGCGGGCATGCCGATGCCGCCACTGGCGCTGCAGGACGAGGTGAGCCTGAGCCTGGCGCTGCACGTGGCCGACCAGACCCGCAAGGATCTGGCCGCCGAAGGCCGGCCCTACACGCCGCATCCGGGCGAGGCGGTTCTGCGCGCGCTGTGCGAGATCGGCCGCGTGGGCAAGAAGGCCGGGCGCGGTTTCTACGACTGGAGCGACGACGGCCGATCGCTGTGGCCGGGCCTGAAGGAGCTGTACCCGTCGCGCGCCGAGCAGCCGCCGCAGGCCGAGCTGATCGACCGCCTGATGTTCGCCCAGGCCAACGAGGCGGCGCGCTGCTTCGAAGAAGGCGTGGTGCGTTCGGTGGCCGATGCCAACATCGGCTCCATCTTCGGCTGGGGCTTCGCGCCCTTCCAGGGTGGGGCCCTGCAGTTCATCAATGCCATGGGACCGGCGCGTTTCGTTGCGCGCGCGGGCGAACTGGTCGAGCGATACGGCCCGCGCTTCGCGCCAGCGGCGGTGGTGCGGCGGTTGGCGGAACAGGGGCGTCGGTTCGAGGATTGAGCCCGGCTCGCCCGCGCGCCCGGGACCAACCAACGACGTTCAATGCCGCCCGCTTGCCGCCCGTTGTTGGGCCACACCGCCCAGCGCCTGGCTGGCCGGCAAGGGTGCCGCGTATAGATAGCCCTGGGCGCAATCGCAACCGGCGGCACGCAGTGCATCGCGCTGGGCCGCCGTCTCCACGCCCTCGGCGACCACCTGCAATCGCAGCACCCGCGCCAGCGCGATGATGGTGCCCACGATGGCGGCATCGTCCGGGTCGTGCGTCATGTCGATCACGAACGAGCGGTCGATCTTGAGCTTGTCGACCGGGAAGCGCTTCAGGTAGGCCAGGCTCGAGTAACCCGTGCCGAAGTCGTCCACGGCCAGGCTGAAGCCCGCGTCCTTCATGCGGCCGAGCGTGGCCAGCGTGTGCTCGCCGTCCTGCATCAGGGCGGATTCGGTGATCTCGAGCTCGATGCGCGTGGCGTCCACCCCGGCATCGTCCAGGATGCCGCGCAGCAGGTCGAGCAGTCGGGGATCGCGGAATTGCCAAGGCGAGAGGTTGACGGCCAGGAGCGGCACGCAAGTGCCAGCGGTGTCCCAGCACCGCAGCTGCTCGCAGGCGGCGCGCAGAACCTGCTCGCCAATGGGTGCGATCAGACCGGACTCCTCGGCGATCGGAATGAAGCGAGCCGGTGCCAGCAGTCCCCGCTCGGGGTGGCGCCAACGCGCCAGCACCTCCATGCCGGCCAAATCGCCGTTGCCCAGGTGGTACCAGGGCTGGAAGTAGGGCTCGAACTCGCGACGCTGCACGGCACGACGCAATGCGCCTTCGATTTGAAAGTGCTGCTCGGCTGCCTCGGTCATGCCGGCATCGAAGCGGCGCACGGTGTTGCGCCCGGCGGCCTTGGCCGCGTACATCGCGGTGTCCGCATTGCGCAGCAGGTGATCAGCCGTGGTCCCGTCGTGCGGAAAGAAGCACAGGCCGATCGAGGGCGTGGCAAACAGCTCCTGGCTCCCGACCGTCACTGCGGCCTGCAGGGCGTCGCGCAGCTTGGCGGCCACATGCTCGGCGTGCCCGGGTCGGTCGAGCCCGGGCAACACCACCACGAACTCGTCGCCGCCCAGGCGCGCGACGGTGTCGCCCGCCCGCAACTCCGCCGCGATGCGCTGTGCCACGACCTTGAGCAAGGCATCGCCGGCGTGGTGCCCGAGCGAATCGTTGATCGTCTTGAAGCGGTCGAGGTCGACGAACATCACGCCCACCAGCAGGCCGCGCTGTGCTGCAGATTGCAGGGCCTCGTCCAGCCGCTGGCGCAGCAAGGCCCGGTTGGGCAGACCGGTCAGGCCGTCGTGGTGCGCCAGGTAGCGCAGGCGCTGTTCGGCGCGGCGGCGTTCGCTCATCTCGGCTTCGAGTTCAGCCGTGCGCTGTCGCACACGCGCCTCCAGCTGCTCGTGCGAGCGCTGCAATGCCCGCTCGGCTTTCACCCGCAGCGTGATGTCGGCCGCGACGAGCAGATAGCCCTTGACCTGGGACTGGCTGTGCAGCAGCGTGGAGACCGACAACTGCACCGGCAAGGTCGTGCCGTCACGCCGGCGGAAACGCCAGGTGCGCTCATCCACACGGCCCAGCCGTGCATGCGAGACCAGCACGTCCATGGCGTCCGGACAGGCCAGCCCCAGCTCTTCCTCGATGAGGCGGCGCTGCTCGTCGACCGAACCTGGATCGACGAAGAGCTCGGTCGGCGTGCGACCGACCAGCTCGTCGGCGCTCCAGCCCAGGGTCTGGCAGACGGCTGGATTGGCCGTGACGATGCCGCCGGCGCGGTCGGTCGCCAGGATCATCAGGTTGGCGCTTTCCAGGATGGCGCGTTGCAGCATCTCGCTTTCGCGCAGGGACTCCTCGGCCAGCTTGCGGTCGGTGATGTCCTCGTAGTTCCAGATCGAACCGGCCGCTGGTCGCGCCGGGTCGATGGCGCGGCCGGTGATGCGCACCCAGAAAGGCTCACCGTCGCGGCGGCGGTGGATTTCCTCGCTGGCCCAGGTCTGGCCGCGCGCCATCATGGCGTCGGCACGCTCGAGCGCGGCAGTCTGCACCCGGGGTGAAAGTGCACCCAGCGTGGTGGGCTGCCCGGCCATCTCGCCCGGCCCGTAGCCGTAGAGCTCCTCCAGGCGGCGATTGCAGTGCTGGAACGCGTGGTCCTGGACGAAGGCGATGCCCACGACGCTGTGGTCGAGGATCAGGCGCTGCTGGTCGTGTGCCCGGCGCAGTGCGTCCTCGGCGCGCCGGAACGCCGTGCGGTCCTCGAGGATCCAGATCGTGCCCTCGGTGGGTGACTGCGGGTCTTCGACGTAGCCGATGAGGTTGACCCACAGCTGCTGGCCGTCCTGCCGCTGCATCCACAGCTCCTGCCGGAACGGCCGGCCGGTGCCCAGCAGCGGACCGGCGACGGCACCGACCTGGGCATACTCCGTGTCGCTGCGGTACAGCAGCCGGGCCGGTTGGCCGAAGCCGCTGTCGCCGTCAAAGCCGAACATGTCCGCGAACTGGCGGTTGTAGCGCACCATGCTCCGGTTGCGGGTGATCAGCACGCCCACGGAGGCGTTGCTCATGATGGCGTCGAGTTCGTGCAGCGTGCGCTGCAGCGTTTCCTGCGTTCGCCGGGCCTCGCTGATGTCGTCGAAGATCCAGACGGTGCCGCGGTCGGTGTGCTGCGGATCGACGGCGCGCGCGTACACCGTGCACCACACCGTGCTGCCATCGATGCGCCGCATCGGCCACTCGCCGGTGTAGGACTGCCCCGCCGCAAGAAGCGGCCCGACCTCCCGGCCGGCGCGCTCGTAGGCCGCCGCGTCCAGGTACACCGTGCTGCCGGGCTGGCCCGCCAGTTCGTCCGGGCTGCCAAAGCCAAAGATCTCGGCGGCGCGTCGGTTGCACCGCTCGATGACGCGGTTGCGCGAGAACAGGATCCCGATGAATGCGTTGTCGACGATGGCCGTGAGTTCATGCAGCGAACGGTCGTCGCGCTCGAGCCGGTCGGCGCTGCGTGACCCGGGGCCAGCGCCTGCCGGTGCACGGGCGGCCAGCAGCCAACCATCACCCGTGGCGATGACTTCGATGGCCGTGCGTTCGGCAGCGCCGCCCCGCAGGCGCAGCGCGAGTGTTGGCGATGCCGTGCCCGGTGCGGTGGGCGGGCTGCCAGCGTTGGCGAGCCGTTGACGCAGCACGAGCGCGTCATCCGCGCTCAGGAAGTGGTCGATCGGCTGGGCGCGGCCTTGCCCGGCCCGTATGCCCAGCAGGTCGGCAAACCCGCGGTTCAGCGCCACGACGCGGCCATCGCCGTCGAGCGCACACAACGGCGAGTCCACGACTTCGATGAATGGCGCCATGCGGGTCGGCAGCACGGGACCATTGTGCGCGCGTTGAGCATGCGGGTGTGTCCCAAGTTCAACCCGGCTGAGCCCGCCGATCATGCGATCGATGCGTGGGCTGGTCGTGCGGCCACAGATGAGGCACCATGGCGGCATACGGGGCTCTGCGCGAGGCCATGCCGCCCACCGATGCTGCCTTCCTGAGCTGGCTGTCCACTCGGCATCCACTGGACGTCTACGCGCTGGGCGTCGCGGCGGTGATGCTGGTGCTGGCGGCGGCGCTGCTGCTGGCATCGCGCCAGACCGACCGGCGCGCGCTTCGGTTGTTCGCGCTGCGCTACGCTCTTGGGGCTGCGGCCTGGACGTTTGCGCACCCGAGGGTGCAAGGCGCCCCAGCCGACGCGCCCTTTGTCTCGATGCTGGCGGCCGTGGCGCTGCTGGCGCTCACGATCTGGGCGCTGGACGAATTCCTGGGTTGCGCCACGTCGCGCCGTCGAATGGCAACGCTGGCGGCCAGCGTGCTGGCCGTCGCCGCGCTTGCCGGCTACAAGGTGCTGGCGCCGGCCTCGGCCTTGGGCATCTATGTCGTGATGGGATTGATGATGTCATGGTGCGCGGCCACCGCCTGGCGGGCCGCAGCGCACGAGCCCGGCGTCGGCCACCGGATCGTGGCGCTGGCCTTCGCCTCTTACCCGGCACTGCTGCTGGGGGTGTGGCCGCTGGGTGGCCTGTCGCGGACCAGCGATCTGGCCTACTTGGTCGCGGTGCCGGGCGTGATCGTGGGCGTGACCGTGCTGGTGGTGAGCCTGGCCCGGTCCAACCGCCGGCTCGCACTCGAACTCGACCGCCGCGAGCAGGCCGAGGCCGCGCTGCGCGAACTCAATGCCACGCTGGAGGAGCAGGTGGCCTCGCGAACGGCGTCGATGCGCACGCTGCTCGAAGGCATGGAGATGTTCACCCGCAGCGTGTCACACGACCTGCGCGGCTCGCTGGGCGGCGCCACGGCGCTGGCCCGGCTGGTGCGCGATGCGCTGGCCGTGGGCG
>JABWBN010000066.1 GCA_013360485.1 Burkholderiaceae bacterium | reverse complement strand
CCGGGCCCTTGCGTCCAGACTCAGAGCCAGGCCGCTTGTATCGCGGCCTGTCCTTCGTCAGGCGCAAGGCCCCTTCCGGGCCCTTGCGTCCAGACTCAGTCATCGTCGCGGGATTTGTGGGAGGAGGTGAGTTGCTGCTGCACGCCGGGCGGCACCGGCTCGTAGTGCGACAGCGCCAGGGTGTAGTGACCCTGGCCGGCGGTCATGGCGTTCAGGCGCGATTGGTACCCGGCGAGTTCGGACAGCGGTGCTTGTCCCTTGACCACCATCGTGGCGGCCGCGCCGTTGTGCGTGCCGTTGACCACACCTCGGCGGGCGGACAGGTCGCCGGTGATGTCGCCCATGGCCACTTCCGGTGCGGTGATTTCCACGTCGACGATGGGTTCGAGCACGATCGGCCGCGCGTCGCGTATCGCAGCGAGGAATGCCTTGCGGCCAGCGGTGACGAATGCGATCTCCTTGCTGTCGACCGAGTGGTGCTTGCCGTCGTAGACGATGACTTTGACATCCACCACCGGATACCCGGCGATCGCCCCCATCGCGAGAACCTCGCGCACGCCCTTTTCGACGGCCGGTATGAACTGACCCGGTATGGTGCCGCCTTTGACCTCGTCCGCAAACTCGAACCCGCCGCCGCGCGGCAAGGGCTCGATGCGCAGGTACACCTCGCCGAACTGCCCGGCGCCGCCGGTCTGCTTCTTGTGGCGGTGATGGCCCTCGGCGCGGGCCGTCACCGTTTCGCGGTACGCGATGCGCGGCGGTGCGGTGTCGACCTCGAACTTGTAGACCTCGCGCAACCGCTCGAGCAGCATGCGCAGATGGAGCTCGCCCAGGCCGTAGATGATGGTCTCGTTGGTCGTGGCCACATGCTCGATGCGCAGGCAGGGGTCTTCATCGACCAGCTTGCTCATGATCTCCCACATGCGCTGTTCGTCGCCACGTCGCTTCGGGTTGATGGCCAGCCCATGCACGGGCACCGGGAAGGGCAGCGGTTTGAGGTGGATGTGGTCATCCTCGGCGGCGTCGTGCAGCACCGCGTCGAAGTGCAGGTCATCGACCTTGGCCACGGCACAGATGTCACCCGGCACTGCGCGCGGCACTTCGACGTGCTCCTTGCCCTGCAGCATAAACAAGTGGCCCACCTTGAACGGCTTGCGGCCGTCGCCCACGAACAGCAAGCTGTCCTTGGTGACGGTGCCTTGGTGCACCCGCATCACACCCATCTTGCCCACGTAGGGGTCGACGGTGATCTTGAAGACATGGGCGAGCACATGCGCCGAAGGATCAGGTTGGGCATGCATCAGCCGGGCCTGCTCGCCTTCGCCATTGAGGAAATCCGGCGGATTGCCTTCAGTGGGATTGGGCAGGAGCTTGGCGACGATGTCGAGCAGTTCGCCCACGCCCGCGCCGCTGCGCGCCGAGACGAAGCACACCGGGATGAGATGGCCTTCGCGCAGGGCCTGCTCGAGGGGCGCGTGCAGTTCGCTGGCGTCGACGTCGCCGTCGTTGAGGTAGCGGTCGACGAAGGCGGCGTCCACCTCGACGACTTGCTCAACGAGCGCGCGATGGGCCGCGTCCACCGAACCGAAGTCACTGTGACCCTCGCGGTTGTAGAAGCAGTCGACCACGCGGCTGCCATTGGCGTCGGGCAGATTCAACGGCAGGCATTCCTTGCCGAAGGTGGTCTGGATCTGCGCCATCAGCGCCTGAAGGTCCACGCCCTGGGTGTCGATCTTGTTGACGACGATCAGGCGGTCGAGCTGGCGCTCGGCGGCGTACTCCATCATGCGCACCGCCATCGGCTCGATGCCAGTGGCAGCGTTGATGACGATGGCGGCTGTCTCCACGGCCTCCAGGGCGGGCAGGCTCTGGCCGACGAAGTCGGCCGCTCCAGGGGTGTCGATGAAGTGAAGTCGCACGCCCGCATGGTGCAGGTGCATCAACGACGACCCCAGCGAATGCTGCACCCGGCGCTCCAGCGGGTCGTGATCGCTGACGGTGGTGCCGCGTTCCAGGCTGCCTGGGGACATGATGGCGCCGGACTTGACGAGCATGGCTTCGGCCAGGCTGGTTTTGCCGGCAGCGGCGGGTCCGACGAGCGCCAGGGTGCGGATGTCCGCCACCTGGACGGCGCCGGACGCTTGTGGGCTTGGCATGAGCGTTCTCCTTCGGCCCGCGCAGGCAGGCCCGTCATCCGCGCCCGGCCCCACGTCGGCGACATTGCCGACGGTGCGAGCGCCACGTCTTCGCGAGACCAGCCTATGCCTGTCGGCCGTGTGGCGCAAGAGGGTTTGGCCAGCCCCTGCTGGCGGCCCAGGCCTACTCGTGGCGCAGCGCCTCGATCGGATCGAGCCTGGCCGCGCGCCGCGCCGGCACGTAGCCGAAGACCACGCCGATCGCCGCGGCGAACGCGAATCCGATGGCGTTGATCGCGGGATCGAACACGAAGGGCACACGCATGACTGCGGTCAGGCCCCAGGATGCAAGTCCGGCCAGCAGCAGGCCGACGACTCCGCCCAGCGCGGCCAGCACCACGGCCTCGACCAGGAACTGCGTGAGCACCTCGCGCTCGAGTGCACCGATGGCCAAGCGCAGGCCGATCTCGCGGGTGCGCTCGGTGACGCTGACCAGCATGATGTTCATGATGCCGATCCCGCCGACGAGCAGGCTCACCGCCGCCACCGCGCCGAGCAGCGAAGTCATGAGCGCGGTGGTGCCCGACAGGGTCTCGGCCACCTGGCGGGTGTCCAACACGTTGAAGTTGTTCTCGTCGCCGGCAGCCAGCTTGCGCCGCTCGCGCATCAATTGGGTGATCGAGGCGATGACCTGAACGCTGTCGACATCCGGGCTCATCGACACCAGCAGCGCATTGACGCGCGTGCTGCCGGTGACCCGGCGCTGCATGGTCGCCACTGGGAGGATCACCGTGTCGTCCTGGTCGCCACCGATGCCGGCCTGACCCTTGGGGGCCAGCACGCCGATGACATCGCAGCTGAACTGCTTGACGCGCACGGAACGGCCGGTCGCTTCGCTGGTGCCGAAGAGCTCGCGACGCACCGTGGCACCAATGACGCACACCGGCGACCCGGCCGCTAGCTCCCCCGCGTCAAACATGCGACCGGCCTGCAGCCGCCAGTTGTTGGTCTGGAAGTAGTCGTTGGTTGTGCCGACCACCGTGGTGGCCCAGTTGCGGCCGTCTGCGACCACGGTGACGCCCGAACGCACTTCTGGAGCTACCGCGGCAACGCCGCCGACCTGCGCAGCGATGGCCTGCACATCTGCGAGCTTGAACGCCGGGGCACCACCACTGCCGCCCGGCCCGAATGCCCGCTGACCCGGGCGCACCATGAGCAGATTGCTGCCCAGGCTTTCGATCTGCGCCTTGACCGCGAGAGTGGCCCCGTTGCCAACGGTGACCATGGTGACGACCGCCGCGACACCGATGACGATGCCCAGGGTGGTCAGCAGCGAACGCATCGGGTTGCGGCGTATGGCGCGCAACGCCAGCAGCAGGGTGTTCCAGAACATCAGGCCTCCTGCTCAGAGGGCGCGACCGTCGCGGCGTCGCGCTCGATCAACCCGTCGCGGAAGTGCACCACTCTTCGCGCATAAGCGGCCATGTCGGGCTCGTGGGTCACCATCAGCACGGTGATGCCGTGCTTGCGGTTGAGTCGGGTCAGCAGTTCCATGATTTCCCGGCCGCGCGCGGTATCGAGGTTGCCCGTGGGCTCGTCGGCCAGCAGCAGCGTGGGCTCGGTGACGATGGCACGCGCGATCGCCACGCGTTGCTGCTGGCCGCCGGAAAGCTCCGACGGCATGTGATCCTCCCAACCCGTCAGGCCGACGCGCGCCAGCGCATCCCGCGCGAGCGCATGCCGTTGCGCTGCGCCCTCGCCGCGGTACAGCAGCGGCAACTCCACGTTTTCCTGCGCACTGGTGCGTGCCAGCAAGTGGAAGCCCTGAAACACGAACCCGATGTGGCGGCGTCGAAGCAGCGCGCGTTGGTCGCGATCCAGCCCCATCACCTCGACTCCACGGAAACGGTAGCTGCCCGATGTGGGCGTGTCCAGGCAGCCGATGAGGTTCATCACCGTGCTCTTGCCCGAACCGCTGGGTCCCATCACGGCGACGAACTCGCCGCTGTCGACGTGCAGGTCCACCCCGCGCAGCGCCAGGAACGCTGCGGCACCACTGCCGTAGGTCTTGGTGACCCCGCGCAGGTCGATCAGCGACGTCATTTCAGCGCCCGCGCGAGGAGGCGGCCTGACCGGTGATGACGAGCATCCCCTCCGCCAGCGCATCGCCACTGATCTCGGTCTGCCGGCCGTCGCTCAAGCCCTTGCGCACGCGCAGCTCCTGTGGCGCTCCATTGCGAATCACCCACAGCGTGGCCTCACCTCCAGGCCGGTTCTGCGTGCCGGCGCTGCGGGCTGCCCCGGCACCGGGGGGGCGCGGCATCAAACGCGACACGATGCCGCCACCTGCTGCCGAAGGCGACCCGCCGGCGGCTGCCGCTGCGGGTGTGTATCGCAGCGCGCTGTTGGGCACCAACCATGCATCGCGCCGTTCATTGGCGGCAATGGTGGCAGTGGCCGTCATCCCTGGGCGCAGACTCAGGTCGGCGTTGTCCACGCGCATCAAAGTGGTATAGGTGACGACGTTGTCGGTGATCCGCGAGCCGAACGCGACTCGCGTGATCGTGGCCGGATAGCTGCGCCCCGACTGCGCCGCAACGGTGAACTGTGCCGGTTGCCCCACTCGGACCTGGGCGACGTCGGCCTCATCGACATTGACCGACAGTTGTAGGTGCCGCAGGTCCTCGGCCAGCGTGAACAGGGTGACCGCCTGCAGCGAGGCTGCCACTGCATAGCCGGGCTCGACGTTGCGCGCGAGCACGACGCCGTCGATGGGCGAGCGAAGGGCGGCCTTGGACAGGTTGGTCTCCGCAGTGGACAGCGCGGCGCGCACCTGCTCGACTGCGGCAGCGGTGGCGGCTTCGTCGGCCAAAGCCTTCTCGAGTGTGGTGCGGGCCGTGTCGAGTTCAGCGCGGGACGGGAACTGCCCGTCTGACAACGATGCGATCTTCTCCTGTCGACTCAGCGCCGTGCGTGCATCGGCGACGGTGGCCGCACTCTGTCGGCGGCGCGCCTGAGCCGCGGTGAGATCAGCCCTCGCTGCAGCCACCGCGTCACGCAGCTTGGCGGTGTCCAGTTCGACCAGCAACTGCCCCTTGCGCACGGTGTCGTTCACGTCGGCATGTACCCGCGCCACCGTGCCCGACAGCTCGCTGCCGACGGCCACGGACCGGGTCGGCTCGAGCGTGCCGTTGGCGGTGACGGTGACCGTCAGCGTGCCGCGCGCCAACGGCGTGGTGACGTATCGCGGCGCAGCAGGGTCGGTCGCTTGTGACTTCCACGCCCAGCCGCCGACGCCCAGCGCAACGACGACAGCCATCAGCAACCAAGGCCAGGGGCGCCGCCACCAGGGGCGGGCAGGGCCGGTGCCGATCAGCTGGTCGAGTGAGGCATCTTCGGTTCGCGGCGTCGGTGAGTTCATGGCGGAGAGTGCAGGTAACACCCGGGTTTGTAACCGGGTGCCATGGCGCCACGGCGAGTGGTCCGTAAAGTTTCGTTGCCCCTTGTGCCTTCCGGGCGCTTCACTGGAACGCGACTTCGGCAAAGCTGCGCAGCTTGCGGCTGTGCAGTTGTTCCATGCGCTTGCGCCGCAGCAGTTCGACGGCACGCATGCCGATGCGCAGGTGCTGGTCGACGCGCTCGCGGTAGAACGCGTTGGCCATACCGGGCAACTTGATCTCCCCGTGCAAGGGCTTGTCGCTCACGCACAGCAGCGTGCCGTACGGAACGCGGAACCGAAAGCCATTGGCAGCGATGGTGGCGCTCTCCATGTCGAGTGCCACGGCGCGGCTTTGGCTGAAGCGGCGCTCGGGGCCGGGGTGTGGCAGCAGTTCCCAGTTGCGGTTGTCGGTGGAGGCGACGGTACCGGTGCGCAGGATGCGCTTGAGCTCGTAGCCTTCGAGCTGCGTGACGTCGGCCACCGCCTGCTCGAGTGCCACCTGCACCTCGGCCAGTGGCGGGATCGGGACCCACAGCGGCAGTTCCTCGTCGAGCACGTGGTCCTCGCGCACGTACCCGTGTGCGAGCACGTAGTCGCCCAGCTGCTGCGTGTTGCGCAGTCCCGCGCAATGCCCGAGCATCAGCCAGGCATGCGGTCGCAGCACCGCGATGTGGTCGGTGATGTTCTTGGCGTTCGCGGGACCCACGCCGATGTTGACCATGGTGATGCCTGCCCGATCGGGGCGCACCAGGTGGTAGGCGGGCATCTGTGGCAGCCGCGGGGGCGATGCGCCCAGCGCGTCGTCAGGTTCCGCGGCGACGCCCAGCCTGCGCGTGACCACGTTGCCCGGTTCGACGAAGGCCACGTAGCCGTCGGCGTCGGGGCTGGGTTCGGGGGGGTCGTCCAGCAGGCGGCCGACGCCCGGCGGCTTGGCCATCAGTTCATGCCCCAGCCGCACGAACTCGTCGATGTAGAACTGGTAGTTCGTGAACAGCACGAAGTTCTGGAAGTGCTCCGGCGCGGTGCCGGTGTAGTGGCGCAGGCGGTGCAGCGAGTAGTCCACGCGGGGCGCGGTGAACAGCGCCAGCGGTGCGGGTTCGCCCGGCCGCGGTTCATGCGTGCCGTTGGCGATGCCGTCGTCCATCGCCGCCAGGTCTGGCAGGTCGAACAGGTCGCGCATCAGCAGCCGGCGCTCGACGCTGAGCGTGCCCTCGACATGGTCGTGTTGGGCGAGCGCGAAGTGCACCGGGATCGGCTGTGTCGACGGGCCGACCTCGATCGGTCCGCCGTGGTTGCGCAGCAGCAGGTGGAACTGCTCGCGGTAATAGTCGGCGAACAAGTCGGGGCGGCTCAGCGTGGTCTCGAAGACGCCCGGGCCGGCGACGAAGCCGAAGGACAGCCGCGAGTCGGCGCGCGCCACGGTGTCGGTGCGCACGCGCACGTACGGGTAGCACGCACGCACCCGCTGTGTGGGCGTATGGCCGCCTATGAAGTCCTGCAGCGCCTGGCGCAAGCCGGCGACGCTGCGCACGTAGATGCCGGTGGCATGGGCCAGCGCCGCGTCGGCGTCCTCGAAGAGCCGGGGGACCGGCGATGGGTCGATATTCATGGCCCATTTTGCCTGCTGTGCGCTCGGCAGGTTTTGCCGGCGCCCGCAGTGGGGCTGGTACGCTTGCGCCTCCTGCAGCCCGCATTCGGCGCCATGGGCATGTCGGGCAAGCCACCGGAGGTCATCCCCGTGAGTTTTCTGGCCATCGATGTCGGCAATACCCGCCTGAAGTGGGCGTTGTATGGCTCGCCGCAGCCTGGCGCTGCCGTTCTGGCGCACGGTGCCGTCTTTCTCGAAAACATCGACCATCTGGCCGAAGGCGAGTGGAAGTCGTTGCCCGAGCCCGGCAGCATGCTGGGCTGCAACGTCGCTGGCGAAGCGATCCGCCGACGCGTGGAAGAGCAGATGGAGCTTTGGGACATCGAGCCCCGGTGGGTCGTCTCCAGCACGCATGCCGCCGGCATCACCAACGGCTATGACCACCCCGGGCGGCTGGGTGCGGACCGCTTCGTGGCGCAAGTGGGGGCATGGCACCATGTCTGCGCTCGCGGACCAGCGCGACCGGTGGTGGTGGTGATGATCGGCACGGCGGTCACGGTCGATGCGCTGTCGGCCGACGGCACCTTCCTGGGCGGCTTGATCCTGCCTGGCCACGGCATCATGCTGCGGGCGCTGGAAAGCGGAACCGCGGGCTTGCGCGTACCCACCGGTGACGTGGTGCCCTTTCCGACCAACACCAGTGATGCGCTGACCAGCGGCGGCACCTACGCCATCACCGGCGCGATCGAGAGCGTGCATCGACACCTGTCCGAGCGCTGCCGCGAGTCGCCGGCCACGATCATCACCGGCGGCGCCGGCTGGAAGGTGGCGCCCTACCTCGAACTGCCACACGAGCTGGTCGACTCGCTGATCTTCGACGGATTGCTCGCGCTGCAGTCGCACCGGTTGGCGCTGTAGGCCTGCGGTGCGTTGCCCGGCGGCGATCTAGAGGATGTAGCGCGACAGATCCTCGTCGCGGGCGAGTTCGCCCAGGCGCGCATCGACCATGGCCGGGTCGATGCAGACCGTCTGGCCCGACAGGCGCGGCGCGTCGAAACTCACCTGATCGAGCAGGCGTTCCATCACCGTGGCCAGGCGACGCGCCCCGATGTTCTCGGTACGCTCGTTCACGTCGTGTGCAATCTGCGCCAGGCGCCGGATGGCCTCGGGGGTGAAGTCCAACGTCACGCCCTCCGTGGCGAGCAGTGCCTCGTACTGCCTCACCAGGCTGGCGTGCGTGCTGCGCAGGATGGCCTCGAAGTCATCGACCGACAGCGGCGCCAGTTCGACGCGGATCGGGAACCGCCCCTGCAACTCCGGGATCAGGTCGCTGGGGCGCGACAGGTGGAATGCGCCCGACGCGATGAACAGGATGTGGTCGGTGCGCACCATGCCGTACTTGGTGCTCACCGTGGTGCCCTCCACCAACGGCAGCAGGTCGCGCTGCACGCCCTGGCGCGAGACATCGGCACCGCCGTGCTCCTGGCGCGACGCGACCTTGTCGATCTCGTCGATAAAAACGATGCCGTTGTGCTCGGCCGAAGCCAGCGCCCGGGTCTTCACCTCCTCGTCATTGACGAGCTTGGCGGCCTCCTCGTCGACCAGCAGGCGCATCGCTTCGCCGATGCGCAGGCGTCGGGTCTTGCGTCGCGCCTGGTTCATCTGCGAGAACAGGCCGCGCAACTGCTCGGCCATTTCCTCCATGCCCGGCGGGGTCATGATGTCGACCCCGGTGCGCGGTTCGGCAAGCTCGAGCTCGACCTCCTTGTCGTCGAGCGTGCCTTCGCGCAGGCGCTTGCGCATCACCTGGCGCGCCGTGTTGTCGGGTGCCGACGTCGCCGGTGCGCCGAATGCGCCTTCGCTGCGCGGTGGGGGTACCAGGGCGTCGAGGATGCGCTCTTCGGCCGCATCCTCGGCGCGCGTGCGATGGCGCCGCATCGCGGCCTCGCGCTCCTGCTTGACGGCGATCTCGACCAGGTCGCGCACGATCGTGTCCACGTCCTTGCCCACGTAGCCGACCTCGGTGAACTTGGTGGCCTCGACCTTGATGAACGGCGCGTCGGCCAGGCGCGCAAGCCGGCGGGCGATCTCGGTCTTGCCCACGCCGGTGGGGCCGATCATGAGGATGTTCTTCGGCGTGATTTCACCGCGCAGCTTCTCGTCGACCTGCTGGCGGCGCCAGCGGTTGCGCAGCGCGATGGCGACCGCACGCTTGGCGTCGGACTGGCCGACGATGTGGTGGTCGAGCTCGGAGACGATCTCCTGGGGCGTCATGGACATGGCGGTGCCTGGCAGTGGGCCCGCGCGGCGAGGCTGACCGCCGGCGGCGCCCGTGGTGGGCTCACAGAACCTCGATCACGTGGTTCTGGTTGGTGTAGATGCACAGGTCACCCGCGATGGTGAGCGCCTGCTTGACGACATCGGGTGCTGCCATGTCGGTGTGCTGCAGCAGCGCCCGTGCAGCGGCCTGTGCATAGGCGCCGCCCGAGCCGATGGCCACCAGACCGAGTTCGGGTTCCAGCACGTCGCCGTTGCCGGAGATGATCAGCGAGCTCTCGCGGTCGGCGACTGCGAGCATGGCTTCGAGTCGGCGCAGCACGCGGTCGGTGCGCCAATCCTTGGTGAGCTCGATGGCCGCGCGCGTCAGGTGCCCCTGGTGCTTTTCGAGCTTGGCTTCGAAGCGCTCGAACAGCGTGAAGGCGTCGGCGGTGGCGCCGGCGAAACCGGCCAGCACCTGGTCGCGGTACAGCTTGCGCACCTTGCGGGCGCTGGCCTTGACGACGATGTGGCCCAGAGTGACCTGACCGTCACCGCCGATGGCCACCTGCCAACCGGCTGCGGTCTGGCGACGGACGCTGACGATGGTGGTGCCGTGGAAGGGTTCCATGCGCTCGGTCGGAAGTGAGTGGCGGGGAGGGCGGCAGCGCCAGAGAGGATGTCACCCGCAGGCAAGGCCGGCCGATGCCAGCCGGCCTTGCCTGCGTCCACTCAGTTGCGCAGCACCTGCACGCGAGCGTGCTCGTTGATGCCCATCGCACCGAAGAACAGTGCCACCAGGCGGTGCGCGTCGGCAAAGGTGACGGCGCGGTTCTGGCTGCGCTTGGCGAGCACCCAGTTCAGCAGGTCACCAGCAGCGATGAAGTCGACCCGGATCAGCCGTGCACACGACACCGTGACCAGTGGCGCCGCGCGCAGCTTCTCATCGATGCCGGTCAAGGTCGGGCCGATGTCACCGATCAGTTGCCCCGACAGCTCGACCGTCGCCACCGGATGGGCCTGGCTGTCGTCGTGCATGCCCGACTCGAGGAACCCGGTGGCCACTTCGCTGACGATGGACATCGGCGGATTCTGGGTCGACATGCCGCTGCCTCCGGACAGGCGCACCACGCACTCGGTGCGCTCCCAGGATGGGGGCGACACCTCATAGGTGACGCAATAGTCGATTGCCGCTTCGTCGAACTGGTCGGGCCTGTTGGCCAGGCGCAACGCCTCCAGGCGCGCCATCCAGTAGGCCGGGTCTGCATCGCGCACGCCGGTGGGCGCGGCATCTTGAAGGGCGCCGAACAACTGGTCGGTGCCCAGCCAGCGCATCTCCACGCGCTGACCGGCCCATTGCCTGAACAACTCGGTGAGTTGCGCTGCCGCCTCGACTTCGACGCGGCGCACGCCCGACCAGTCGATCACCCAGGGCAGCGGAAGCTGCAGCGTGGCCGAGCGCAGGCGGGCCACCGAGTCGATCTCGATCACGTCGTCGGCGACCCATCCGACCGAGCCGGCAATCGGCTTCGACGCCCGCGGGCGCTCCTCGGCTGCGGCCTCGGCCACCCGCTTGGGCAAGGAGTACCACTGTGGCGCCGAACTGCCAAAAAGGTTGGCGAAATCCAGGGCGAGGGCCTCGAACTTCAGTTGCTGGCCGGTGGCACGGTACAGGTCGAACAACACATGCCAGGTTTCGGCGTGCTGGTAGCGGTTGCCACCCACGCCCACCAGCGCGGTCAGGGACTCTTCGCAGTGGTTGAAATCGGCGTTGGCGAATGCAATCACGGCTTCGTCGAGCTCGGGGTCATGCACGACCTCGTTGACCTCGACCTCGAACTGCGAGTGCACGCCTGCGCGCGCTGCGGCAGGTGCAGCTGGGTTTGGCAGCGGCGCCAGCGACGGTGCGGGCGCATCGGCTCCCGGCCGACCTGGCGCGGCGCTGCCGCCTGCACCGGCCTTCAGCGGTGCCATGCCCGCGCCCATCACCACCGGCGACGGAGCCGAGGCGGGCGGAACATCGAAGTCGGGCAGCGGGGGGAGGGCCGGAAGCTGTTCCTCGGCATCCGCGGCGGCGGAATCGGCGCCGGAGTCCGGTCCCTGAAGGTCGAGCGGTTGCGTCGGCGCGTTATAGAAGGCCGAACTGCGCGGTGCGGTGGGCGGGCGGAACCCCTCGCCGACCATCTGCTGCTCGATTTCGTCGATCTTGGCCTTGACCCGGTCATCCTGGCGGGCGGTGGCGTCGTGCAGCTTGACTTCCGAGTCGTCGATGCGCGAGGTGCCCCCCAGCGCCGCAAGCTGCTCGGGCGAGAGTCCTTCGCGGCGCAGCCGGCGCAGCACATCGAATTCGCGCTTGCGCACGAAGTCGTTGCGACGCTTGCGCTCGACCATCGCCTTGAGCTCCGAGCGCTCCATTTCGATCAGGCGGCTGTCCTCCTGGCGGGAGGTGATCTCGGTCCAATCCGTGGCCGGATTGGACACGAAGCGCACCACCTTGCGCAGGAAACTCTCACCGTCTTTGGGCTCGGCCATGGTGTCGGGTCAGTCGCCGAACATCTTCTGCTTGAGCTCGCGGCGCTGCTGCGCCTCGAGCGACAGGGTGGCGGTCGGCCGCGCCAGCAGGCGACCCAGGCCGATGGGCTCGCCGGTTTCATCACAGTACCCGTAGTCACCGCCTTCGATGCGGGCCAGTGCCTGAGAGATCTTCTTGAGCAGCTTGCGCTCGCGATCGCGCGTGCGCAACTCGAGTGCGTGCTCTTCTTCGATGGTGGCGCGGTCGGCAGGGTCCGGAACGATGGAGGTGTCCTCGCGCAGGTGCTCGGTCGTCTCGCCCGCGTTGGACAGCAGGTCGTCTTTCAGCGCTTGCAGCCGGAAGCGGAAGAACTCGAGCTGCTTCTCGTTCATGTACTCGGAATCAGGCATGGCCAGCAGCTCGGCCTCGCTGAGATCACGACCGGCTTTGCCTTTCCAGGCGTTGGCCAGCTTGGGGTCTGCCTTCACGGCAGGCTTCACAGTTTCCATCGGTTCGGGGAATCCACGGGCAGGAGGCTTGGGCGGCGAAAAGCGTTCGGAAAAACGATTGACGGCTGGCTGGGTTGGAACCGGCTTTTCCACGACGGCGGCGGCCACGGCAGTGTTCTTGGCCGCTGGCGCCTTGGCCTCCGAGTTCTTGGTGGAGGCAGGCCGGGCGGCAGGCTTGACAACAGGTGTGGCGGCAATGCCGGTGGTCGCAGCGGGCTTGCGGCCGCTTGCGGTCTTGGCAGGTGCTGGGCTCTTGGCCGAGGTCTTGCTCACTTCGGGACTCCTCGCAGTGGCTTTATACCTGTTCTCTGCCCGCGCCAGTGGAAAAGCAGCGTTCTCGAGAGCGCGCGGATTGTAGCCACGCGATTCCGTTCACGCCCGAGTTGCACCTTCGGCCCGCCGATCGACACGGTGCAACTGTGCCACGCGCCCGCGTCCCGGCACGCTCGGACCTCAGGCCAGACACCCCTCCAGGCCCTGGATCAGGATGTCGCGCGGCAGATCGATGCCGATGAAGACCATCTTGCTGGTCTTGTGCTCGCCGGTCGCCCACTTGGGCCCGAGGTCGCTGCCCATGAGTTGGTGCACGCCCTGGAAGATCACCTTGCGGTCCGTGCCCTTGAGGTGGAGCACGCCCTTGTAGCGCAGCAGCTTGGGCCCGTATACCTGCACGATGGAGCCCAGGAAGTCCTCCAGCTTGGACGGATTGAAGGGCCGATCGGTCCTGAAGACCAGCGACTTGACGTCGTCGTCGTGCGCATGGTGGTGCGGATGGTGGCACTGGCCGTCGGGGTGGTCGTGGTCGCAGTGATCGTGGCCATGGCTGTGACCATGATGGGCGTGATCGTCGGAGGCCAGGAAGTCGGGGTCGATTTCCAGCTTGGCGTTGAGGTTGAATCCCTTCAGGTCGAGCACCTGATCCAGCGGCACTTCGCCGAAGTGGACCCGTTGCTGCGGTGCGCGCGGATTCATGTGCCTGATGCGGTGCGCCAGATCATCGGCCTCGTCAGCCGTGACAAGATCGGTCTTGCTCATGAAGATGCGGTCGGCAAATCCGACCTGCCGCCGCGCCTCCTGGCGCGTGTCGAGCTGGTGATGACCATGCTTGGCATCCACCAAGGTCAGGATCGAGTCGAGCAGGTAGCTCTCGGCGATTTCGTCGTCCATGAAGAAGGTCTGCGCAACCGGGCCAGGGTCGGCCAGGCCAGTGGTTTCGATGACCACCCGGTCGAACTGCAACTCGCCCTTGCGGCGCTTGTCTGCCAAGTCGGACAAGGTGGTGCGCAGGTCCTCGCGGATCGTGCAGCAGACACAACCATTGCTCATCTGGATGATCTGCTCGCTGGTATCCGCCACCAGAATATCGTTGTCGATGTTCTCCTCCCCGAACTCGTTCTCGATCACCGCGATCTTCTGCCCGTGGGCCTCCGATAGCAGCCGCTTGAGCAAGGTGGTCTTGCCCGAACCGAGGAAGCCGGTGAGGATGGTCGCTGGAATGAGGCCTTGGGCCATGGAGTTCTCCGTCAAGTGGGTACCGGGCGACACCGCGGATGCCGGGCAAGCCGCGCTGCCGCTGTCATGGGTCATCGGGTATTCTCTGCCCAGTTTCACTGATCCGTCGCCGGCGCCTGCCAGTGTCTGAACCTCCCCCCAGTAGCCGATCGCGATCGTCGTCGCCATCCGAGAAACCCGCAGACAAACGGGGCTTCTTCGAGCGTCTGGTCGAGTTCGTGTCTCCCGGTCCGGACTCGCGAGACGAGCTCATCGAGACTCTGGCCGACGCCGAGCATCGTGAGCTGATACCGCCCGAGTCACGCATGATGCTCGAGGGCGTGATCCGCATGGCCGACATGACGGCCGGTGACGTGATGGTGGCAGCGCCACGCATGGATCTGTTGGACATCGCGGCCCCGTACGACGAACTGCTGGCCACCGTGATCGACACCGGGCATTCGCGATTTCCCGTCTACGAGGGCCAGCGCGAAAACGTCATCGGCATCCTGATGGCCAAGGACCTGCTCAAGTTGCAGCGCGCGCCCGAGTTGAACCTGCGCACGCTGCTGCGCCCGGCGGTGTTCGTGCCCGAGAGCAAGAACCTCAACGAGCTGTTGCGGGATTTCCGCTCCAACCGCAACCACCTGGCGATGGTCATCGACGAGTTCGGCACCACTGCCGGTCTGTTGACCATCGAGGATGTACTCGAGGAAATCGTTGGCGAAATCGAGGACGAGTTCGACGACGAGGCAGGTGAGAGCGGCATCTACACGCTGGCCGACGGCACCCACCGCGTAGCCGGTGACTCGACGATCGAATCGGTGAACCGGGCGTTCGGAATCGAGCTGCCACAGGCAGAGTTCGACACCATCGGTGGGCTGGTGGCCCACGAGCACGGGCAGGTGCCGCGGCGAGGCGAGACGGTCGCCATCGGCGGGCTCGCGTTCCAGGTCATGCTCACCCGTGGTGGGGCGGTGCGCTGGTTCAAGGTGTCGCGGCGCGCTGCGACCGAAGACGGCCACTCCAATTGATTGAGCGCGACGCCAATGCCTGGCCCTGGCCAGGCGAACTGCTATCCGTGGCGGCGCTCGGTGCGCTTCAAACGGTGGCCTATGTGCATACCTGGGCCTGGCCGGTGCAGGCCTTGTGCGTGGCGGTGCTGGCCTGGCGGGTGATGCAGGCGTCGGTGCGCCGCGCCTCGGTGCTGGGTCTGGCCTACGGTTCGGCCTGGATGGGTGCGGGAGTCTGGTGGCTGTTTATCAGCATGCACCGATACGGGGGGTTGCCGGCGCCGCTGGCGGCGCTGGCCGTCGCCGTGCTGGCCTTGGTGCTGGGCCTGTTCCTCGCCTTGGCCATGGCCCTGTTCGCGCGCGCCCGCCGTGGACATGTGCTGGTCGATGCCACGCTGTTTGCGCTGGCCTGGCTGGTCGCGGAACTCGCACGCGGTTTGCTGTTCACCGGGTTCCCGTGGCTGTCATCCGGCTACGGCCAGATCGATGGCCCGCTGGCGGCTTGGGCGCCGTGGGTGGGTGTCTACGGCATCGGGGCCTGGCTGGCTTTTTGCGCGGGCCTGGTTGCCGCCCTGACGCTGGAGTGGCAGGAACGGCCGCCGGTCGCATTTGCGCAAGGCGTTCGTGCGTTGCCGGCAATGGCGGTGCTGGCACTGCCGGGAATGGTCGGCGACGACGCAGCGGCAACCCAGCCAGCGGGCAGCCTGCGTGTGACGTTGTTGCAGACCATGGTTTCGCAGGATGAGAAGTTCGCACTGCAACGGCTGCCGCAGACGCTCGCCGAACTGGCCGACATGCTGGCAGCCGCCGAGGGCGACCTCGTGGTCGCACCCGAGACCGCGGTGCCGCTGTTGCCATCGCAGTTGCGCGAGTTCGATCCGGAGTACTGGCCCGCGCTGCAGGCACGGTTTGCAGCGCCCGGCGGACCGCTGGCGCTGTTGGGTGCACCTTTGGGTGACTTCACCAGCGGATACACCAACTCGGTGATCGGGCTGGGCGCGCGTACGCCATACCGCTATGACAAGTCGCACCTCGTGCCGTTTGGCGAGTTCGTGCCGCGAGGCATGCGCTGGTTCGTCGACCTGATGAACATTCCACTCGGCGACTTCGATCGCGGGCCCGTCGATGCGCCTTCGTTTGTCGTGGGACGCCAACGTGTGGCACCGAACATCTGCTACGAGGACCTGTTCGGCGAGGAACTGGCGCGCCGTTTCGCCGACGCGTCGACCCAGCCGACCGTACTGGCCAATCTCAGCAACATTGGCTGGTTCGGCAACACCATTGCGGTGGACCAGCACCTGAACATCTCGCGCATGCGCACGCTCGAACTGCAGCGGCCGATGATCCGCGCCACCAATACGGGTGCCACCGCCATCATCGACCACCGAGGCCGCGTGACGGTGAGGTTGCCCGCCTACCAGCGAGGCGTGGCGGTGGGCGTTGTCGAGGGTCGGCGGGGGCGCACGCCCTATGCGGCCTGGGTCGGGGCCATGGGCTTGTGGCCGATACTCGGTTCGGCGGTTGTGGTGCTCGGCTGGGCTGCCGCCGTCGGACCGCGATCCGGACGCGGCGGCGACCGGTCGCGCTCGCGGCTGT
>JABWBN010000065.1 GCA_013360485.1 Burkholderiaceae bacterium | reverse complement strand
GCAATTCGTCGCTGCCAATCGCCACCGCGTCCGCTCCTACTTCCAAGATCCGATCGTCAAGTACGCAGCGTGAAGACTTCATCGTGCCGGATCAATAGGGTTGCCGAAGCACCTCGACACCCGCCGGTACTTCGTAGCGAAAGCGGTCGTCACCCAGTCGCGGATTGAGCTTCAGGTCACTGAACTGCAGGAGTGAACGTTGGCCAAACGCATCGGTGACTTCGAGTGCGGCCAGCACGCCATCGCGAAAGCCGACCTGCAGGCTGCGAATCTGCCCGTCGGCTTGGCGCGGCTGTGCCTGCACCCAGTCCAGCCCGTCGCGCGCCGGCAGCGCTGACAGCGCGAAGTCGCGCTCGAGCGCATGGCCGGCCAGGAGTGCCGCGGGCGTGGCGCCCATCGCCTGGGCATATGGCCGCACCACCACCTGGTTGAGTTCGGCATCGTGCAGCCACAACGTCTGCCCGTCGGCCACGATCGTCTGCTCGAAGGGCCGCTCATAGCTGAACCGAAACCGGTCCGGACGGCTGAACTCGAACTGACCGGACGAGGTCTTGCGCCGGTTGCCGTCGGGCGAAATCACCGTCTGGCTGAAGGCTGCACGGGCCGACTTCACGTCACGCGCGAAACTGCGCAGCATGTCCACGCCGTCGGCCCAGGCCACGCCTGGCGGCAGCGCGCAGACCAGCACCGACAGGCAGACGCGCGCCCACCGGCCGGGCAACCCGGGGCGCACGACCATCATTCGTCGCGCCGCGGCACGAGCAGGTCGCGGTTGCCGTTGGTCGCCATTGCGGATACGAGGCCGGAGCGCTCCATCTGTTCGAGCAGGCGCGCGGCGCGGTTGTATCCGATGCGCAGGTGGCGCTGCACCAGCGAAATCGAGGCCTTCTTGTTCTGCAGCACGACGGCCACTGCCTGGTCGTACATCGGGTCGCTCTCGCCGTCGCTGGCGCCGCTGCCCGCCGCGGCGCCGTCTGAATCGCCATCGAGCGTGCCGCCCTCGAGGATGCCCTCGATGTAGTTAGGCGCCCCCTGGCTCTTCAGGTAGTCGACCACCCGGTGCACCTCCTCGTCCGACACAAAGGCGCCATGCACACGCACCGGCAGCCCGGTGCCTGGGGCCAGGTAGAGCATGTCGCCCTGCCCCAGCAGGGCCTCGGCCCCCATTTGATCGAGGATGGTGCGGCTGTCGATCTTGCTGGAGACCTGGAACGACAGCCGCGTTGGGATGTTGGCCTTGATCAGGCCCGTGATCACGTCCACGCTGGGGCGCTGGGTCGCCAGGATCAGGTGGATACCGGCAGCGCGGGCCTTCTGGGCCAGGCGGGCGATCAATTCCTCGATCTTCTTGCCCACCACCATCATCAGGTCTGCGAGCTCGTCGATCACCACCACGACGAAGGGCAGCCGCTCCAGCGGTTCAGGCGCATCGGGGGCCAGGCTGAACGGGTTGGGGATGGACTGGCCAGCCTCGTTGGCCTCGGCGATCTTCTTGTTGTAACCAGCGAGATTGCGCACGCCGAGCTTGCTCATCAGCTTGTAGCGACGCTCCATCTCGCCCACGCACCAGTTCAGCGCGTTGGCAGCCTGCTTCATGTCGGTGACCACGGGACACAGCAGGTGCGGAATACCCTCGTAGACGCTCATCTCGAGCATTTTGGGGTCGATCAGGATGAGCCGAACGTCGCGGGCCTCGGCCTTGTACAGCAGGCTGAGGATCATGGCGTTGATGCCCACGCTCTTGCCCGAACCGGTTGTACCCGCGACCAGGCAGTGCGGCATCTTGGCCAGATCGGCCACCACCGGTGCGCCGACGATGTCTTTGCCCAGGCCCATGGTGAGCTGCGACATTGCATCCGCGTATACCTGCGAGCCCAGGATCTCCGCCAGCCGAATGGTCTGCCGGCGCGCATTGGGCAGCTCCAGCGCCATGGTCGTCTTGCCCGGGATGGTTTCCACCACGCGTATGCTCACCAGCGACAGCGAACGCGCCAGGTCCTTGGCCAGGTTCACGACCTGCGAGCCCTTGACGCCGGTGGCCGGCTCGATTTCGTAGCGGGTGATCACAGGGCCGGGCGAGGCTGCCACGACCCGCACGTCGACACCGAAGTCGCGCAGCTTTTTCTCGATCAGCCGAGAAGTCATCTCCAGCGACTCCGGCGTGACCGACTCCTGGCGGCCATTGGGCGCGTCCAGCAGATCGACCTGAGGCAGGCGGGTGTCGTTGAGTTCCGCGAACAAGGGCTTCTGCCTCTCCTTGGCGACGCGGGTCGAGCGCGGTACATCGACCACCGGCGGCTCGATCACGATCGGCGCGTGGTCCTCGACCACTGCCCGCTCGACCTCGACCACCTGTTCACGCTCGCGCACGGCCAACTCGCCGATGCGCTGGTCTTCCTCGCGCTCACGGGCCTCATGGCGCCTCATGCCGAAACCCTCGACCCAGGCGCCCAGCGATTCGGCCGTGCGCACCCAGGAAAAGCGCATCGACAAGCTCACGCCGACCACCAGGGTAGCGATCCAGAACACGCCGGAGCCGGCGAAACCCAGCCCGCGCATCGACGCCGAACCCAGCATCTGGCCCAGCACACCGCCTGCCTGGCCGCCTGGCAACAGCATGTCGTAGCGGTAAAGCCGGGACCACTCGAGCGCGCAACTGGCGGCCAGCAACAAGCCCAGCCCCACCCAGAACGGCCACCGCGAACCGGGGAAGCGGGCCCCGGGCGACCCGCGCAGACTGTGCGCCAGGCCCTGCAACCAAGCGCGCAGGCTCACCAGGGGCACCCACCAGACCGAGTAGCCGAACGCAAACAGCAACACGTCTGCCAGCCATGCACCAGCCAGGCCCACGCGGTTGTGCAGCGCTTCGCCATGACCCGAAGTCGAGAATCCAGGATCGGCAGGATGGTGTGTGGCCAGCGCCAGCACCAACAGCAGCCAACCGACCACGCCGGCGAGTAGCGTCAACTGGCGGGTCCAGCGGGGCAGCGGCGCGTCGGCGATGTGACTCGCCGCGCCGCCGGTCAATCCGGGCGCCCCATCGGCGCGCAGCGATCCGAGTGGAAACGTCATGCACCGCATTGTGGCGCAAGGCATGGGCGGCAGGCCCGCTGCACGCTCGCGGCCACCTCGGCGCGAGGATGCGCCGACCGTGCGCAGCGCAGCGCCTTCACTCGGGCTGCGCGCGCTCCTTGATGACCACCGAGCCGTTTTCCTGGGTTTCGATGACGCCGCGCTCCTCCAGGTCCTTCATCACTCGGCTGACCATCTCGCGCGACGCGCCCACCACCTTGGCCATATCCTGGCGCGAGACCTTGCCGCGTATGAGCTTGACGCCGTCGACGTCTTCGGCCATCTCCAGCAACGTGCGGGCCACGCGGCCATACACATCGAGCAGTGCGAGCGACTCGATCTGCCGGTCGGCATGGCGCAGCCGGCGCACCAGCCCGCGCAAGATGGCATAGGACAGCGTCGAATTCTCGGGCAGGCAGCGCGCGAAATCAGCCCGGCCCAGGATCAGCATGTCGGTCTGGATCTCACAGCGCACGGTGGCCGAATGGGCCTCGTTGTCGATCAGGCTCATCTCGCCGACGTAGTCGCCGGACTCCAGCACGGCAAGGATGACTTCGCGTCCCCGCGAGTCCGAGGTGAGCACGCGGGCACGGCCGTTGAGCAAGATGAAGAGCGCGTTGCTCTTGCGTCCTTGCTCGACGACCAGTTCGCCGCGACGGAAACGTCGCTTGACGACGGCATCGGCGATGGACTGTGCCTGTTCGTTGGTGAGCATCGAGAACAGCGGCACACGGCGAATCAGGTCCAGATTCGTCAGCATCGACATTGCGCAATCCCCTCTTACGTCGCTTCGGTTGTTGTCGGGCAGCTGCGGTTGAAGCAGCCGCAGGGAAGAAACGGCGAACGCCCGGGAACCGCAACGCAGGCCGCCCGAACGTGATGAATTTCGCTATTGTGCCGATTGACACCGGCTGCGGTATAGCGATCGACCCCCATGTGACAATGTTGCATCGCCAAGGCACAAGCCCAAGGCTGCGCCCGGCCACACCTGAACCCCGCTGCAACATGAGCCAACCTGCACTCCATGCCCGGGTCCTGATCCTGGGCTCCGGCCCTGCCGGCTACACGGCTGCCATCTATGCCGCGCGCGCCAACCTCGCCCCGGTGCTGGTCACCGGCATGGCGCAGGGCGGTCAGTTGATGACCACCACCGACGTCGACAACTGGCCTGCCGATGTCATGGGCGTGCAGGGCCCTGATCTGATGCAGCGCTTCCAGCAGCATGCCGAGCGCTTTGCCACGCAGATGGTGTTCGACCAGATTCAAGGCGTCGATCTGTCGAAGCGGCCGTTTCAGCTGCAGGGCGACAGTGGCACCTATACCTGCGATGCGCTGGTGATCGCCACCGGCGCCAGCGCCAAGTACCTGGGCCTGCCCTCAGAGCAGGCGTTCATGGGTCGTGGTGTCAGCGGATGCGCCACCTGCGACGGGTTTTTCTATCGCAACGAAGTGGTAGCCGTGGTTGGCGGCGGTAACACCGCAGTCGAGGAGGCACTGTACCTGTCGAACATTGCCCAGCGCGTGCACCTCGTCCACCGACGCGACAAGTTCCGCGCCGAGCCCATCATGATGGACAAGCTGCACGAAAAGGTGGCTGCCGGCAAGATCGTGCTTGAGCTGCATGAAACGCTCGACGAGGTGCTGGGCGATGCCAGCGGCGTGACCGGCGTGCGGCTGCAGAACGTGCAGACCGGAGCTCAGCGCGAACTCACGCTCAAGGGCTGTTTCATCGCGATCGGCCACTCGCCCAACACCGACATCTTCAAGGGCCAGCTCGAGATGAAGGATGGCTACATCCTCACCCGAGGCGGTCATGACGGCTACGCCACCATGACCAGCGTGCCGGGCGTGTTCGCAGCCGGGGACGTGCAGGACCACGTCTACCGCCAGGCCATCACATCGGCAGGCACGGGCTGTATGGCGGCGCTGGACGCGCAGCGCTTCCTCGAACAGCAGGCCTGACTCGACATCCCTGGTTGCGAGCGACCTCACCGGTGCCAGTGGCGCCGGTGTCGAATCTGGCTATAATCGCGGTCTTTGCCAATTTCGGCGCCGGATTCGGGGCTCATACCGGCAGGGCGGGCAGGATCGGCAAGTCAGGCGAGCCTGAGTCGGCAAGTCAGGCGAGCCTGAGGTCGAGGCCGCTACCGTCGAACGAATCCGCAAATCCGGTTGCTCCGCCTGCAACAGTTCAAAGTTTGGAGAAGCGTCATGGCACGCGTCTGTCAAGTCACGGGCAAGGGCCCGATGGTCGGGAACAACGTTTCCCACGCCAACAACAAGACCAAGCGCCGCTGGCTGCCGAACCTGCAGTACCGTCGGTTCTGGGTCGAAAGCGAGAACCGCTGGGTGCGCCTGCGCGTGACCAACGCCGCTCTGCGCCTGATCGACAAGGTCGGCATCGACCAAGTCGTGGCCGATTTGCGCGCCAAGGGTGCCCTGTAACCAGGCCCCCCACCATCCCCAGACCAGGAGCACACCATGGCAACCAAAGGCGGACGCGAGAAGATCAAGCTGGAATCCACCGCGGGGACCGGTCACTTCTACACCACGGCCAAGAACAAGAAGACCACGCCCGAGAAGCTCGAATTCATGAAGTTCGACCCGAAGGCGCGCAAGCACGTCCTTTACAAGGAAATCAAGCTCAAGTGAGTTCGGCGCGGGCCGGGTCCTGCCCGGCCTGACGTGCCGCGGGCCACGTCAGTGGCCCGCTTTGGTTTTCAGCGGCGCCACGCCGCTTGGAGCCGACTGGCCCGCAACGACTGCCGAGTCGGCGGACAGACCACGAGCGAAACGCCTCGACTCGCCCGACCGGCCTGCCCGCACGCAGCGCCCCAGGGAGCGACGCTCGCCACGCTACATGCGTGCGGCTCGCAGCGTCAGCGAGAAGTTCTCCAAGGCCACGATTCCGCTGGCCTCGGCCTTGCGACACCAGGCCTGCAACTCGGCAACCAGTTGCTCGGCCGACGCATTGGTGCGCGTCCAGATCTGACACAACTCCTCGCGCATGCTCAGTAGCTTGGCCAGATGCGGGCTGGCCGCGACCACCTGGTCCAGGCATGCACGCAACTCCGGCGGGATCTTCTGTGCGTCGCGTGGCAGCCAGCGCCGCGCCAGACGCAACTCGTTCAGCCGGGCGGCATTGCGAACGCCCTGGATCTTCAGGCTGCGCAGCTCGGCGGCACACGCCTGCCGCAGCGCGCTTGCATAACGAGCCATCACCTCGTAGCGATTGGCGATGACCGCTTCGAGCGTCTTCGCGTCTGCCACGGGCTTGGTGGGGCCGCGCCGCAGTTGCGGCACGGTCTTGCGTACCCGCGCCAGGCCCAGCAACTCCAGCGCGCGGATGTAGCCCCAGGCGATGTCGAACTCGAACGGTTTGACCGAGAGCTTGGCCGACGTGGGATAGGTGTGGTGGTTGTTGTGCAGTTCCTCGCCGCCGATCACGATGCCCCACGGCACCACGTTGGTGGAGGCATCGGCCGATTCGAAACTCCGATAGCCTTTGTAGTGGCCGATGCCGTTGATGATGCCGGCCGCACAGACCGGGATCCACAGCATCTGAACCGCCCAGACCGTGAGGCCGATCACGCCGAACAGCACGAGGTCGATCACGAGCATCAGTCCCACACCCTGCCAGGTGTAGCGGGCATACACATGGCGCTCGAGCCAATCGTCGGGCGTGTTGCGCCCATACTTGCTCAGGGTCTCGGCGTTGCGAGCTTCCTCCCGGTACAACTCGCTGCCACGCGACAGCACGGTGCGGATACCCTTGCTGACCGGGCTGTGCGGATCGTCGGTGGTCTCGCAGCGCGCATGGTGCTTGCGGTGGATGGCCACCCACTCCCGCGTCACCATCCCGGTCGTCAACCAAAGCCAGAAGCGGAAGAAGTGCGCAGGCAGTGGATGCAAGTCCAGCGCGCGATGGGCCTGCGAGCGATGCAGGAAGATCGTGACCGCGGCAATGGTCACATGCGTCAATGCCAGTGTGTAGGCCACCCAGGTCCAGACGCTGGCACTGCGCCAAAGACCATGGGCCGCAGCATCGACCAAATAAAACCAGAGTGCGGCGAAGTCGGTCATGACGGCACCCTCACGAGGGTTTCGGTGTCCAGCTCATATTCTAGGCACTTGACATCGGATAAGCGCAATGAGCGGCCGATGGTTGACCCGACCACTTGCCCAAAGACCAAGGGCAGCCTGCGGGGCATGGGCCTCATGGGATGGCCCGACGCGCAGTGACCGACGTGATGGCGCTCGGTCGGCCGCCGTCACGCGGGATCGCGCTCCCAGATCACGGCGAAGAAGCCGTCGCTGCCATGGCGGTGCGGCCACAGGCGCAGGCAACCATCGCGGGTGAGGCCACTGGCATCCGGCACTCCTGCTTGTTCCAGCACGGTCACTACATCCAGCCGCCGCAATTCGGGATGCGCGGCCTGGAACGCCTCGGCCACGTCCTCGTTCTCGGTGCGCAGCAGGCTGCAGGTGGCGTACACCAGCCGGCCGCCGGGCTTGAGCAGGCGCACCGAGCTGTCGAGGATCGCGCGTTGCTTGTCAGCCAGTTCCTGCACCGCCTGGGGCGACTGGCGCCACTTCAGGTCCGGGTTGCGGCGCAGCGTGCCCAGGCCCGAACAGGGTGCGTCCACCAGCACACGATCGATCTTGCCTGCCAGGCGCTTGATGCGGTCGTCGCGCTCATGGGCAATCTGCACCGGATGCACGTTGGACAGACCACTGCGCTTCAATCTGGGCTTGAGCGCCTCGAGCCGGTGGCCGGATACATCGAACGCGTACAAGCGCCCTGTGCTTCGCATGGCGGCGCCGAGTGCGAGCGTCTTGCCGCCGGCGCCGGCGCAGAAGTCGACCACCATCTCCCCGCGCCGCGCCTGCACCAGCAGCGCCAGCAACTGGCTGCCCTCATCCTGCACCTCGATCGCGCCCGCTTCGAACAGCGGCAACCGGTTGAGTGCCGGCTTGCCGGGAACGCGCAGGCCCCAGGGCGAATACGGTGTGGGCTCGCAGGCAATGCCCGCCTCCTGCAGGCTGCGCTGCGCATCCTCGCGTCGGGCCTTCAGGGTGTTCACGCGCAGATCCAGGGGTGCCGGCACCTCCAGGGCACGGACCAGCGCCCAGAACTCCTCATCGCCCAGTTCGGTACGCAGGGCATGAGCCAGCCACTCAGGCAGGTTGTGCCGCAGCTTCTCGGAAAAGCCAGCCGGATCGATGGCCCCCACCTGGCGCCGCCAGTCCTGCTCACGCGGCCCCAGTGCACCGCGCAGCAGCCCGTCGCCGCCTTGCCACCCCAGGATGGCCAGGCGACGCTCCAGTGCACCGGTGCCGCTCTGGGCCAGATGCTGAAGCATCGCGCGGCGCCGCAGCACGTGGTAGACGGTCTCGGCCAGCGCATGGCGCTCGCGAGCACCTAACGCTCGGTGGGAGCGAAAGAACGACGACACCACCGAATCGGCCGGTGCGTCGAACTTCAGGACGTTGCGCAGCAGTTCGGTGGCCAGGTCCAGCAGGGCATTGGGGTGCATCGCCCCGATTATCGGTGGACCGGCGGCGCGGCGTCCGCCACCAGCAGCTGCGGCCTTCCTTCGCGCTGCCGCACCAGGCCATCGCCGAGCACGAGCAGCCCTTCGACGAACCAGCGCACCGACTGCGGGTAGATCACGTGCTCGGTGGCCAGAACGCGCGCGGCCAGCGCGTGCTCGTCGTCGCCAGACTGCACCGGTACCACCGACTGCATCACGATGGGTCCGTGGTCGAGTTCGGGCGTGACGAAGTGCACCGTGGCCCCGGCCAGCTTGCAGCCGGCCTGCAGCGCCCGCCGATGGGTGTGCAAACCCGGGAAGGCCGGCAGCAGCGACGGATGTATGTTCAGCAGTCGCCCTTCGTAGCGGCGAACGAAGTCAGCGCCGAGGATGCGCATGAAGCCGGCAAGCACCACCAGGTCGGGCTCATGGGCGTCGATGGCCTGTGCCAGCGCCTGGTCGAAGGCTGCGCGCTCGCGCCAGGCGCGGTGGTCGACGACCGCTGCAGCGATGCCGTGGGCACTGGCGAACGCCAAGCCAGCAGCGTCGGGCCTGTTGGAAATCACAGCGACGACCGCTGCCGGCCAGCCCTCGGCCGCACAGCGCTGCACGATGGCTTCCATGTTGGAGCCACGGCCGGAAATCAGGATGACGATGCGCTTCATGACGGGCGCCGAGTGTACGTGTCTGCGAGAATCGCCGGTTCGTCGACCATCTGCCTTCGATCATGCGACCGCGCGTACTTTCCGGCATGCGCCCCACCGGGGCGCTGCATCTGGGCCACTACCACGGCGCGCTCAAGAACTGGGTGCGCCTGCAGCAGGACTACGACTGCTTCTACTTCGTGGCCGACTGGCATGCGCTGACCACGCACTACGAGGATCCCGAGATCATCGAGCGCAATGTCTACGACATGGTGATCGACTGGATCGCAGCCGGCCTCGACCCCGAGAAGGCCACCATCTTCATCCAGAGCCGCCTGCCCGAGCACGCCGAGCTGTTCACGCTGCTGGCCATGGGCACGCCGCTGGGCTGGCTTGAGCGCGTGCCCACCTACAAAGACCAAATCGAGAAACTCAAGGACCGCGACCTGGCCACCTACGGCTTCCTCGGCTACCCGCTGCTGCAGGCGGCCGACATCCTGATCTACAAGGCCGCTTTCGTGCCCGTCGGCGAAGACCAGGCCTCGCACGTGGAACTCACGCGCGAGGTGGCGCGCCGCTTCAACCACCTGTATGGCCGCGGCAGCCGCTTCGATGCCCAGGTGGCCGCGGCACTGGCCAAGCTCGGCAAGGACGACACCCGTTACTACGAGAAGCAGCGCAAGGCGTATGGCCAGGACGGCAGTGCCGAGGCGCTGGCCAAGGGCGAGGCCATCGTGCGCAAGGCCGCCGTGGTGCTCAGCGCCGAGGAAATCGAAATGCTGCTGGGCCACCTCAAGGGCAGCGGCCGCATCGTGCTGCCCGAACCCCAGGCGCTGCACACCGAAGTGACCAAGCTGCCAGGGCTGGACGGCGCCAAGATGAGCAAGAGCTACGGCAACGCCATCGCCATGCGCGAGGAGCCGGCCGAGGTCGAGCGCAAGGTGCGCCGCATGCCCACCGACCCTGCCCGCGTGCGGCGCGAGGATCCGGGCAACCCCGAGAAGTGCCCCGTGTGGCAGTTTCATCAGGTCTACAGCGACGCCGCCACCAAGGAATGGGTGTGGAAGGGCTGCACCACCGCTGGCATCGGTTGCCTGGAGTGCAAGCAACCGGTGATCGATGCCATCTTGAGGGAGCAGCAGCCCTGGCGCGAACGCGCCGAGGCCTACCTGGCCAACCCCAAGCAGGTGCACTGGATTGTCGAAATGGGTACCGAGCGCGCCCGCACCGTGGCTCGCCAGACCATGAAGGACGTGCGCGAGGCCATGGGGCTGGCGTACTGACGAGCACCCGATCGGCGGCCGCGCTGGGGCGGCGTGCCGCTGCGCCCCGGTCGCGTCATCGCGCTGTGCCATCATGTGCGCGCCCGCCATGGATGCCACGCCTATGCCGACCCCTGCTGCGCGATGGCGCCTGCGTCTGCTCGGGGGATTCGAGATCGACGATGGCCAGCAGCGACGGTCCCGACTGCACAGCCGCGCGGCGGTGCTGCTGCTGGCCCGGCTGGCGCTGCGACCGGGCCGCGACCATGGCCGCGAAGAGCTGGCCGCCTTGTTGTGGCCCCAGGCGGATCTCGGCACCGGCCTGGCCCGCCTGCGACAAACATTGAGCACCTTGCGTGCCGTACTGGAGCGTGGCAGCGGGCTGGCGGCCGCCGAACCACTGATCGCCGCCGATCGGCGCGTCCTGCGACTGGTTCCGGGAACGCTGACCTGCGACGTATGGCCCTTCGAGCGGGCGTGCGCCGATGGCGACGCCGCCGAGGCGCGGCGCTTGTACGCCGGAGAGCTGCTGCCCGGTTACCAGGACGAATGGGTTGCCGAAGAGCGGCTGCGCCTGCAGGCGCTGGCCGACCGGCTCATCACGCAGCATCCGGCGCGGCGCTCTGCCACCGAGCTCGGCGAGCCTGTGCTGATCGATCCACCTGCCCTGGGCGAACGCGCGCCACCGACTCCTCACGGCGACCCGGCACTGGCGTTGCCCAAGCCCGCGGGTCTGTGGCACGGCGACGGCCAAGCGTTGCAACGATTGGAGCAGTTGGTCAGTTGCCAGCGCCTGGTCACGCTACGGGGTCCGGGCGGCATCGGCAAGACCCGCCTTGCCCTGGAGTTGCTGCAGTCACTGGCCGCAATGGCAGCGCCGTTCGACACGCTGCGGTTCGTTCCATGCGTGCAGGTGCGCCAACTCCCCGAGTTGCAGGACCGGCTCATGCTCGCGCTGCGGCCGCCACCGGGCCCGCAGGACGACTTGGCGCGTTGCACGCAGGCATTGGCCGGGCACCGCGCACTGCTGGTACTGGACAACGCCGACGCCCTGGAAGGCCCGGCGCTGCAGTGGATGTCACAGGCGCTGGAACGCCTGCCGGGGCTGCACATGGTGCTCACATCGCGCCGAGCGTCGGGGCTGCCGGGCGAACACGACTGGCCGGTGATGCCCCTGTCACTGCCCGCGTCCGGTGCTTCGTGGCCTGAACTGCGCAGCAATCCCGCGGTTTGCTTGTTCGTCGACCGGGCCTGCGCCAGCCGCCTGGACTTCCAACTCCACGCCGGCAACGGCCCCACAGTGGCTGCAGTGGTGCGCCGGCTGCAAGGTCTGCCGCTGGCCATCGAGCTGGCCGCCTCGCGGGTACGCAGCCTGCCGCCGGCTGCGCTGCTCGAACTGCTCAATCAACCCGGCAGTGATCGCTGGGCGCTGCTGTCTCGATCCGGCCCGCGGGCTGGTGACGATCCCCGGCATGCTTCGTTGCTGGCTGTCGTGGACGACAGCCTGTCACAGCTGCCGCCAGAGGCGGTCTTGGTGCTGGCCATGCTGGCCGTGGCGCCGGTGGCGTTGGCGGGCGATCTGGTTGCTCGCCTGGCGGTGCGAACCGGCGCTGCAGCCAGCGGTGCCGCTGCACGCCGTGCGCTGGACGACCTGGCCGCGGCCAGTCTGGTCGACCCGCTGATCGACGATGGCGTCGAAACGTGGTGGGCCCTGCGCGAGCCCGTGCGGGATCGCGTTCGCGAAACACGGGCAATGCCCGTGCTGAGGGGTTGGCCCGAGGCATTGATGGAATGGGCGCAGGCGTTGCCGCAACCCTGGCCACTGTCACGGCTGACACCTCTGTGGCCCGTCTTGACCTGGCTCGCAAACGAGCCGCTCGACGCCCGCACAGCGCCCGGCTTCATCGACATGGTGCTGGCGCTGCACCCTGCGTGGGCCGAGCGCAGCCCACCTGCGGCGGTAGTTCGGGCGCTCGACCGAGCGCTGGACGCGTTGCCGCAGGCAGACGGCCTGGCCACGGCAGGCGCATCACATGGGGATCGGCGCGCGCAGGCACATGCGTTGGCGGCCTGGCTCGGCATGGCTGTGGGTGAGCGTGGCCTCGCCAGAGACCACGCAGCCCGCGCAGCCGCCTGCTGGCCGAGCAACGCTGGCGCGCGTGCGCGGGCGCAATGGCAGGTCGCCAAGGTGTGGCGACGCGCTGATGGCAACGTCGATCAAGCGCGGTTGCTGCTGCACGAGGCCGTGAGGCATGCACAGGTGGCCGGTGACAAGATGGCCGAGGCCGAAGCCGTCAACCAGCTGGCGACGATCGCCAACGAGCACGACGGGAAACCGGCGCAAGCCGAAGCCGGCTACAGGCAGGCCCTCGAACTGCTGCGCACGGTTCAACCACCGCCCGCGCATGCCATCCGCGGCGTTCAGCACAACCTGGCCATCACGCTGATCTACGCCGGCCGGCCGGCCGACGCGCTGGCCGTGATTGCACCGCTCATCGCCGATGCGCGTGCCAACGGCGATGAGCAACTGCTCGGCCCGCTGTACAACGCACGCGGCAGTGCCCTGCAGGACTTGGGTCATCTGGCCGAGGCCATGGAGTCGACGATCGAGTCGCTCACGCTGGCGTGGCACACGCTCGAGACCGAGAGCGTGCTGTATGCGCTGTGGAACGTGGCACTCCTGGCCCACCGGTTGGAACTCGCCGACGTCGCTGCGCGCTTGCTCGGGTACGCCGACGCCTCATGGCGTCATCAGTTCGGTCCGTTGGGAGCCAGCGACCGGCGCGACGTGGTGCGCGTGCGGCGCCGTTGTCGCCAGCGCCTGGGCCGGCAAATGGCCGAAGCGATCTGGCGGGACGGGCAGTCGATGTCCCCGGCCGATGCCGTTGCCTGTGCACGACGACTCGCGCCCGCCACGACGTGCGCGGTCGTCAGTTGAACGGGCCCGCGCTCCGCCGACGACCACCTGTTCGCCGCGCAGCCACTCCTGCAGCCGCCAGCGCGATGACGGCAAGCGAACCCGACGCAGGCTCCGGCACATCGTGCGGGCCATCGTCGGTGCGTCCGGCGCCGTACTCCACCACGTAGCCGAATGCCCCGCCGCTGGGTGAAGACGCCCAGCCGAACTTCGCCGGCTCCCCGGCAACGACGGCATTGATGTGCAGCACGAGGTAGTCGTAGGCCTCGAAGCCCGGGCCTGCCAACGGATGCCCCACCAGCCAATCGGTGTAGCCGACCAACTCGCCGGCCTGCGGGCCATCCATCCACCGCCATTGCCCTTCGACATCGGCGTCGCTGGCGCCAAGCCACGCCGTTCCCGTCGCCCCGAAGCCCACCATGAAGCCGAACGACGACTGGATGAACGACTGCTCGGCCGCCGAGGTGATGCTGGCCAGGTAGCCGGCCTGACCCATGTGGCTGCTGCTGGTTGCGGCACTGCGTGCCGCCTCCAGGCTGACTGGCGCGAAGATGCTGATGGCCGGAACGTAGTCGTACCAATGACCATTGCCCCCGGCCGACTCCAGCCACTGCACGGGCGCGGCCTGCGACGCCGTCATGGGCGCCTGAAGAACGAGGGCAGCCAGGCATCCGGACACCAGCCGCCATGTACGAGTTGATCTGCTCATCGGAACGCTCCTGTCGGGCTCATCCGCCAAATTGACGTGCCGCGGATGCTCCCGTGCGACCGTTTGTCGAACGTCTCGAATCGAGGCCGCACCGGCCCCGTGGATGAGGGGGAGGGTCGGTGTCCATCATGGGTCCTGATTGGGCTCGCCCCGCTTGGCCTTGGCGCGCGCATGCCCTGCCCGGCCGCGCGCCTTCCAGATGGCGAGCTGCTCGCGCCGCTCGAGCGCCGTCATGCTGTCGCGCCGTGCTTCTCGCAGCAGCTTCTGGTAGTTGCACAGCCGCTGCGGGGGCAGTTCCTCGCGCACGGCGCAACCGGGCTCGTCCTGGTGCCGGCAATCGCGGAATCGGCAGTGCGGTGCAAGCCGCGCCACGTCATCGAACACGGCATCGAGTTGTGCCGGATCGCCGGCATCGAGTCGCAATGCCCGCAAGCCCGGTGTGTCGATGATGCACGCCCCGGGCCGCGTGAAGTGCAGGCTGCGCACCGTCGTGGTGTGTCTGCCGCGGTCGTCGCCGGCCCGTACGGACTGCGTGCGCTGCGGGGCTGCATCCGTGCGCGGCGGCCACGCCGGGACTTCGGGCGCACCGCCGGACGGCGAAACACGGGGATCGCTGCGACCACCCGTGGCATGCGCCAGCGTATTGGTCAGCGTGCTCTTGCCCGCGCCGCTGGACCCGAGCAGCACCAGCGTGCGCCCGCGGCCGAGCCAGGGCCACAGTCGGTCGCACAGGCTGGCGTCGCGGCCATCGACGGCCAGCACCGGAGCGCCGGCGGGCATCAGTTCGCGAGCCGATGCCAGGCGGTGTGCCAGCAGCGGCAGCTCCACCGTATCGGCCTTGGTCAGCAACAGCACCGGCGCCACGCCAGCCAGCCGCACCAGCGCAAGGTAGCGCTCGAGTCGCCGCAAGTTGTAGTCCTGGTCCAGCCCCATCACCAGCAGCGCCAGGTCGACGTTGCTGACCAGGACCTGGCGGCGGGTGGCGCCGCGGCCGTCGTTCACACGCCGGCACAGCTGGCGGGTTGGCATCAGCCGCTCGATCACGCGGTCAGGTGCTGCCTGCTGCGGGCAGGCCAGCACCCAGTCGCCGACGGCCAGCGCCTGGTCGTCGACCGCCAGTCGGTCGAGCAGGCGCTGCGTCGGTCGGCCGCGCCGTTCGTCGGCACCGTCGTGCAGCAGCAAGTGCTCACGGTGCACTTCCAGCACCCGCATTGGCTGCGCGTCGGGATCGGTTTCGAGATCAGCGACCTGCTGCGCCAGTGCAGCAGTCAGGCCGATCGCATGGAGTCTTTCGAATTGGTCGAAGTTCATCACGTCTTTGGGGTTCATTTCGGGGCGGTGCCGGGCGCGCGCCGCATTCGAGGCGCGACGCGCAGGCGCAGTAACCGCGCTCACCAGGGGTGACGCGGGAGCCGTGTGTGGGGTGGGCAGGTCGGCGCGGCGCCGCTGACGCCATCAGGCTGTCAGCCCGGCAACCCCCGCAGTGACCGCCAAAACGGCCGCTGCGTGTGCGTCTACTTCAGAAGCGCTGGCTGGCTCAGCAGGCGCGGCCCGACCCGGGGATGGCGTTCGATGCAATCATGGCGATCCTCCTCAGGTCATCGGGGCCGGTGGGACCGGCGCGTCGCGCCGGGCGTCGAGATCGCAATCGGGCTGCGGGTACCCGTCGTGCGACATCGCGACGACAGTGTGATGCCTGGGCCCTGCGCATGTCAATCCAACCTCGACACCCGCTGCACATCCGCAACGCAACGCGCACTTGTTCACGCGGACGCCCGGTAGACGACATCAGCTAGAGCATGCACTCGACACGGGATCGGTGAAAACCCTATACTGCACTGCGACACGAACCCAACCGGGTTCGGTTCAGACGATCGGAACACACCATGTCCACCGCATCCATGACCTTTGGCCGCAGCACCACCTACGGCACTTCCCGCGGTTCGCGATGGTTCGCCAATGCCGCCTCCGCCCTGATCCAGCTGCTGCGCCGCATCGACCGTTGGCAGCTCGAGCGCAGCTCGCGCCGTGACCCGCGCTCCACCGCCGAGGTTCTGGCCTGGGCGCGCAGCATCGAGGCCAGCGACCCCGGCTTCGCTGCCGATCTGCGCGCCGCCGTCTACCGCGCCGAGAGCCAGACCGAGCGCTGAGCGCTTTCTGGCACGGGTGGCCCCACCGGGAGCCTCAAGCACAGAGCACGACCGGCCGAAGACACGGACATCGCCGTGCGACGCTGTCGCACGGTTGTCGCCCGATCCGGGCATGATCGAGTCCTCGACCGCATCCGCGCTCTGCCCGATGAAGCCGTCCGTCATCCCGCCGCCGCAGCGCCCGTCTTCACCCGGGCAACGGCCATTTGGGCAGATCGACCCGCGGTGGAGCACAGGGCAACAAACCGGGGCGCCAGGCAGTCCCGGTCGCCGCGCGTGCCTCGGTCTGGGCGTCCTGGCGCTGACCGGCTGCGCCGTTAGGCCGGTGCAGGAGCCGTCATCCGCACCGACGTCGCCAGCCCCCACGCCCGGGGCCGATGCGCCCTTGCCGGCCCAGGTGATGCCGTTTTCCATGGCGGCACCCGGAGCCCAGGCCCC
>JABWBN010000064.1 GCA_013360485.1 Burkholderiaceae bacterium | reverse complement strand
GCAATTCGTCGCTGCCAATCGCCACCGCGTCCGCTCCTACTTCCAAGATCCGATCGTCAAGTACGCAGCGTGAAGACTTCATCGTGCCGGATCAATAGGCCGGGGCACGAGGCCCCGGATGACGTACGACCGCTACCAGCGGACCCCCGACGCCCTTCCCGCTTCAATGAGGCCGGGGCACGAGGCCCCGGATGACACGGCGCGCCAGTGTGGCACCTTGGCCTGCCGCTCGCTTCAATGAGGCCGGGGCACGAGGCCCCGGATGACTCTGGCACGACGAATGAACAAACAACGATGGGGCGGCTTCAATGAGGCCGGGGCACGAGGCCCCGGATGACTCGGCCATGCGAGCGAGGTCTTCCGTGGCCGCAATGCTTCAATGAGGCCGGGGGCACGAGGCCCCGGATGACCAGGCCAGCAGGGGCAAGCCATGGGCAGCCAATATGCTTCAATGAGGCCGGGGCACGAGGCCCCGGATGACCCCGACGCGGCGCGCGATCATCAGCTTCGGGCGCAAGCTTCAATGAGGCCGGGGCACGAGGCCCCGGATGACGGGCTGGCCGGGCGATTGAGCGTCGGGGAGCACGGTGCTTCAATGAGGCCGGGGCACGAGGCCCCGGATGACGCCGGTGCTGCTGTTGATAGTGGACAGGCTGCCGGTGCTTCAATGAGGCCGGGGCACGAGGCCCCGGATGACCACCACCCGAGGGCCGCTGCCTGTATGCACGAAAGTGCTTCAATGAGGCCGGGGCACGAGGCCCCGGATGACCAGATGGCGGAGGCCGCTGCACAGGAAGCAATCGAAGCTTCAATGAGGCCGGGGCACGAGGCCCCGGATGACTCGAAGCCGATGTCAAACGTGATCGTGGACGACTCGCTTCAATGAGGCCGGGGCACGAGGCCCCGGATGACCCGTTCTCTTGCCGCACCTCGGCGGCGAGTTCGTCGCTTCAATGAGGCCGGGGCACGAGGCCCCGGATGACCCGCATAACAGAAGCAGAACGCCACCACATGGAGGCGGTGCTTCAATGAGGCCGGGGCACGAGGCCCCGGATGACACGCCGATTCCCTGGCATCAGCTCGGGCCGCGCGAGGCTTCAATGAGGCCGGGGCACGAGGCCCCGGATGACCATCAACACTTGTTGACTTTCGGCCGCACATATGCAGCTTCAATGAGGCCGGGGCACGAGGCCCCGGATGACAGCGGTACAAAGTAGCTTTCCATCATGTGGTGTCTCCAGCTTCAATGAGGCCGGGGCACGAGGCCCCGGATGACCAACTGCGCGAGCTGCTGCGCGGCGAAGCGGCAGCGCTTCAATGAGGCCGGGGCACGAGGCCCCGGATGACCCAGCCCGGTACCCAAGTGCTATCACTGCCCCAATAGCTTCAATGAGGCCGGGGCACGAGGCCCCGGATGACAAAGCCCGCTGGGCTCGTTCGCGCTGGCCGACTTCGCCAGGCTGCGCAGTTCAGCAGCGACAGCGGTTGCGTCCTGGCGCGCGTTGCAGAAAACGAGGCACCGGACCTGTGCCGAGCCTTGCGTCGTCACCTCCCATGCCTGCTTGGCGAGAACGCCAGCGAGCTTGGGAGCCTTGGTTTTCTTGGTCGGCTCGTCAGCGTCGCCAGCATTCTTGCCGTCGTCTGGGGTGGCGGTGGCCTCTGCCACGTTGGCGAGATCTACGACGCTCAGCACCTTCTTCGCGGTCAGGCGCTTATTGACAATCGGGTTGCTTCGATCGTCGTCGGAGAGAACCAGTGTCGTGGCGTCGGTCTGGCGTCCAGTCGCCGAAAGTGACAAGAGCTTGAACTCAGGAACCAGCCCCCGCAGCGATGGTTCTTTCGGGCCGAACGAGTCGGCTCCGCGCTCGACCTGTCTGAGGAGATCCTCGAACGCAGGGACCAAGTGGGCCTCGTCGAGAACAACGAGCGCGTCCGCGCCGAGGAGACCCGCGTGGTAAGGACGCATCTTCGACGAGACGCCGTAGCCCGAGAAGAGGAGGCGCGAGCCCACCATGTCGACGGTGCCAACAACGATCGCGGGCGACGACGGGTCTTCGGTCCACGCGAGGTTGTCGACGTGCTGGCCTCGCAGCGTCGAGATGGGCAGGGGCCGGCCAGCCAGTCCGAGGGCTTCTGCGACTGCATGCTCTCGATCTACCCAGTCACGCAGCGACTCGGCTTCCTTCGTCGCCTGATCCACAACGGCGCGGCGATCGACGACGTAGACCAGCCGGCGGGGCAGAGCAGCTCCGAGCGACCGAGCAACAAGCCAGACGTTCATGACGGCCGTCTTCCCGAGGCCGGTTGGAATATCGAGCGATGAAACGGCGTCGCCTTTGCAGAAGCGCCCAAGTAGCTTGAGCTGCCACGGGAACGGACCTACCGATGCGTCGAGTCGCAGCGCACCCCTAAGCCACTCTTTCCCCATTGCTTCCAGGCCAGCCAAGTCTGATTGCATGTCGTCACCGCCTCACCCTGATCGTCACCCACAGCAGGCTCGCAGCCTGAGCCCGCGCCGGTCGCAAACACTGTTCTTTCATCCACCCTCCCCCAGCCCCTCCAACCCCGCCTTCAGCCTGCGCCTGACCTCCTCCTCCAGCTCCGCCGGTCCGATCACCTCCACCTCCGGCACATACTGCAGGATGTCCATCACGAGTTCGCGCGGGTCAGCGTAGGGCAGGCTCAGCAGCCAGCGGCCTTCGTGGTCCCAGCGGCCGTGCTGGTCGGGGTGCCAAGACTCGGCAGCGACCCAGCGCGCGCGCTCGGCGCTGAAGCGCAGCGTGGCCCATTGCACCTGGGCACCGGCGAAGATGCCGTAGCCGGCGCCGAGTTCGGCGTCCAGCTCCGCGTCGGGGATGTCACTGGCAGGCTGGTCCAGGACGCGCACGGACGTGATGGAGTCCACGGCGAAGCTGCGCAGGGCATTGCGCCAGTGGCACCACGCATCCAGGTACCAGTTGTCCCGGTAGTGCACCAGGCGCTGCGGCGAGACGTCGCGCTGGCGCCGCTCGTCGCGGCCGCGGCCGTGATAGTCGATGCGCAGTCGGCGCCGTTGCAGCAACGCGGTGCCGACGGCCTGGAAGTGCGCCAGGTGCAGCCGCCGTGCGGCGACCGTGCTCAGGCGGATGCGACAGATGTGGGCGGCCTCGCCGCGCAGACCGGTGCCGATCATCGTCTGCAGACGCTGGCGCAGCGGCTCGATGTGCGGGGCCAGCAGGCCGCCGGCGTCGAGCTGTTCGAGCATCCGCTGCATCGTCAGCAACGCCGCCACTTCCTCGGCGTTGAACCACAGTCCAGGCAGCTCGCCCGCGTCAGCCGTACCTGACTGCGTGACGTCGAGCCGCCAGCCGCCGCGCTCGGCATCGAAGACGATGGGGGCCTGCATGCGGTCGCGCAGCAGTGCGAGGTCGCGCGTGAGGGTGGCGCGCGACACGCCCAGTTCGGTCAGCAGCCAGTCGCGCTGCAGGCAGCGGCCGGCGTCGAGCCAGCGCTTGATGTGATACAGCCGTTCGGTCTGTGCCAAGCGTTCCTCCCTGCTGTGTCGTGCCGCAGCGGCGCCACCCGGCGCCACCGCGTCCGCACGTTGTTCTGCCGCCACCGTAGCGCCCCTGTGTGTCGGGGTCGACCCGGGCAAACCCACGCCCGCCGCGCCGCAGTGCGGCACATACGCTGCACGCCATGCCCGGCTGCCGCAAAATCGTTGCCCTGGAGGTTCCCGATGTCCACGCCCGAGCTTGTTGCGCTGCCTGTCCACACCCCTCGCCCGGTGCCGCCGGGGATGCTGGCCGAGTTGAAGGAGCGCTTCGGCGACCGGTGCAGCACGGCGCTGGTGGTGCGCGAACAGCACGGGCGCGACGAGTCGCCGTTCGATGTGCCGCCACCCGAGGCCGTGGTGTTTGCCGAAAGCACGGCCGAGGTGGCCGAGGCGGTGGCGCTGGCCGCGCGCCACCGGGTGCCGGTGATTCCCTATGGCGTGGGCTCGTCGCTCGAAGGGCACCTGCTGGCCGTGCAGGGCGGCATCAGCATCGACCTGTCGCGCATGAACCAGGTGCTGCGCCTGAATGCCGAAGACCTGACGGTGACCGTGCAGCCCGGCGTCACCCGCATGCAGCTCAACAACGAGATCCGCCACTCGGGCCTGTTCTTTCCCATCGACCCCGGCGCCGATGCCTCCATCGGCGGCATGGCGGCCACGCGCGCCAGTGGCACCAACGCCGTGCGCTACGGCACCATGCGCGACAACGTGCTGGCGCTGGAGGTGGTGACGGCGGCTGGCGAGGTGATCCGCACCGGCACGCGCGCCAAGAAGTCCAGCGCCGGCTACGACCTCACGCGGTTGATGGTGGGCAGCGAGGGCACCCTGGGCGTGATCACCGAGATCACGCTGCGGCTGGTGCCGCAACCCGAATCGGTCTCAGCGGCGGTGTGCAGCTTTCCGAGCGTGGCCGATGCGGTGGCCACCACGATCGAGGTGATCCAGATGGGCGTGCCCATCGCGCGCTGCGAGCTGCTCGATGCCAATGCGGTGCGCGCGGTGAACCGGCACGACAAGCTGAACCTGCAGGAGTCGCCCATGCTGCTGATGGAGTTCCACGGCAGCGCGGCGTCGGTGCAGGAACAGGCCGAGCTGGTGCAGGACATCGCCCGCGGCCACGGCGGCCAGGCCTTCGAATGGGCCACCACGCCGGAGGAGCGCACCCGCCTGTGGACAGCCCGCCACCACGCGTACTTTGCGGCCTTGCAGACGCAGCCGGGCTGCCGCACCGTGACCACCGACACCTGCGTGCCCATCTCACGCCTGGCCGAGTGCATCGGCCAGGCGGTGACCGACGCCGAGGATGCGGGGCTGCCCTACTACATCGTCGGCCACGTGGGCGACGGCAATTTCCACATCGCCTACCTGATCGACCCCGCCCGCCCGGGCGACCGCGTGCTGGCCGAGCAGCTGAACGACCGGCTCGTGCACCATGCGCTGTCGCTGGAAGGCACCTGCACCGGCGAGCACGGGGTGGGCCTGCACAAGCAGGGCTTCCTGCTCGACGAGGCCGGCGCGGGCACGGTGCAGATGATGCGCACGATCAAGCGCGCGCTCGACCCGCACGACATCCTGAACCCAGGGAAGATCTTCGGTCCGTGACCCGCGCCTGGCCAGCGTGCGGTGGGCCAACCGCCTCATCGCCATCCCCGACCCGGGCCAGCCTGCGGACGCCCAGAGCGGCATTTGGCGCGTGTACCCCCTGCCGGCCGGCCCGAACGGCCGCGACACGCTGGCGCCACACTACGAGACCACGGCCATCGCTGCACTGACGGCGGGCGACAGTGCCCTTGATCGCGACCCCATCGAACGATCCCCCGAAGTCGATCGCAAGCCCTTCGTCGAAGAGCAGGCCGAGCATGCGCTCGAGGGTGCAACCGCCAAGGCTGGCAGAGCTCTTCGGCTGGCGTCGCAGACGCGACGTTCGTCGCTGCGTCGTTCCAGCCCCTGCTCAAGCGCGCCGACGACGAGCTTCGCTTGGCCAAGCGCAGGGGCCACTACCGCGTGCTCGCTGCAACCTGAGCGCCAGGCAGGATCACCGACAGTTGGCGCGGCTCATCCAGGGTTCAACCTCCCCGACGTCGAGGAGCTGGTTTGCTGACGCCGGACCGAGGTAGAACAGGTGCCCGTTGCCGGTGCCGACGTAGGACTCGGTCTGTAGGTAGTGTCGGTAGAGGTACGGCGCCGACGCCCGTGTCGTCGCGCCGACCGGCTTGAAGAGCTCGGGATAAGTACGCTCGGCCCAGTTCAGCAGGCACTCGGTAGGCGCGGCGGCCGAGCCGATCACTACGACGGCGACTTGCCGCGGCTGCAGAGAAAGGCTATAGCGCTCGCCCGTCGACGTGTGCCCAAGCAACGTCGAACGACCGCCGCTGTCAATCGACACCGTGTGGTCGACCCCGGCCGGCAGCCGCAGCCTGTCGAAGTCGATCGGCAGCGTGAACGACACGGCGGTGGGCGCGATGTTCATCAATACAATCCCGGTTTCGCCCGAAGGCGCGCGCCAGGCGCCGGTCTGGACCGACGACGCAGTGCCGGACGTGTTGAGCACCGAGCCGCCGTCCCCCGTGGTCAGGACGACCGGCGTCGTCGGGCCTTCCACGCGCGGCGGCGGCAACATGCTGCCGTCGACGAGAAACCGCGCCCACGCCTGCCGCACCCGGCCGATCTCGATGTAGGTGTCGAGCAAGGGGCGCGACAGCGACGCGTCCGCGAGCCACGGAAACGACCCGCCCCATTGCACGGTCTGGCCCCAGGTCAGTCCGCGCGCCAGCGCCAGCCAGTGATAGCTCTGCGGCTGCCCGGCATCGAGCGCCGCATACAGGTCCGTCTGGGCCTGGATCAGCGGCTTGTAGACGTAGCCGAACAGCGGCACGACGGTACCCCCTTGTGCATACCCCATCGTCTCGGCACCAACTTCGCGGTTCTGGTAATAGTCGAGCCAGGGCACGGCGAGTTCGGCGACCTGCTCGCTCGACAGCGTCAGCTCGGGGTAGATCGCCCGGCCGCGCCGGCGCAACTCGGGCAGCAGCGACTGCCACGCTTGCCACTGCCAGTTGCCGCCGACGCCCTGGGGGCGGCCGGAGGTGTAGTCGCCGACAAACTCCGCGAACGGCCAGTTGTCGATCTGGACGTTGTCGACGCGATGCGCAGCCAGCGTCTCGATCGTCGTCGTCATGTGGTTGCGCCAATACGTCGTCGCCGGACTCATCCACAGCCAGCGATGCGTGCGGTCGCCAAGCTGAATGGTTTCGCCCAGCGGCAAGCCGTCGCGCCCGTGCATCACCCCGGCCTCGCCGGCGCCCGACTGCCAGGCCGGCGTCGCTTGGTCGAGGTAATTGCCACTGATCAGGACCGAGAAGCGGTCACCGCGCGCGTGCGCGCCGCCGATTGCGGCATCGAACGCCGCCCAACCACCGTACGGCGGGAAGTAGTCGCCGTAATACCACGATCCCATCTTCTCCCAACCCCAGATCCGCGCGATCGACGGGCCACCGAATACCGACGCGTTGCGCGCCATTTCCTCCATGAACGTGGCATAGCTGAGCTCGTGACTCGGGTGACCACACTCGTGGAGGCACAGCGTACGGCCATACGGCGTTGCAGCGAACCACGCAGGAAGCGTCTTGGCGCGGGCCTCGATCGCCCAGGGCTGCTGGAGCGCCCAGGACTTGTAGAGATCAGCGGCGATCGTCCAGTCGCCTTCGAAGGTGCCCAGCGCCAACTCGTAGGGCAGCACGAGTTCGTTCACCGGCCCCTGCGGCAGCTTGGCGATAGCCTGAATCGTCGACGTTAATGGCGACTCGGGCGGCGAGTACCAGTTCAGAGTCTTGGTGTGGCCGGCAGTGTCGTGCGCGGCGAGATAGAAGCCTGCGCGGTTGTCGTAGAACGCGATGAACTGCATCGCCATGAACGACGACGGGTACAGCCGGGCGTAACCGTAGCGCCGCCCGACCGGGTCCGTTACGAGTCGCCCGTCCTGCTCGGGCAGCAGCAGCGCATCGTCCGCCCCGTCGCCGAGCGCCCCGACGCCGCCGATCAACGGAAAAGTGAGGTCTGTTACGGCCAGGCCCCCCAGCCCCTCGGCCCGGAAACCCCACATCGCGAGCGGATCGCCCTCGCGAACCGTCACGCGCACGGTGACCCGGGCGTGTGGCCGGTCAGCAGCGCCCAACCCACTCCAGGTGAGCGTCAGGCTCGACTCGCGCGCAGCGTTGGATACGCTGATCACCGGCCGGCTGCTGCGGTTGTCGATCCACTGCGCCATCGTCGTTCCCGAAGCCGCGACCTGCATGCCCCACAGCGCGCGGTAGCCGCTCGTGTCCTGCCGGATGAGGTCGACACCGGTGGCGCGGTTGAACACCGAGCGGAACGACCCGTAGTCAGCGGCCAGGACGACTCGCAGACGATCGTTCTCGATCGTGATGTCGTTGCCTTCGTGTACCACCCGAACTGCCGCCCCGACATCCAGCCAGAACGCGGCCAGCGCCGCGGCGAGCGCAATCGCCCTTACCATCGATGCCCCCTTTCATCGGATCCGAACCGGCGGCGCAATGGAGCCGCGGGCGACGTCCCGATTATCGCGGCGTCGGCTCAGAGCCCCCGGACACCGATCCAGATCGCTTCATACCGCCGGCGCGCCCACCGTCCAGCGACGGGTCACATCGCCCTGGGCGTTGACGCTTTCCAGGTGTACGCCGAAGCCCCACAGCCGGGCGACGTGGCGCAGCACCTCCTGGGCACCGTCGTCCAGCGGCCGGCCGTTGTGCTGGAAGTGGCGCAGCGTGAGCGAGCGGTCGCCGCGCAGGTTCACGTTCCACACCTGGATGTTGGGCTCGCGCGATCCCAGGTCGTACTGGCGTGACAGCGACTCGCGCACCCGCCGGTAGCCGGCGTCGTCGTGGATGGCACTGACCTCGAGCTCGCTTTCCTTCTCGTCGTCGGTGATGGCGAACAGGCGGAAGTCGCGCATCAGCTTGGGGCTGAGGAACTGGCCGACGAAGCTCTCGTCCTTGTAGTTGCGCATGGCCTGGTCCAGCGTGGCCAGCCACGGCGAGCCGGCGATGTCGGGGAACCACTGGCGGTCTTCGTCAGTGGGCTGCTCGCAGATGCGCTTGAGATCCGTGTACATCGCGAAGCCCAGCGCGTAGGGGTTCAGGCCCGAATAGCCGCGCTGGCCCACGCCGGGCTGGTAGACCACGTTGGTGTGGGACTTCAGCCACTCGATCATCACACCGTCGGTGAGCCAGCCGTCGTCATACATCTGGTTGAGCAGTCGGTGGTGCCAGAACGTGGCCCAGCCTTCGTTCATCACCTGCGTCTGCCGCTGCGGATAGAAGTACTGCGACACCTTGCGCACGATGCGCACGATCTCGCGCTGCCAGGGTTCGAGCAGCGGCGCGTTCTTCTCGACGAAATACAGGATGTTCTCCTGCGGCTCGTCGGGGAAGCGCCGGGCCTCACGCGGTTCTTCGTCGCGGTCGGCGCGCCGCGGCAAGGTGCGCCAGATGTCGTTGACCTGCTGCTGCGCATAGGCCTCGCGGTCCTTGCGGTCGGCCAGCTCCTGGGCCAGCGACTTGCGCTGCGGGCGGCGGTAGCGGTCCACCCCGTGGTTGGCCAGGGCGTGGCATGAATCGAGGAACATCTCCACGGTGTCCAGTCCGTGGCGCTCCTCGCATTCGGCCACGTAGTTCTTGGCATAGACCAGATAGTCGATGATGGACGAGGCGTCCGTCCACATGCGGAACAGGTAGTTGCCCTTGAAGAAGCTGTTGTGGCCGTAGGCGGCGTGGGCGATCACCAGCGCCTGCATCGCCATCGTGTTCTCCTCCATCAGGTAGCTGATGCAGGGATTGCTGTTGATGACGATCTCGTAGGCCAGCCCCATGTGGCCGCGCTTGTAGCTCTTTTCGGTGGAGATGAACTCCTTGCCATAGCTCCAGTGCCGGTAGTTCACCGGCATGCCCACGCTGGCGTAGGCATCCATCATCTGCTCGGCGGTGATGATCTCGAGCTGGTTGGGGTAGGTGTCCAGGCCGTAGCGCTCGGCCGTGTGGCGGATGACCTCGTGGTAGCGCTCGATCAGCTCGAACGACCAGTCGCTGGGCCCGGGCAGCGGCTCCGAGGGCCGCGCGGATGCGGCCAGAGGCTGCAGCGGCCGGCGGGCGCCGGCGCGGCGGTCGCCGTCGTGCGGGATGCGTGCGGGGTCGTGCACGCGGCGACGTTCGTAGCCGGGATCGCTCATGGTGGTGACGGCGATCGGCCGCGCCCCTTGCGGGTCAGGCCGCCGCCTGCTCCTTCTTGAACAGGTCGCGGAAGACCGGGTAGATCTGCGAGGCCTCGACCGCCTTGCGCATCGCGAAGTGCTCATGCGTGCTGGCCAGCTGCGTGTATTCTTCCCAGAGGTTCTGCTCTTCCTCGGCCACCTGCACGTAGGCGAAGTAGCGGCACAGCGGCAGCAGCTTGTCGTTGAGGATCTCGCGGCAGCGGCCGGAGTCGTGGTGCCAGTTGTCGCCGTCGCTGGCCTGCGCGCCGTAGATGTTCCACTCGGCCGGGTTGTAGCGTGCGCGGATGATCTCCTCCATCAGCACCAGCGCGCTGCTCACCACCGTGCCGCCAGTCTCGCGGGCATGGAAGAAGTTCTCCTCGTCCACCTCCTGGGCCTGGGTGTGGTGACGGATGAAGACGATGTCGATCTTCTCGTAATGCCGGGTGAGAAACAGGTACAGCAGGATGAAGAAGCGCTTGGATAGCTCCTTGCGGCCCTCGTCCATCGAGCCCGAGACATCCATCAGGCAGAACATCACGGCCTTGCTGGTGGGCACCGGCACACGCACCCGGTTGCGAAACCGCAGGTCGATCGGGTCGAGGTATGGGATGCGCTCGAGCCGCGCCTTCAGTTCGGCGATCTCCTGCTCCAGCGGCGGGATCTGCGCCCGGGCGGCGGCATCGCCAGCGGCGGCGGCGGCCTGCAGCTCGACCAGGCGCTGCTCCATTTCGCGCAGCTCGCGCCGCGAGCCCGCACCGATGGCCAGTCGCCGGCCGATCGCGCCGCGCATCGAGCGCACCACATGCAGGTTGGTGGGCGTGCCGTCGCTGGTGTAGCCGGCGCGGTGGCTGCGCCATTCGGGGGTTTCAGCCAGTTGCGTGCGCACCAGGTGCGGCAGCGCCAGGTCCTCGAAGAAGACCTGCATGAACTCTTCCTTGCTCAACGCGAAGGTGAAGTCGTCCTCGCCTTCGCCCGAGTCGCTGGCCTGGCCCTTGCCGGATCCCCCGCCCTGCCCGCCCTTGGGGCGTTCGATGCGGTCGCCGCGCACGTATTCCTTGTTGCCCGGATGCACCATCTCGCGGGTGCCGCCCTGGCCATGGTGGAACACCGGCTGCGAGAGGTCCTTCTTCGGGATGCGCACCTCCTCGCCGCGCTCGAGGTCGCGGATGCCGCGGCCATCGACCGCGCGCTTGACCGCCTCGCGGATCTGATCCTTGTAGCGGCGCATGAAGCGCTCGCGGTTGCCGATGGACTTGTTCTTGCCCGCCAGCCGCCGGTCGATGATCGATTGAAGCACGCGCGTCCCCTCCTGCTCAGGCGTGGCTCAGCTGCTCTTCCTCACGCGCAGGTACCACTCGCACAGCAGGCGCACCTGCTTGGGCGTGTAGCCCTTGGCGACCATGCGGGTGACGAAGTCCTCGTGCTTCTTGGCCTCGTCGGCACTGGCCTTGGCGTTGAAGCTGATGACCGGCAGCAGTTCCTCGGTGTTGGAGAACATCTTCTTCTCGATCACCGTGCGCAGCTTCTCGTAGCTGGTCCAGTTGGGGTTCTTGCCCTGGTTGCTGGCGCGGGCGCGCAGCACGAAGTTGACGATCTCGTTGCGGAAGTCCTTGGGGTTGGCGATGCCCGCGGGCTTCTCGATCTTCTCGAGCTCGGCGTTCAGTGCACCGCGGTCGAACACCTCGCCGGTGTCGGTGTCGCGGTACTCGTGGTCCTGGATCCAGTAGTCGGCGTAGGTGACGTAGCGGTCGAAGATGTTCTGGCCGTACTCCGAGTAGCTTTCGAGGTAGGCCGTCTGGATCTCCTTGCCGATGAACTCGGCATAGCGAGGTGCCAGCTGTTCCTTGATGAAGCCGACGTACTTCTGCTCGAGCTCCTGCGGGAACTGCTCGCGCTCGATCTGCTGCTCCAGCACGTACATCAGGTGCACCGGGTTGGCCGCGACTTCCTGGCTGTCGAAGTTGAACACCTTGGACAGGATCTTGTAGGCAAAGCGCGTGGAGATGCCGCTCATGCCTTCGTCGACGCCGGCGTAGTCGCGGTACTCCTGGTAGCTCTTGGCGCGCGGGTCGGTGTCCTTGAGGTTCTCGCCGTCGTAGACCTGCATCTTCGAGAACAGGCTCGAGTTCTCGGGTTCCTTGAGCCGCGTGAGGATGGCGAACTGGCTCATCATCTTCAGCGTGCCCGGGGCGCACTTGGCCTCGGCCAGCGACGAGCCGCGGATCAGCTTCTCGTAGATCTTGATCTCTTCCGAAACCCGCAGGCAGTACGGCACCTTGACGATGTAGACGCGGTCGAGGAAGGCCTCGTTGTTCTTGTTGTTGCGGAAGGTCTTCCACTCGCTCTCATTGGAGTGGGCGAGGATGATGCCGTCGAAGGGGATGGCGCCGAACCCTTCCGTGCCCTTGAAGTTGCCTTCCTGCGTGGCGGTGAGCAGCGGGTGCAGCACCTTGATCGGCGCCTTGAACATCTCCACGAATTCGAGCAGGCCCTGGTTGGCCAGGCACAGGCCACCGGAGTAGCTGTACGCGTCGGGGTCGTCCTGCGCGTAGGTTTCGAGCTTGCGGATGTCGACCTTGCCGACCAGCGAGCTGATGTCCTGGTTGTTCTCGTCGCCCGGTTCCGTCTTGCACACCGCGATCTGCTTGAGCACCGAAGGATGGCGCTTGACGACGCGGAACTGACGGATGTCGCCGCCGAACTCCTCGAGCCGCTTCACGGCCCACGGGCTCATGATGCGGTTGAGGTAGCGCTGCGGTATGCCGTATTCCTTCTCGAGGATGGGACCATCCTCGTCGACATCGAACAGGCCCAGCGGCGACTCGTTCACCGGCGAGCCCTTGATGGCGTAGAACGGCACCTCCTGCATCAGTTGCTTCAGGCGCTCGGCGATGGAGCTCTTGCCGCCGCCCACCGGCCCGAGCAGGTAGATCACCTGCTTCTTTTCTTCCAGGCCCTGGGCGGCGTGGCGGAAGTAGGACACGACCTGCTCGATCGAGTCCTCCATGCCGTAGAACTCGGCGAACGCCGGATAGATCTTGATGACCTTGTTGGCGAAGATGCGCGACAGCCGCGGATCGTTGCGCGTGTCGATCATCTGCGGCTCGCCGATGGCCTTGAGCATGCGCTCGGCTGCGGTGGCATATGCCAGCGGGTTGCGCTTGCACTCGGCGAGGTACTCTTCGAGCGTGAGCTCTTCCTCGCGGGTGCGCTCGTAGCGTGCGGCGAAACTGCTGATCACGTCCATGCGGACCTCCTTCTGGCGGATCGCACCGCCGCCTCGGCCGAAGGGCCTGGCGGGCGTTGCGGGAAGTTCTGATGGAGTCCCGGCTGTACGGACCCGGGCTCCATCAGAGCTTTCCGGTCACTGGCTTGGTTCGCAAATGGTGTGTGGCAGTTCCAGCTTGGATCAAACCGTCGTTGTTCAAGAGTCCGAGAAGCACGGGCTTCACGGCGCAATTCCATCCTATACAAGCGTCAACGCCATTGATGGCGTTGTGGCTGACATGACCGTCGCGACAGCCCCGCATCGGCGCTGCGGCGATTCGATGATGCGCCCAAACGTGGCCGATGCATAGGCCGAAGGACACATGGCGCGGGCCACGCCGACGCCTCGCGCGTGCAAACTGCAACGGTGGGGGCCGGCGCGCCATGCGCGGCCGGCGGCCTAGCGCTCGCTCACGCCCAGGCGATCGAGCAAGCCGTTGAGCTCGTCGAGCGAGCCGAAGGATATGGCCACTTCGCCCTGTTCGCCGCGACGCGTCTTGCGGTGGATGCGGATCTCGACCTGCGCGGTGAGCAGGTCGGCCAGCTGCTCCTCGAGCCGCACGATGTCGCGCGGCTTGTCCTGCTTGACGCGCAGCAGCGGAGTCTGGCGCCCGGCGGCCCCTTGCGTGCGCGTGACCAGCTTCTCGGCCTCGCGCACCGACAGCTTGCGTGCCGCGATCTCGTTGGCCGCGAGGATCTGCGGCGCAGACTCCAGCGCCAGCAGGGCTCGCGCGTGGCCCATGTCAAGATCGCCGGCCATCAGCATCTGCTGCACCGGTGGCGTGAGGTTGAGCAGGCGCAGCAAGTTGGTGGCGGCACTGCGGGAACGGCCGACCGCCTGGGCCGCCTGTTCATGGGTGAGCTTGAACTCGGTGACCAGGCGCTGCAGGCCCTGTGCCTCTTCGAGCGGATTGAGGTTCTCGCGCTGGATGTTCTCGATCAGCGCCATCACTGCCGCTGCTTCGTCGGGCACCTCCTTGACGAGCACCGGCACCTCGTCCAGACCGGCCAGGCGTGCGGCGCGGAAACGCCGCTCGCCGGCGATGATCTCGTAGCCCGAAGCCCCGACCGGACGCACCAGGATCGGCTGCATGATGCCCTGGCTGCGGATGCTCTCGGCCAGTTCGTAGAGCGACCCCTCGTCCATGCGGGTGCGCGGCTGGTACTTGCCGGGACGCAGCTGGGACAGCGCCAGCGTGCGCGGCCGGTCGGGCTCGGCGGCGACGGTCTCGCTGACCTTGGGGCCGAGCAGTGCTTCCAGGCCCATGCCCAGGCCCTTGGGTTTCTTCGTCACCATGGACGGCGATTGTCACCGAGCCGCCCGCCGCCGGGCGGCCGGGTACAGCACGTCGCGTTCGAGGTAGCGCCGGAAGCGCTGCACCGTGGGATCGGTGCGCCCGGCCCGGGCAGCCAGTGCCTCCACCACCGCGTCCACGCGCAGCATCAACCGCCGCTGCTCGTCGCGGCGCCAGCAGCCGGCATGGCGTGCCGCCAGCACATCGTCGCGGTCGCGGGTGCGCAGGACGCGCTGCACGTCATCGCCTGCGATCCAGCAATGGCGGCCGTCGTCTTCGATGTGCAGGGCGATCCCGCCGAACGCATGATGGCGACCCTGCACGTCGGCCCACATCCAGTGTCGCAGGACTTCGCGCATCGCCAGAAGCACGGCCGTCAGGCGACGCGGAAACATCGCAAGCACCAGAGCGGCCAGCATCACAGCCGCGGCCAGGCGACCGTTGGCGCGCAAGACGGAGTCGATGAGCCAGCCCAGCGTCATCGCGCCGGCGCCGATCAGCACCGCCACGGCACGCGGGTTCACTGGACGACCCGACGCCTTGCGGGCTGCAGGATTCGCGCTTGGGAGCGGCCCGGCACGCTCATTGGGCTACCCTCCGCCCTGCGGCGCGCGCGCATCAGGTTTGCCCCAGTTCGGCCAGGCGCTGCATTCCCAGGGGCCACGAGCCCAGGCCAGACTCGGCGTTGATGTGCCCGCACGGGCCGGCGCTCTCGGCAGACGACCCCCAGTGCGCTGCCAGCGCACGCGCCACGTCCGCAGCGCCATATGGATCGTCGTCGCTGTAGATGACGTGCGAGCGGAACGGAAGCCGGTGGCGCACAGTCGGGCGCCAGCCCGCCAACTGCGGCGGCACATCGTCGCGTTCGGTGTCGGGCGGGGCCACCAGCAGCGCGGCGCGCACCCGGTCGGTGTGGCGGCTGTGGGCCGCCCATGCGGCGACCAGATGGCAGCCCAGGCTGTGGGCCGCCAGCAGCACCGGCCGCTGAGCCACACCAGCCGCCGCAGGTTCAAGCAGGACTTCGTCCAGGCGCGCCATCCAGTCGCCGCGCCGCGGCCAGAGCCAGTCGGCCTGCACCACGCGCTCCCAGCCGCGCTGCTGCTCCCACAGCGTCTGCCAGTGACCGGGGCCGGAATCCAGCCAGCCCGGCAGCAGCAGCACCCGCACGGCTGACATGTCCGTTGCCGTATCCTCCGGGCTTCCCCGATCCATCAGTCTGCACTCCAGGACATCGCCATGACTTATCGCGTGTTCGTCGACGGCCAGGAAGGTACCACCGGTCTGCGCATCCATGAAATGCTGGCGCGGCGCTCCGACATCGAGGTGCTCCGCATCGACGCCGACCGCCGCAAGGACAGCGCGGAACGCGCGCGCTTGCTCAACGCCGCGGACGTGGCTTTTTTGTGCCTGCCCGACGCTGCGGCGCGCGAGGCTGCGGCGCTGGTGGACAACCCCCGCACCTGCCTGATCGACGCCAGCACCGCCCACCGCACCGACGCCGGTTGGGTGTTCGGGCTGCCCGAGCTGGCGCCGGACCAGCGCGCACGCATCCGGGCGTCCAAGCGCATCGCCAACCCCGGCTGCCATGCCAGCGCCTTCATCCTGCTGCTGCGGCCGCTGGTCGATGCCGGGCTCGTGCCGGCACGGGCCGCGCTGTCGGCCACGTCGATCACCGGCTACTCCGGCGGCGGCAAGAAGATGATCGAGCAGTACCAGGCCGGCGACGATCCGCGGCTGCAGGCGCCGCGACCCTATGCGCTGACGCTCGCCCACAAACACCTGCCGGAGATGATGGCGCACACCGGGCTGCAGGCGCGCCCGGTCTTCATGCCGATCGTTGCCAGCTTTTACAAGGGATTGGTCGTAAGTGTGCCCTTGCATCATGCGCATCTTGCCGCCGGTACCGACAGCGCGGCCCTGCACCAAGCCCTGCACCAGCGCTACGCCGGGGAACGGTGGGTGAACGTGATGCCGCTGGGCGACCCTGCGACGATCGACGACGGATTCCTCGATGTGCAGGCCTGCAACGACACCAATCGCTGCGACCTCTTCGTCTTCCCCGGCGAGGGCCAGTCGCTGCTGGTGGCGCGACTGGACAACCTGGGCAAGGGTGCCAGCGGCGCCGCCGTGCAGGCGATGAACGTGCACCTGGGTCTGGACGAAGGACTGGGGTTGTAGGAGGCGGCCCGGCTTTCGGATGGCCGCTGCAGTGCGCCGGCGTGCCTGGCGCGGCACCGGCGCGGAGATCAACTCGCGTCGGCCAGCGGGCTGCGGTAGTGATAGCCGTAGCCGTCGGCGAAGCCCAGTCGGCGATACACGGCACGCGCGGGCGCGTTGGCCGCGTCCACCTGGAGGTAGGCCACCCGCG
>JABWBN010000350.1 GCA_013360485.1 Burkholderiaceae bacterium | reverse complement strand
GTCGGAAGAGATCAGAAATGGGGTCATTTCGTTTGAGAAAGCCAGATCGGAGTACGGATGGGAATCGTAGCCACCACTCCCTCCCCCTCGATGGGGGAGCAACCGTGTTTCGCGTCAAGCGATTTTCGGGTTCCAGGGGGCATTGTTTCTGATCATGGTATTCATGATGGTAAGTAGCTTACGCATGCAGGCGACGATGACGACCTTGGCCGGTTTGCTGGCCTGGACAAGGCGTTCGGCAAAGGCCTTGATGACCGGATTGTGGCGGATAGCCGATACGGTCGACATGTACAAGACACAGCGCACATCGGCACGTCCGCCAAAGATGAAGCGTTTGCCACGGTGTTTGCCGCTGTCGTTGGCCAAGGGCGCCACACCCACCAGCTTGGCGATCTCGCGCCGATTGAGCGTGCCCAGTTCCGGACACTTGGCCAGCATGGTCAGGCTGGTGACTGCGCCCACCCCGGGAATCCCGCGCAGCAGATCGTCCTTGGCACGCCAAACCGCAGAGGCGCGCAGCCGGCCGCGCAGATCGTCGTCCAGATCGGCGATGCGCTTGTCGAGCCAGGCGATGTGCGCCGCGAGGCTCTTCTTCTGCACCTTCGAGGCCGAGCCCAGCCGGAGCGACTCTTGAACCCGTATGTCGACCAACTGACGGCGCCGAGTGAGCAACTCATCGAGTTCGCGCACGAAGGCTTCCTTGAGCGGGCGCGCCTGCGGCCGGATGGCGCGGGCAAAGGCGGCCAGCACCGCGGCATCGACCGCGTCGGTCTTGGCCAGCTGCCCGGTGGCTTTGGCGAAGTCGCGCGCTTGGCGCGGATTGATGATGGCCAAGGGCAAGCCCTGGCCGGCCAACTCGCTGGCCAGGCGCAACTCCAGGCCACCGGTGGCCTCCATGACGATCAAGGCAGAACCGAATGCCTTCAACTGCCCGAGGACTTCGGTAATGCCCGCCTCGTCGTAAGCGACCCGCAGGCACTGCCCGCCCGGATCGAGGCAAACGTCGAGGCTGTCCTTGGAAACATCGATGCCAACGAACCGCTCCATTGTGTTCTCGCTCATACCCATCCTTGCAAAAATGCGGGCTCATTGGCCCAAGCAACCGTTCGGGTTGTCAGTGAGAAATCGGCGCGACGCTCTTTGCTCTCCCACGGGCTTGGCGTCCCCAGGGCCGGACGAGCTGCCGCACCGAAACCGAAGGTCTGTGGATTTGTGGACAATTCGCCTGCGGCGAACCGGGGCGCTTGCCGTGGAAAACGCTGCGCGTTTCCCACCGCACGCCCCTTTGCCCACAAGCTCCACAGGCCGAAGATCATTTTCATATACTTGAAAAACCGAACATACAAGGGGCAAGCGGCCGGCCACCCTCTCCCCAACCCTCTCCCGCCAGCGGGAGAGGGAGAAAATCGTTTCTATTCTGCCCCATCCGGCTCGCCCTGTCCGTTACGACTGGCCTCGCGCGCGGTGTGGCGCACGTCGGTGCCGTGCACGATGTAGATGATCTGCTCGGCGACGTTCTTGGCGTGGTCGCCGATGCGCTCGATGGCCTTGGCGATCCAGACGATGTCGAGCGCCGTCGAGATGGTGCGCGGGTCTTCCATCATGTAGGTGACGAGCTGGCGCACGATGCCGCGAAAGGCATCGTCGATGGTGGCGTCCTCGGCGATGATGCGCTCGGCTTCAGGGGCGTCGAGCCGCGCCAGGGCGTCGAGCACGCGGCGCAGCATGGCCACCGCCAGCTCGCCGGCGTGGCGCACGTCGGCCGCGCGCGGGATCTGCAGGCGGCCGCGCTCGTGGATCTGGCGCGACATGCGGGCGATCTTCTCCGCCTCGTCGCCGGTGCGCTCGAGGTCGGTGACGATCTTGCTCACCGCCATGACTAGGCGCAGGTCGCTCGCCGCCGGCTGGCGGCGGGCGACAACGTGGGCGCAGGCGTCGTCGATCTCGATCTCGCAGCTGTTCACGCGGCGGTCGTTCTCGCTCACCCGCAGCATCAGCTCGACGTTGCCGGTGGCGAGGCATTCGATGGCGGCAAGGATCTGCGACTCGACCAGGCCGCCCATCTGCAGCACGCGCGAGCGGATGGCCTCCAGGTCGGAGTCGAACTGGCGGGAAAGGTGTTCGGTCATTGCAATCTCCTTAGCCGAAGCGGCCGGTGATGTAGGCCTCGGTCTGCGGGTTGTTCGGCTTGATGAAGATGTCGTCGGTCCAGCCGAACTCGATCAACTCGCCGAGGTACATGTAGGCGGTGAAGTCCGACACCCGCGCCGCCTGCTGCATGTTGTGGGTGACGATGAGGATGGTCACGCGATCCTTGAGCTCGGCGATCAGCTCCTCGATGCTGGCGGTGGCGATCGGGTCGAGCGCCGAGGTCGGCTCGTCGAAGAGCAGGAGCTCCGGCTCGGTGGCGAGCGCCCGGGCGATGCACAGGCGCTGCTGCTGGCCGCCGGAGAGGTTGAAGGCCTGCTCGTGCAGGCGATCCTTGGCCTCGTTCCACAGGGCGGCGCCGCGCAGCGCCTCCTCGACCTTTTCTTCCAGGATGGCACGCTTGTTCAGCCCGCGCACGCGCAGGCCGTAGGCGACATTCTCGAAGATGGTCTTCGGGAAGGGGTTCGGCTTCTGGAACACCATCGACAGGCGCATGCGCACCTCGATCGGATCGACCGCCTTGTCGAGGAGGTTCACGTTGTCGGGGTGCAGGCGGATCTCGCCCTCGTAGCGGTTGCCCGGATAGAGGTCGTGCATGCGGTTGAAGCAGCGCAGGAAGGTCGACTTGCCGCAGCCGGAAGGCCCGATCAGCGCGGTGACGCGCTTGTCGTGGATCGGCATCTCGATCTTCTTCAGGGCGTGGAAGTCGCCGTAGTAGAAGTTCAGGTTCGCCGCGTGCGCCTTCAGCGGCAGCGTGTCCAGTGCGGGTTTCGGTTCAGCCATATTGGATTACCACTTGATGTTGCGGCGAATGCGGTAGCGCAGCCAGATGGCCAGGCCGTTCATCGCCAGGGTCATGAAGACGAGGATGAAGCCGGCCGCGGCGGCGTTCGCCTGGAAGGCCGGGTCCGGACGCGAGGTCCAGTTGAAGATCTGGATCGGCATCACCGTGAACGGCGACTTCAGCCACTCGAAAGAGACAAAGGGAAACTCCGTGCCCACCGGCGCGGGCGGCAGGAAGGCGATGAAGGTCAGCGCGCCGATGGTGATGATGGGCGCCGTCTCGCCGATGGCGCGCGCCATGCCGATGATGACGCCGGTGAGGATG
>JABWBN010000349.1 GCA_013360485.1 Burkholderiaceae bacterium | reverse complement strand
GATGGCCGCCACGGAGGCGCCGGGAACCAGGCTGCGCTCCACCAGCGCTTGCTTGAACGCGTCGGTGTGCCGACGTCTGCTGTCCTTGGGCTTGGTGACTCGCTCGCCGTCCATGATGTGCATCTGCTGGTTACGTGCACACCTACAAGCGGGGCACGAATCAACAGATCGTGCTCATTGCCGAACGGAAGGGCAATGCGGCCTTCAGACCACGCTTACGCTGCCGCAGCCGCAACAGCGTTCTCAAACCGAGTTCCACTGCCTCACGCTTTGTCTTCAGGCCAGTTGCTCGCAGCGTGTCCGCCATGAGCTTGTCGTCAATTACGATGTTCGTCCGCATGGTGCACACCTTTCTTGCGTCGCGTACACATCATAGGCATGGGCAAGGCAAATGTGCGGCTGCGACTCGCACAGGGGACTCGCTTGAAGACCCTGCTTGGGGAGCGGACGGTAACCGAGCTGTACATTGGCTTGAACGAACCGGGCAAGTTCGTTCAGGCACTCGGGGGGTGTGATGCCAGGCCCAGTGTCGGTGGGCGCGACTGAGGTCGAACAGCGGGTGACGCCGCGGTCTATCTTGACGCTGCAGGCACGGGCACCGACTTGCTTGCAACCATCAGCGCCCGGCAGGCCATGCCTTCAACTCTGCGCGGGTGCTGTGCGTCGATGACTGATCCCCTGCATACGGTTCTGCTCTTCGTTCACTTGGCTGGCGTCATCGTCTGGCTGGGGGGCATGGTGTTTGCGCATTTCGCACTGCGCCCGGCTGCGGTGCTGCTGCTGGAGCCACCGGTGCGCCTGCCGCTGATGGCGCAGGCGCTGGGCCGGTTCTTCCGTCTGGTGGCGGTGGCGGTGGTGGCTATTGTGGTGTCCGGATGGCTTCTTCTGGCTCGCGTGGGCATGGCTCAGGCGCCGGTCGGCTGGCATGTCATGCTCGCACTGGGGCTGGTGATGGCCGCGATCTTCGCGTTCATCTATGCCCGGCTCTATCCGGCGCTCGTGGAGGCTGTGGCGGCCCAGCAGTGGCAGGTGGCTGGGGGCAGCCTCAACCGCGTTCGCGGGCTGGTCTTCGTCAATCTGTGCCTGGGGTTCGCCACGGTCGCATCGGCCGTGATGGCTCGCGCATGACTCGACTGCAGGCAGCGGTACAGGTCGCCGAGTTCGATCCGGCGGTTACCGATGAACTCGTGCGCTTGTGGCGCGCAAGCTTCGAGTTCGGAGCTGGCATCACGGACCCTCATCCAATCGACGAACAAGTGCACCATTTCCGCACGCAAGTCGTGCCGCACAACCGCGTTCGGCTGGCCTGGGCGGGCAGTGAACTGGTGGCGTTCATGGCCAGCACGCCGCGCACCGTCACGCTGCTGCACGTGGCGGTCGCGCACGTGCGGCGCGGTATCGGCTCGACGCTGCTGCGCCTGGCGCAGCAGGAGTCATCGGGCACGCTGAGCCTGTTCACGTTTGCCCGCAACGAGCGCGCTTGCCGCTTCTACGAGCGGCATGGCTTCACGGTCGCGGCGCGGGGCTTCGAGCCGTTCTGGCAACTCGACGATGTCCAGTACGTCTGGGCCAGGCAGCCCGAAGCGGGTTGACCGGTCGATCATCAGGGCTCGGGCTGCGGGCCATTTTGGAAGATGGAAGAGCACGGACGTGAGCACCGCATACCACTTCACCTTCGAGCCGCACTGGTGGCACGCCCCGCTTGCGTTCTGGGTGCATGTGCCGGTCGATGCGGCCGCGGAGCAGTTCGAGCCACCTGCCCCGGCTGCGGTTGCGCACAAGGGCTACGCGGTCCTGCATGTCTCGTTCGATCGGCATGAGCTCGTGTTCAGCTCGCCCGAACAGCTCGACCACTTCATCGAGGTGCTGGCGAAGAAGCCGCTGCCGACGTCGCGGCAGCTGTCGGCTCGCCGGGGAGCCGCGATGGGGCCGAATGGCCATTGGCTCAGTCGCCTGCCTGCGGCGCTGAAGTCGCCTCGCGTGCGCGCCCGGCTGGTGCTGGCATTGCGGGGCATTCGGGCACAGGTGGTTGGTGTGGTGCTCGAGCCGCGAGGTGACGATGCCCGGAATCGGCTTCGCTTCACGGTTACCTTCCCCGTGAGGTGATTGTGGGTTGAGGGTACATTGCGATGGCTCGGTCAACGGGCTTGCCGATGTATGAAACAGGAGTCCTCCAGATGGCCACGCGTCCGGGCAAGGGTTGCGCACTGCTGATCGTCGACGTGCAGGTGGGCTTCGTCGAGCGTGCATGGGAGCGCGACCGCATCGTCGCCAACATGGCGCTTGCCCTTCGTCGAGCTCGCGAAGCCGGGGTGCCGGTGTTCTGGGTGCAGCACGACGATGCCGACCTCGTGCGTGACACGCCCGCGTGGCAGTGGGTGCCGGAGCTCGTTCCCCTCGAGGGGGAGCATCGCATCTACAAGCGCTACAACTCGGCTTTCGAAGATACCGGGCTGCTGCGGGAGTTCGAACGCCTGGGTGTGGCGCGCGTTGTTCTCGCGGGCGCGGCCACCAATTGGTGCATACGCGCCACTGCCTACGGTGCGCTGGAGCGCGGCTTCGATCTCACGCTGATCAGCGATGCCCACACCACGCGCGACCTGGAACTTGCGCCCGACCGGGTGGTGCAGGCGCGCAGTGCGATCGACGATCTCAATGCCGCCATGCGCTGGCTCGAGTACCCGGGGCGGTCCAATGCCGCAGAGCCGGCCGAACAGGTGTCGTTCGCGCAGGGGTAGTCCGCGGTCTTGCATGACAACGCCAGTAGATGCCGAACCTGAGTCGGTCCTCTGACATGCCTGCCGGTACCACCGTGCCTGGCTGGTCTGCGCAGGTCGCCATCGTCGGCGGCGGGCCGGCGGGCCTGATGGCGGCCGAGGCACTGCTCGATGCGGGCGCCAGTGTCGACGTGTACGACGCCATGCCCACCCTGGGGCGCAAGTTCCTGCTCGCCGGCAAGGGTGGCTTGAATCTCACCCACAGCGAGCCGCTGGACGCGTTCATTTCGCGCTATGGGTCGCGGTCGTCCGACGTGGCGCGCTGGCTGCAGGTGCTGGGTCCGCAGGCGCTGCGCGAGTGGGCGCAGTCGCTGGGGGTGACGACCTTCGTCGGCACGTCGGGTCGGGTGTTTCCGAGCGAGATGAAGGCCGCGCCGCTGCTGCGCGCATGGCTGCACTGGCTGCGTGCGCGGGGCCTGCGGGTGCATGCGCGGCACCGCTGGAACGGCGAGCTCGAGCGCGACATGCCGACCGACGCACCGGACGGCGGC
>JABWBN010000348.1 GCA_013360485.1 Burkholderiaceae bacterium | reverse complement strand
CCAGCCAGGCGGCCTGCGCGGCAGGTGCCGAAGTCACGTCACCCAGGAAAGCCCCAGGCGCCACCCGGCACCCGGGCCGCTACCCTGCGCGGCCTGAGCCGCTGGCGCCGCCGGCGCATGCGATGAACGGCCGACAGGAGCCCCGGATGTCCTCGAACCTGCCCGTCCCCGCCCACACGCTGGCCCTGCAGCGCCTCTATCACTGGGAACGCACGGCCCCGGGCCGCAACGTGTTCACCCAACCCATGGGTGGCGGCACATTGCGAACCTGGAACTGGTCCCAGGTGCTCGACGAAACCCGCCGCATGGCCGCGCACCTGCGGGAACTGGGCCTGGCCAGTGGCGACAAGGTGGCGCTGCTGTCGAAGAACACCGCATGGTGGATGATGGCCGACTGGGCGATCTGGATGGCCGGCGGCGTGTCGGTGCCGCTGTACCCCACCCTGGCGGCCGAGACCATCCGCCAGATCCTGGAGCACAGCGAATCCAAGCTGCTGTTCATCGGCAAGCTCGATGGCTGGGACGGCATGAAGTCGGGCGTGCCCGCCGGGCTTCCCTGCATCCGCCTGCCGCTGGCACCCGACGGCCCGGCCCCCGCCTGGAGCGACATCGTCGCCCGTACGTCGCCGCTGCAGGGTGAGCCGGTGCGCGCCGGCGACGAGCTGTGCACCATCATGTACACCTCCGGCACCACCGGCATGCCCAAGGGCGTGATGCACAGCTTCGACAACTTCGCGTGGTCGGTCGAGGCCGGGCTCAAGCGCATCGCGCTCGACAGCGATGGCCGCATGCTGAGCTACCTGCCGCTGGCGCATGTGGCCGAGCGCACGCTGGTCGAGCACGGGCTGCTGTCGCGCGGCATGCAGGTGTACTTCGCCGAGAGCCTGGACACCTTCACCCAGGATCTGCAGCGCGCCCGCCCGACGGTGTTCTTCTCGGTGCCGCGGCTGTGGGTGAAGTTCCAGCATGGCGTGAGCGCGAAGATGCCACCGGCCAAGCTCGAGCGGTTGCTGAAAATCCCGGTCCTGCGCGGCATCGTGCGCCGCAAGATCCTCGGTGCGCTGGGGCTGGACCAGTGCCGTTTCGCCGCCGGCGGGGCCGCGCCGATGCCACCCGCGCTGCTGAAGTGGTACGAGCAACTGGGGCTGCCCATCATCGAGGTCTATGGCATGACCGAGAACTGCGGCGTCTCGCATGCCACCCTGCCTGGCGTACAGAGGCCGGGCACGGTGGGCATGCCCTACGACGGCGTGCAGTCGAGGCTGGACCCGGCCAACGGCGAGATCCAGGTCAGGAGCAACGGGCTGATGCTGGGCTACTACAAGGAGCCCGAACTCAGCCGCGCGGCGTTCACGCCCGATGGCTGGCTGCACACGGGCGACAAGGGTGCGCTCGATGCCGAAGGCAACCTGCGCATCACCGGGCGCGTGAAGGACCTCTTCAAGACGAGCAAGGGCAAGTACGTGGCACCGGCGCCGATCGAGGACCGGCTCGTCATGCACACCGCAATCGAGGCCTGCTGCGTGACCGGCGCCAACCTGGGCCAGCCACTGGCCGTGGTGATGCTCAACCAGGACGCCGCCCTGCGCAGCGCCGACTCCGCGGCGCGCCAGGCGCTCGAGGCGTCGCTGCAGGCACACCTGTCGGCGGTGAACGCGTCGCTCGACCCCCATGAGCAGCTCGACGCCCTGGTGGTGGTGACCGAACCCTGGACGGTGGACAACGGATTCATCACGCCCACCTTCAAGGTCAAGCGCAACCGGATCGAGGAAGCGTTTGCCGACCGCTACGACGGCTGGGTGGCGGCTCGGCGCACCGTGATCTGGGCCGACCGCGCATCCTGACCCGCGTGGCTAGCCCGGCGGGCCGACATCGACGCGCAACTGCACCCGGCCGTCGACCCACGCCCGCTCGAAGTCGGCCTCCACCGCTCGCAGCGCCGCAGGGCTGTCGGCCTCGACCTGCGCGATACCCACGGCCCGGTTGCGGCCCTGGCTCTTGGCGGTGTAAAGCGCCATGTCGGCCAGGTTGACGGCCTGCTCGGGCGCCACGCTCACGCGGTGGGGCAGCAAGGGAAACACGCCGTGACCGATGGAGACCGTGACCCGCATCGAGCGACCATCGGGCAGGCCTATGGTGGCGCCGCCCACGGCCGTCAGCACGCGCTGCGCCAGGGCATCTGCATCGCCACTGGCCAGGTCGGGCGCCAGGATCAGGAACTCCTCGCCGCCCCAGCGCGCGACGATGTCGTCGCCGCGCGTGACCGACGCGATGCGACGGGCCACTTCCACGAGCACGGCATCGCCGGCCGCATGCCCGTAGCCGTCGTTGATGTGCTTGAAGTGGTCGATGTCGATCATCATCAGCGCGCCGCGGAAGTCCTGCGCCAGGCTGCCGGCATGCAGTGCTGCCTGCACATGGCGGCGGTTGGCCAGCCCGGTGAGAGCATCGCGTTCGCTTTGCACGCGCAGCCTGGCCCGGCTGTGCTCCAGCGCGCGGTTGGTCTCGCGCACACGGCGCAGCAGCACCAGCATCAGCGCGATGGTCAGCACCAGCACGCCGGCACCCAGGGCCCACAGCGTCTGCCACAGGCCCTGGTTGTCCAGTTGCGCCGTCTTCAGTGCGTTGTCGCGCTCCAGCAGCAGCGCCTTGCGCTCCTGGGCATCGCGGTCGTAGCGCGTGCGCAGCTCGGCCAGCGCGGCCTGGCGGTTGGCCTCGGCCAGCCTGCGGGCCAGCTCGCGCTCGCGGTGATGGATCTCGATGGCGCCGCGGACATCACCGACCGCGGCCAGGGCATCGCCGTACTCGCGCATCGACGTCACCTGGGCGCCGGTGTCACCGTCGGCTGACCATGCGGCCTGCAGCAAGTCGAATTCGCGTCGGGCCACGTCGCCCTGGCCCAGCGCCACCCTGGCGATGACGGCATTGTTCATCAGCGTGCGCTCGGCGCTGCGCATCTGGCGCTCCCGGGCCAGCGGCAAACCCTGGGTGATCGCCTGCATCGCATCGCGCGGCCGGCCCGCCCGCAGCGCGGCATCGCTGAGGTTGGCCAGCACGAGTACCTGCAGCCGAGTGGAACCCGAGCGGCGGCCGGCTTGCAGCGCCTGGAGCAACGCCTGTTGGGCCCGGTCGTACTCGCCCGCCTTCAGCGCGAGTTCGGCTTCCATTTGAAGCAGGCGCGCCGACATGCGCGGATCATCCAGCGGTTCGGTCAGGGCGCGTGCGCGCGCCAGCCGTGCCGCCGCACTGGCCCGGTCGCCCTGGGCGCCGGC
>JABWBN010000063.1 GCA_013360485.1 Burkholderiaceae bacterium | reverse complement strand
CCTGGGCGGGCGCGGCGCTCACCGTCCGTGCATGCACCTGGCCCCGCTCGGTCACCATCCACTCGGCACGTGCCGTGCCATGGTGCAGCACGGCATGCCGGAATGCGCCGGGACCCAACCATGGCCGCAGCGCTGCGGCGGCCTGTGCTGCCGGGTGGTTCTTGGTCACGTCGCGGGTGGCATGGCGGAACACGATCTGCAGATAGGGTTGTCCCTTGATCTGAACCGGGCGCAAGTTCATGCGCTGCAAACCGGGCTCGCTGCCGCGGTACTTCGAGAGGCTGCCACGCTGAAAATGCCCATCGAGGAGCCAGCGTTGGAAGTCCGCGAGCAACTGTTCGATGTCGGGGCTGGCTTGCGAGTCCGGTGTCATGGCTCGATTGTCGCGTCCGCACGGCCACGACCGGGTTCGTGGCGCGCCGCGCCCGACGGCATGCTCTACGATCGCCCCGTCGCAACCCGGGGTGCCCGATGAGTTCGCCGCTGCCAGCGCAACGATATGACCGGCTCGATGTCCTGCGCGGCGTCGCCATCGTCTGGATGGCCGCGTTTCACTTCGCGTTCGATCTGAACCACTTTGGCTTGGTCGCTCGGCAGGACTTCTACAGCGACCCACTCTGGACCTGGCAGCGCACCGCCATCGTCACGCTGTTCCTGTGCTGCGCGGGAATCGGCCAGGTCGTGGCCTGGCGACAGGGGCAGACGCGCCGGCGCTTCGTGCTGCGCTGGCTGCAGATCCTGGATTGCGCGCTGCTCGTGTCTGTGGCCTCGGCCATGATGTTCCCGCGCAGCTGGATCAGCTTCGGCGTGCTTCATGCGATCGTCGTGATGGTGCTGCTGCTGCGGTGGATGGCGCCCCTGATGGAGCACAGGCCCTGGGTGCCCTGGGCATTGGGGGCCCTGGCCCTGGCGTTGCCATGGTGGGTGTCGCACCCCTTCTTCGATAGTCGCGTGACGAACTGGGTGGGGCTGGTCACGCGCAAGCCTGTGACCGAGGACTACGTTCCGCTCCTGCCGTGGCTGGGCGTCATCTGCTGGGGTTGGGCTGCGGGCCGCTGGATGCTGGACCACCACCCCGGTTGGATCGTCGGCGCGGTGCCGCGCTGGACACAACCGCTGGCCGTGCTCGGCCGCTGGTCACTGAGCTTCTACATGCTGCACCAGCCGATCCTGATCGGCGCGGTCGTGGCGTACTTACACTTGCGGCGATGAGTGCCAAGGTCCTGTTCGGCTTCCACGCGGTCACGGTGCGCCTGAAGACAGCGCCGGATTCGATCATCGAGATCCATGTCGACACCACGCGGCGGGATGCGCGCATGCGCCAGTTCGTCGAGCGGGTGCAGGCCGCCGGCGCACGCCTGGTCGACAGCGACGATGAACGTCTGGCACGCCTGTGCGGCAGCGCGCGGCACCAGGGCGTGGTGGCGCGCGTCAACCCGGTCCGGGCGCAGAACTCGATGGACGAAGTGCTCGACGATGTCACCGGTGCACCGCTGGTGCTGGTGCTCGACGGCGTGACCGACCCGCACAACCTGGGCGCATGCCTGCGCACCTGTGACGGTGCAGGCGCGCACCTGGTACTGGCTCCGAAGGACCATGCCGTCGGCGTGAACGCCACCGTGGCCAAGGTGGCCAGCGGTGCTGCAGAAACGGTGCCGTACATCATGGTGACCAACCTCGCGCGAACCCTGGGCGAACTTCGACAGCGTGACATCCGTGTCGTCGGGCTGGCCGACGATGCGCCTGACAGCCTCTACGACATCGACCTGAGCGGCCCGGTGGCACTGGTGCTCGGTGCAGAAGGCAGCGGCATGCGCCAGCTCACGCGCAAGTCCTGCGATGCGCTTGTGCACATTCCCATGCGCGGTGCCGTCGAAAGCCTGAACGTCTCGGTCGCGGCAGCGGTGTGCCTGTACGAGGCACTGAGGCAGCGGCGCAGCACGCCGGCACCCGGTTGACCGCCCACGGCTCAGCCCGCGCCGCCGTACCCCAACGCACCGAGCCTGCCCATGCCCACACATGCCGTTGCCCATCCCCTGGTGCGCCACAAGATCGGCCTGCTGCGCGAGGTCGACATCTCGACAAAGAAGTTCCGCGAGCTCACCCATGAGCTGGCCCGGCTGCTGGCCTACGAGGCCACCGCCGACTTCCCGCTCGAGTGCACGACCATCGAATGCTGGAGCGGACCGGTCGAGATCGAGCAGATCGCCGGTCGAAAGGTCACCATCGTGCCGATTCTTCGCGCCGGTCTGGGCATGCTCGACGGCGTGCTCGACCTGGTGCCCAACGCCAAGATCAGCGTCGTGGGCCTGTCGCGCGACCACGAAACGCTGCAACCGGTGCACTACTTCGAGAAGTTCGTCGGACACCTCGAGGAGCGCACGGCCATCATCGTCGACCCGATGCTGGCCACAGCTGGTTCGATGATCGCGACGGTCGACCTGCTCAAGCAGCGAGGGTGCCGCGACATCCGGGCACTGGTGCTGGTCGCTGCACCCGAGGGAATCGCAGCGCTCCAGGCGGCGCACCCGGATGTGCGTTGCTGGACCGCCGCCGTCGACAGCCATCTCAATGAAGTCGGCTACATCATCCCCGGCCTGGGCGACGCCGGCGACAAGATTTTCGGCACCCGGGCCTGAGCCTGTGAACAAGACCGACACGCCCGCTCACGCGCGCCGGATTCACTCGGCGGCTAAGAGCCGGCGCATGTCACCGCGATTCGGTACCATCGCGGCCGATTTTCCCGTTACATCGCGCAAGGCGCGCAGGAGCGATACAGCATGGCCATGGATGTGGTGGACTACGAGATCAAAGGCTCGGAGATGCAGTTCGTCGAGGTCGAGCTCGACCCCGGCGAGGCAGCCGTCGGCGAGGCCGGCAGCATGTTCTTCATGGACGCCGGTATCGGCATGGACACGGTGTTCGGTGATGGCTCGGCCAATCAGGGCGGCTTCTTCGGCAAGCTGCTGGGGGCAGGCAAGCGCCTGATCACCGGCGAGTCGCTCTTCACGACGATCTACACCAACAACGCCTCGCAGAAGCAGAGGGTGGCGTTCGGTGCGCCCTACCCGGGCAAGATCATTGCCATGGATCTGCGCCAGCTCGGTGGCATGCTCATCTGCCAGAAGGATTCCTTCCTCTGCGCCGCCCGCGGTGTGTCGCTGGGCATCGCGCTGCAGCAGAAGCTGGGCGTGGGCTTCTTCGGCGGCGAGGGCTTCATCATGCAGAAACTCGAGGGCGACGGGCTGGCCTTCGTGCATGCCGGTGGCACCGTCGTCAAGCGCGAGCTCCAGCCTGGGCAGACCCTGATGGTCGACACCGGCTGCGTGGTGGCCTACATGCCGCAGGTGAACTTCGAGATCCAGTACGTCGGCAAGATCAAGACGGCCCTGTTCGGCGGCGAAGGTCTGTTCTTCGCCAAGCTCACCGGGCCTGGTACGGTTTGGCTGCAGAGCCTGCCGTTCTCGCGACTGGCCAGCCGCGTGTTCGCAGCCGCACCGCAGACCGGCAGTGGCGGCCGCGGCGAGGGGTCGGTGCTTGGTGGTTTCGGTGCGGGCGGTGTGCTGGGTGGCATTCTCGGTGGCGACGACGAGTGATGCTTCTGCGTGCCACGACTCTGGCGTCGATGGCTCGCGGCTCGTGCCACTGCAGTTGACGTATCCTCACACGCCATGAAGCGCATGCTGGACGCGTTCTGGCGGGCTGCGGCGTACTGCCTGCATCCCACGGTGATCGGGCTGTCGCTGCTGCCGCTGCTGGTGGGCGGCGCACTGGCTCTGCTGCTGGGTTGGCTGTACTGGGACGCGGCCGTGGCCGGCATGCGCGCCGCCCTCGAGAGCGTGGCGCTGCTCGAGGCCGCCCTGCGCTGGGTGGAGTCGACGGTCGGGGGCTCGTTCCGCGCCGTGCTGGCCCCGCTCTTTGTGGTGTTGCTCGCGGTACCGGTGCTGGTGGTCGTGTCCCTGCTGCTGGTGGCTGCCCTGATGGCGCCGGCAGTTGTCTCCCTCGTTGCTCGGCGCCGCTTCGCTGCGTTGGAGCGGCGACGCGGTGCAGGCGTGCTGGCGAGCATCGCATGGTCGCTGGCCTGTACTGTGCTGGCTCTGGCTGCGCTGCTCGTCAGCGTGCCGTTGTGGCTGATCCCGCCTCTGGTGCTGCTGTTGCCACCGCTGATCTGGGGTTGGCTCACCTACCGGGTGATGAGCTTCGATGCGTTGGCCGATCACGCCGATGCCGCCGAGCGACGCCAGGTGATGCGCGAGCACCGGCTGCCGCTGCTGGCCATGGGCGTTATCACCGGGTACATCGGCGCTGCCCCGACGCTGCTTTGGGCGTTGAGCGCGGCGACGCTGGTGTTCGCCCCAGTGCTCGTGGTGGCCTCGATATGGCTTTACACGATGATTTTCGCATTTAGCATGCTGTGGTTCGCCCACTATGCGCTGGCGGCCCTGGCAGAGTTGCGCGCACGGCAGGCTGCCCAACCCGTTGTGCCCGACGTTCCGGCTTCCGCGCCGGCACTGCCCGGCATTTCGGCACAACCTCCTGCACTGCCCGCCAGCGCGGGAACACCACCGGCCTTGCCGCCCGCCCATTGATCGTGCTCGAGGCTGCTTCATGACGCAATTCGGTCTCATCGTCGTCGGCGACGAAATCCTGTCGGGCAAACGCCAGGACAAGCACATGCCCAAGGTGATCGAACTGCTGGGCGCACGCGGGTTGCAACTGTCCTGGGCGCGCTACCTGGGCGACCGGCGCGACCACATCACGGCTGCGCTGGGCGATGCCTTCGCAAGCGGCGACATCGTCTTCAGTTGCGGCGGGATCGGTGCCACGCCGGACGACCATACCCGCCAGTGCGCGGCGGCGGCGTTGGGGAGGGCGCTGGTGTTGCACCCGCAGGCACGCGAGCTCATCGAGCAGCGTATGAGGGAAGTGGCCCTGGAGCAGGGTGTCGCCTGGGAGCCTGAACGACCCGACAACCAGCAGCGTCTGCAAATGGGGTGCTTTCCCGAGGGGGCATCGATCATCCCGAACCCCTACAACCGGATCCCCGGCTTCTCGGTGGGCGACGTCCACTTCATGCCGGGATTCCCGGTCATGGCGCACCCGATGATCGAGGGCCTGCTCGACGGCCGCTATGCCTCGCTGCACGGCAGCCAGCGCCAGGCGGAACAGTCGGTGATCGTCTTTGGCGGGCTCGAAGCTGCGCTCACACCCCTGATGGAAACCATCGAGTCGACGCATCCCGGGATCAAGGTGTTCAGCCTACCCAGCGTCGACCACCCGCAATGGGGCCGGCACATCGAGCTCGGGGTCAAGGGGTCGGCGTCGGCGGTGACACTGGCCTTCGCGGACCTCCTGGCAGGGCTTTCGGCGGTCGGGGCGCAACTGGGCCCCGAATTGGTGCGCTGATAGTGCGCCAAGATGGTGCATGCAGTTGCACCGTTGTGGTGCGCCCGGGTCGCATGGCGATGATGTTGCAGCGCCGCGCGCGCGGTCTGTCGTCACCGAGAGTAGGCACGCTTTCTGCTACATTGCCCAGCGCCTGCCGCCGGGTCCCTGTTTTCAGGTCGGCCCGGGCATGATCAATACACCTGCTCGCCCCTCCAACTTTCACGCGTCCTGCTAGGAGATTCTTGATGGCCAAGACCGTCGCCGACGTGATGTCGATGGTGAAGGAAAACGAAGTCAAGTTCGTCGACTTCCGCTTTACCGACACCCGCGGCAAGGAACAGCACGTCACCGTGCCTGTATCGCATTTCGATGAAGACAAGTTCACGTCGGGCCACGCGTTCGACGGGTCCTCGATCGCCGGCTGGAAGGGCATCGAGGCGTCGGACATGCTGTTGATGCCCGATCCGAACACCGCCAACATCGATCCATTCTTCGAGGAACCCACGTTGTTCCTGAGCTGCGACGTGCTCGAACCTGGTGACGGCAAGCCTTATGAGCGCGACCCACGCAGCCTCGCCAAGCGTGCGGAGGCGTATCTGAAGAGCAGCGGTATCGGTGACACCGCGTTCTTCGGCCCGGAGCCCGAGTTCTTCATCTTCGACCAGGTGCACTGGAACGTCGACATGCAGGGCTGCTTCGTCAAGGTCACCTCTGAAGAGGCGCCCTGGAGCACGGGCAAGGATTTCGAAGGCGGGAACGTCGGCCACCGTCCTGCGGTGAAGGGTGGCTATTTCCCGGTGCCGCCAGTCGACAGCTTCCAGGACATGCGCTCCGAGATGTGCCTGATCCTCGAATCGCTGGGCATCCCGGTCGAGGTGCACCACCACGAGGTCGCTGCGCCGGGCCAAAATGAGATCGGCACCAAGTTCTCCACACTGGTGCAGCGCGCCGACTGGCTCCAACTGCAGAAGTATGTGATCCACAATGTCGCCCATGCCTACGGCAAGACCGCGACCTTCATGCCCAAGCCCATCGTTGGCGACAACGGCTCCGGCATGCATGTGCATCAGTCGGTCTGGAAGGACGGCAAGAACCTGTTCGCCGGCGACGGCTATGGCGGCCTGTCCGAGTTTGCGCTGTACTACATCGGCGGCATCATCAAGCATGCCCGCGCGCTGAACGCCATCACCAACCCCGGCACCAACAGCTACAAGCGCCTGGTGCCCGGATTCGAGGCGCCGGTCAAGCTCGCCTACTCTGCACGCAACCGCTCGGCGTCGATCCGCATTCCGTATGTGGCCAACCCGAAGGGGCGCCGCATCGAAGCGCGCTTCCCCGACCCGTTGATGAACCCGTATCTGGGCTTTGCGGCGCTGCTGATGGCGGGGCTCGATGGCGTGGAGAACAAGATCCATCCGGGCGAGGCCGCCACCAAGGATCTGTACCACCTGCCGCCCGAAGAAGACGCGAAGATCCCGACCGTCTGCCACAGCCTCGACCAGGCGCTCGACTACCTGGACAAGGACCGCGCGTTCCTGACCAAGGGCGGCGTGTTCACCGACTCTTATCTCGACGCGTACATCGAGCTGAAGATGAGCGAAGTGACGCGCTTCCGCATGACCACGCACCCGCTGGAATTCGACATGTACTACAGCCTGTGAGCTGCACCGCAGCGGCCACATGAGCGAGGGCGGCCCAGGCCGCCCTTTTTCGTACTGGGCCACAATGCGGGTCGAACGACCGGAGACCGGACGATGAGACGCAGCCTTCTGGCCCTGGTGGTGGGCCTGTCGGGATCGGTGAATGCGCTGGCGCAGGCCGCTTCAGTGCCGGCACCGCTGGATGCCGCCAGCGGTCCCATCGTGGCCTACCGCTGCCCGGGCAATGTGTTCACCAACCAGATCACCGCCGCGCAGGCGCGCGAGCGCGGCTGCCGCCCGGTGGAAGGCACACCCATCACGGTGGTGCAGATGCCGCGACCGCGCACCGCCGCACCGTCGACATCGGGTGCGCGCAATGGTGAGTTGAAGGTCGATCCCAACGCACAACGCGAGCGGGACAACGACGCGCGTCGCATCCTCGAGGCGGAATTGCGCCGTGAGGAAGAGAAGTTGGCGGCACTCAAGCGCGAGTACAACAACGGCGAACCCGAGCGCCTTGGCAGCGAGCGCAATTACCAGAACTACCTGGACCGGGTGTCGTCGCTGCGCGCGGCCATCACCCGCAGTGAAAGTGACATCGCCGCTCTCAAGCGCGAACTGGCCAAGATCCAGCCCTGAGCCGGCCGTCGGCGGCACGGACAGCGCGCACGATGCGCGTTGGCAGGTGCTGGATCAGTTGTCGACCATGGTTGCCGTGGTGGATGGCGAAGGGCACGTTCGCTATGCCAATGCCATGCTCGAAGACGCGACCGGCCTTTCGAGGCGATCGCTCACGCGTGGCCGTCTGCAGGATTGGTTGGCCGAAGACGCGCCACTGCGCGATGCGGTGACTGCCGTGTGCCGAAACGACGTGGCCACGGTGCGCTTCGACGCCATACTGCGCCGGGTGTCGCCGGGCTCGGCCGAGGGCCTGCCGGTGCATGTGATCGTCGGCCAGATGGACCCCGGCTCCGACCGCGTGCTCGTGGAGATGCTGGAAATTCAGCAGCAGACCCGGCAGGACCGCGAGGAGCGTGTCATCGGCCAGGTGCAGGCCAACAAGGAGCTGATCCGCAACCTGGCGCACGAGATCAAGAATCCGCTGGGTGGCATCCGTGGCGCAGCGCAGCTGCTGGCGCTGGAGCTCAACTCGCGCGAGCTGGCCGAGTACACCAACGTCATCATCCGCGAGGCCGACCGCCTGCAGGCGCTGGTCGATCGCCTGCTCGCGCCGCACCGGCGGCCCCACGTGGTGGCCGACCTCAACATTCATGAGGTCTGCGAACGGGTGCGGTCGCTGGTGCTGGCCGAGTTCCCGCAGGGTCTGGTGGTGCAGCGCGACTACGACACGTCGCTGCCCGACTTCCGAGGTGATCGCGAGCAGCTCATCCAGGCGGTGCTGAACATCGCCCAGAACGCCGCGCTGGCGCTGCGCGAGCGCATCGCCGCTGGTGATGCGCGCATCGTGCTGCGCACCCGGGCGGCGCGCCAGGTCACGATCGGCAAGCAGCGCTATCGCCTGGCATTGGAATTGCATGTCGAAGACAACGGCCCCGGCGTTCCCGAGGACATCCGAGACCGCATCTTCTACCCGCTGGTATCGGGGCGGGAGGGCGGCTCCGGCCTCGGGCTGACGCTGGCGCAGACGTACGTGCAGCAGCATGCGGGCGCCATCGAGTGCGACAGCGTGCCGGGCCGCACGGTTTTCAGGATCATCATTCCGCTGCCTTGAGCCGGCCTGTCGCTCGAGGCTGCCACACTGCAAGGACGCCCAGCCGGACGCGCGCATGAAACCCATCTGGATCGTAGACGACGACCAATCCATTCGCTTCGTGCTCGAAAAGGCCTTGCAGCGCGAGCAACTGGCCGTGCGCAGCTTTTCCAACGCGAAGGATGTGCTGGCGGCGCTCGATGACGACGAGCCACAGGTGCTGGTCAGCGACATCCGCATGCCCGGTGTCTCGGGCACCGATCTGCTGGCGCAGGTGAAGCAGCGGTTGCCGGGGTTGCCGGTCATCATCATGACCGCATATTCCGACCTCGACAGTGCTGTCGCGGCCTTCCAGGGCGGGGCGTTCGAGTATCTTCCCAAGCCATTCGATCTGGGGAGAGCGGTCGAGTTGATCCGCCGCGCGCTGGATGAAAGCCTGCGCGAGGAGGTCCGCGATGCGGCGTCGGCCGAGGTTCCTGAAATGCTCGGCCAGGCGCCGGCCATGCAGGACGTGTTCCGCGCCATCGGCCGCCTGTCGCAAAGCAATGTCACGGTGCTGATCACGGGTGAGTCGGGTACCGGCAAGGAGCTCGTGGCACGTGCGCTGCACAAGCACAGCCCGCGGGCATCGGGGCCGTTCATCGCCATCAACACGGCAGCCATACCGAAGGACTTGCTGGAGAGCGAGTTGTTCGGGCACGAGCGCGGCGCATTCACCGGTGCGCAAGCGGCGCGGCGCGGGCGCTTCGAGCAGGCCGATGGCGGCACGTTGTTCCTCGACGAGATCGGCGACATGCCGTTCGATCTGCAGACGAGGCTGCTTCGTGTGTTGTCCGACGGCCAGTTCTACCGAGTGGGCGGGCATCATCCGCAGAAGGCCAACGTCCGCGTGATTGCCGCCACCCACCAGAACCTCGAGCAGCGCGTGCGCGAGGGCGCGTTCCGCGAGGATCTGTTCCACCGCCTGAATGTGATCCGGCTGCGCCTGCCGCCGCTTCGTGAGCGAAGCGACGACATCCCCGGGCTCACGCGCCATTTCCTGGCGCGCAGCGCGCGCGAGCTGGGCGTCGAAGCCAAGCGCATCACCGACGCCGCTGTGCAGCGGTTGGCATCGTTCGAGTTCCCCGGCAACGTCAGGCAGCTCGAGAATGTCTGCCACTGGCTCACCGTGATGGCACCAGCACAGGTGGTCGAGGCCAAGGATCTGCCACCCGAACTGCTGCTTTCCGGCGCTGCCTTGCCTCACGCTGGGGCGGCGACCGGCTCGACTGTGCACCCGATGGGTGCGGCATTGCGCGCTGAAGGGGCAGTGTCTTTCGATGCGACGGGCCCTGGCGAAGCCCGGCTGGCCAGTCGCGCGACGGACGGTGATGCGACCCGGGGGGCGGCGCCGATCTCGACCGAAGCGACTACGGCGGCGGGCCTGAGGCCGACACCGGCAACCGCTGCAGCCTGGCTGGCCGACCTTCAGGCCGAGGCCCAACGGCTGCTCGAGGCCGGCGATCCGACGGTCTGGGACCAACTGACCCGGCAATTCGAGGCCGCTTTGATCCTGACGGCGCTGAAAGCGACACGTGGCCGCCGTATCGAGGCCGCGCACAAGCTCGGCATCGGTCGCAACACCATCACGCGCAAGATCCAGGAGCTGGGCCTGGACGAGTGACCATGGCGTGGATGGGGCTGGCCCTGCTCCGGACACCGGGTGGCGTCAATGCGGCGCCGTATCGGCCCAGGCGTCGGTTTCGAAGTCCAGCGGCACGCGGCCGGTCCAGCTGCGCTCGACCTCTTCGAACTGGGACTGGGTGGTTTCGCTCACAAGCACCCCGGGCGTGGTGTCAGGGCGGTTGGCGCCGGTGCGGTAGTCAATGGCCTCGACCAGTCGAGCGCGCAAGGTGCGCAGGGCGTCGCGCGGCTCGGCCGCCTGGAGCTGCTCGAGTTGTTCCAGACCGCGGCGCATCACCAGCACCGGCAGCTTGGCCAGTGCGCGCGAGCCGCGACGACCGAGCGTGCGCTCAACCTGGGCCAGGTGTGGCATCGCCAGCCGCAGCGAAGGCCGCTCGTCGAACACCTGATGCAGCGACCGGTAGGCCGCGCGCAGCGCCTGGCCACGGGATTCCGCCGCAGCGCTCGCGTCCTCTGGCGTCGTCTCACGTGTGAACAGCCGGGTGCGCAGCCACTGCAGAGGCTGGAACCCGCTCGGAGGTGGCTCGTGCGACGCCATCGGACGCATGTCTGTCGACGGCGGCAGGGGTTCGAGTGCGGAGTCCCTCATGGTGCTGCGTATGGGCTGAAGCCTGCGATTCGATCACCACGGCCCGCCGATCAGCGGGCCTCGGCGCGCGAATATGCCACCGTGCGGCCCAATAGGGGAGAGCAGTTCCCCCTGAAACACCTTACCTTAGGGGGTTAGGGTGGGCTTGTGTCGATCTCGAGCACGACCGGCGCGTGGTCGCTCGGCCGCTCCAGGCGGCGCGGGGCCTTGTCGACACGGCAGGCGGTCACCAGGGGCCGCAGGGGTCCGCTGACCAGGATGTGGTCGATGCGCAGGCCCTGGTTCTTGCGGAAGGCGAGGTTGCGGTAGTCCCACCAGCTCCAGGTACGAGGCGGCTGCTCGAACAGGCGGAAGGCGTCGACCAGGCCAAGCGCCAGCAGCGCCCGGAAGTGGGCGCGCTCTTCGTCGGTGCACAGGATCTGCCCGGCCCATGCCACGGGGTCGTGTACATCCCGATCTTCGGGCGCTATGTTGAAGTCCCCCATCAGCACGAGCCGCGGGTGATGATGGATTTCGTCGTGCAGCCACTCCTGCAGCGCCTGCAGCCAGCGCATCTTGTAGGCGAATTTGTCGCTGCCCGGCGCCTGTCCGTTGGGCACGTAGGCGCCGACCACGCGCATGCCGGCAATGGTGGCCGTGATCACGCGGGCCTGCTCGTCGTCGAGCCCGGGGATGTTGCGCTGCACCTGCTCGATCGGCACGCGGGCCAGGATTGCAACGCCGTTGTACGTCCGCTGCCCGAACCACGCCGCCTGCCAGCCGGCTTCGGCCAGCGCCTGCTGCGGGAACTTGTCGTCGGTGAGCTTGGTTTCCTGCAGAACCATCGCGTCGGGTTGCTCCGACTGCAGCCACTGCAGCAAGTGAGGCAGCCGCACGGCCAGAGAGTTCACGTTCCAGGTGGCAAGCCGCATGAGTCAAAAAATCCTTTGTAGATCAATTACTTGTGATCCGGCTTCGACTTCTGGCTACGCATCTAGCTACACAAAATCTCACCGCGCCTCGCCATTGTGCCCGCCGGTCTGAAGGTCGGGCCTGTCACGGATCTACCCGCGCAGCAGTCCCACCCTGCGGAGTCAGCCGGCTTGATCGTCGGTCACGAAACCGATCGGTCGGCGCTTCGTCGTCGGCGCGACTGTCCAGTTCGATAGGTCTTCGACCGTGACCGTTCGCGCCGCTTCGCTATCGACGATGCTGGCCGCCTCAGCAGTTCCCTGGCTGCGACTTGGAGTTGCCTTGAGCGATCGTGCAACCCGAAGGTTCTGGTTCCGCACCGACTTCTGAACGAGTTTCCGCATGTCCCTGGCATTACCAGCGTAGCGGTCCCGAGCGATGTACCGCCCTTGAAGACCAGGTGCGGCGCGTGCGGTCCGGTGAACAGGTGGCGCAGGGCCCAGACGACCCACACGTCCTTCTCGAGCAAGTGCAGGGGACGGCCTGAACGCTCTGCAGCTACAAGCAGCGCCTCGCGCTGATCTTCGCGCGGCAGGGCGAAGTATTCAGGCACGGGTCACCAAGCTGCTGACCTGGCTCGCAAGCCAGGTGGGCAGGCGCGCGCGTGCGTTGGCGACGGCCAGCAGTTCCGACGCCGGCAGCCTTTGCCTGAGCTGACCGAGCGCCGCTTCGGATCCCGATGGCCCTACCCAGGCCAGCGAGCGGATAACTTCGCCCGCGGCCTGCCCTGGGTAGAGCAGTTGCCACGGCGGGGCATGCTTCAACTCGACCGTCTGCGCGCCGAGCTTGAGCTTGCGGCTGCGGCCCGAGGTCAGGAAGACCTGGCGCACCGGCACCTGGGTCGTCAGACCCAGCGCATTCGCTGCAGCTGCGCCGTTGCCGACGACGGTTTCGCCGCGCTGGCTGGCCCACTCCTGGACCACCTTGGCGACCTCCGGTGCGCGCGCGCCGAACTTGCCCTTCACCGGCAGGACGTAGACGCCCCGCCCGGCGCGCAGCAGTTCGCCGCTACGCGCCAGGCGCGACAGCGCCTGATCCACCGCAGCCCGGCTGCCCAGGTGCAGCAGGGCCTTGGCGGACAGGCTGGCGCCTTCCGGCATCGAGGCGGCGTGCGCGAGGACTTGCTGGGCGAGGTTGGACACGGTGATTCCTTGGATGTCAGAAGTATGAATCAATTTCTGACAACTTTCAAGGGCTGGTGGCATGGAGCGTGGAGCAGGGTGCTTGGACGGTCCGGGCAGGATGCCTAGAATTCCAGGCAAGGCGCCCGCCGTACTTGCACGCGAGTAGAAACAGGCACTCCCATTCATCGTCATCGATCTCCCTTCAAGGCCTCGTCGTCGGGGACTTAAACGCGTGCGTCTTACCCGATTCGGCGAGGTACACCGAAGGAAGACTCATGACCTTGAAAGAACTCGCGCACCTCGCGCAGCAAACCCTCCAGACCCGCGCCGGCTGCCCCGTGCGGCGCAGCCACGTGCATGAACTGCTGGCAGCGGCGTTCGGCCACGGCTCCTGGGCCGCGTTCCTCAGCGACTCAGTGCTGGCCGATTCGGGCGTCGGGGCGGCGCCGACAGGCGGCTTGCCCGACCTGATCGGTCGCGCCGTTCAGCTTGGCTACGAACAGCAGGCCGCCGCGTCGGTAGCGACCACCCTCCAAGCCTTCATCGCCGAACACGGGCTTTCGGCGGTCTCGTTGGCCGACCTGCGAGCCGCACTGTTGCCGACGGCGCAGGTCGCCGACCGTGACGATCTCGACGATGACGATGACGACGACGAGGGCTGGGACGACGAACCGCCCAGGGCTGCCTCGCCTGCCTCCGGTCCCGCTCGCGAGCAGCTCTTGGGCTCGCCGATGCTGCTGAGCAGTCTCGAGCAGGCGGCCGGTCTGGCGAATCCGCAGGGGCACTTCCTGCTGGCAGCTCTCTACCGCTGCGGCCGTCCGAATCCCTACCTCTACGAGGAGTCGCTGAAGGGGCGCGTGCTGACCGCCATCGAGCGCGGATGGGTTGACGACTACCTGCGGCTCGAACCGCAGTACCGGAAGTACGAGGCCCACCTGAAGGCGGCGGCGCTCGGTGGTGTCCGGGCGGCGGCGCTGGAGTACGGCACGACGTTCGAGAACCCGGAGTTCATTGCTTTGGCCGAACGGCTCACTGGCGAGGTCGATGCCCTGAAGATGGCCCGGCATGCTTCCAGTGACGAAGCGCGCGCGCGGTGGCTTCGCGCGGCGGCGGAGCAGGGGTCGCGGGCGGCCATGGAAGCACTCGCGTCCGAAGGTGACGCATGGGCCGAAGACCGGGTTGCGGAGTGGGCCGATGACCATTGGCTGCGATCTGCCGCGGAACGGGCACTCGACGCTGGCAATGTCGTCCGAGCCTGGACCTGGCAGTACCTGGCGCTGGAGCATGGGGTCGACCTCACCCGCTCGACGATGGCCGCGTACCACGACGGCGGTGAACGCGACGGCCAGTTCTATGACAGCGACTTCGGCGGACCCCTGTATGCCGGTGGCGACGAAGGGCTGGTGCTTCCCGACCTGGACCCTTCCTCACACGAGGTGGCGAAGGCGAAAGCCGAAGCAATCTTCAGCCGGGCGCGGTAGGAGCGCTGTCGACTGTTTGGATCCGACATTCGGCGGCGGCGCAGCTCGGCTGCGTCACCGTGTTGGTCAGGTTTCCAGAACGTCGATGGTGGCGTGTGGAGGTGGGCTTGCCGTGTCGACCCACGCTACCACGTCGTTCTCGCCGTCAAGGTCTGCGCGCTCGCGGGGCGAGCGCTTGCGGCCTGCGGCCGTCTTCGAACCCTGACTGCTGCGCTGCGCCGTGGTGCTCCGGTCTCGGGCAATCCCGCCCGACACAGACCGGAGTTCGCCATGTCGCTATCTTCCACTTCTTCCGATGTCGCTGTCGACGCGCTGCTGGTGCGCGATGTCGATGGCCAGTACCGTCCGGCGCGTGCTGAGGCGGTGCTGTCGCAGGCGCGGCGCGTGCTGTCGCAGCGGGTGCGGCGCGGTGCCACGATGTCGTCGCCGCAGGCAGTGAAGGACCATCTGCGCCTGGAGATCGGTGTGCTGGAGCACGAGGTGTTCTGCGTGCTGTTCCTCGATGCGCAGCACCGGATCATCGAGCTGAAGCAGATGTTCCGCGGCACAGTGACGCAGACCTCGGTGTACCCGCGCGAGGTGGTCAAGGAGGCGCTTGGGGTCAATGCCGCGGCGGTGATCCTGGCCCATAACCATCCCTCGGGCGCAGCCGAACCGAGCCGTGCCGACGAGTTCCTGACGCAGACGCTAAAGACCGCGCTGGCGCTGGTCGACGTGCGGGTACTCGATCACCTGGCGGTTGCGGGCGCGGATGTCTGCGCGTTCTCGGAGCGAGGCCTGCTGTAGGCCGCGCTCGGGGCACCTGGCGGTGCCCATTCATTCCTTCAGCATCAAGCCAGGCCGATGCGCCGGATATCGAGGGCGAATGGGCCGGACTGTCGCCCGGCGATCATCAGGCCGACCTGGCGGATGCGCGCCGGGTCGAGCGCGCGTGCACCCGGTACGTCGCGCCCGCGGAAGCTGGCACGGAATGACGTGATCGGCAGGCTGATCGTCTGCCAGTGATGTATGTCGGGCGCAAAGCTGGCCTGGTAGTTGACGCTGTCGAAGCCGTCGTCGGCGAGCAGGCTGAGCTTGAACTGCTTGGTGTCGCCACGCACTTCGACCAGGCAGGCAGTGGCACCAGCCCGTCCGCGTTCGCCGGAGTCCGACCGCACCGATGCGAAGCCGCCGTTCTGCGCCAGCAAGACTTCTCCTTCGAACACCGCATGACCCGCCAGGTCGTGCCGCAGGCGGCTGCGGGACATGCCGCCCATCACGCGATCGTCAATGGCGCGCCAGGCATCCACGGCGTGCGGATCGCTGAAGTCGAAGAGATCAATCACCACGGGCGATGCGTCACAGTGGCTGTGGAGCGGGAGGCCGGTGCTCGGGACGTGATCTCCACGGCATCCGCTGAGTGGCGCCATAGGCGAGTGCACCGCTCATGATGTGTTGGCCAGGACGTAGGGGCTCATGGCTCCACTTCCGCATGATCAATGCGGATGTTGCGTCAGATGTAATAGCGAAACGGTACGTCAGCCCGGTAGAGTTCGAACAGGCTCGAGAAGCTTAGGTCGGTGTCCATCGAACCGGCAGCAGCCCACGGTGGGGGCGCTGGTTCGTCTTTGCCCTGCTGTTCGGGTACGTCTTGAAGCTGGCCGCGCTTGTCACTGTGTCGCAGTAGGACGGGACTCGCTCCACTGGACAAGATCGGCACGTCGCCAGGCGACGGCACGCCTTGCAAGACGTACGGGGCAGGGGAACCTCTTCTCGGACACCATGCGATAGATCGTGGAGCGGCCAAGGCCGGTCAGCCGCATGACGGCAGGCAGTCGCAGGAAGAGGGACGGTGCATCGCCCGCGTCCTTCGAGGCGTGGGATGGTAGGGAGCGCTCCATGGGTGTCCCTCAGCTGGTCGATGAGAGCACTCTAGGACAGACCTCGCTCGATGACGGCGCTGGATTTCGGCGTGAATCTCGCTGTGCCGCACAGGACGAGGCTTGTACCCGACCAGACTGCAAGAGACTGATCTGCGACAGTCGATGCTCGTTCGCCGATGTCGGCGATCAGTGAAAGCGGCCACTGTGATCCTAGGCGACTCGGCGGTCGGTTCGGTCCAAGAACCTGCCGCACGAGAAGCAAGGCAGCGAGGTCCTAATCGCGTGCACGTGCGCCTGCCTTACGATGGACCTACATCGTAAAGACGTCTCACCCGCCAAGTCCGCAGCAGTTGGAGCAGATGCCTGCATGCCGCTCCTACGAAGGTTGACCAATGACAGCCACAGCCCATCATCCAGGCGAAATCCAGGCTCAGAATGTGCGCGCCGACCGAATTTTGACCACCCGTGCCGACTGAACATTGACCAGGGGTGGAAGCCCGTCTCGATCGAGGCGGGTTGTGGATAAGTCTAC
>JABWBN010000062.1 GCA_013360485.1 Burkholderiaceae bacterium | reverse complement strand
AGCGCCTGCAGGGCAAGCGCGAGGCGCTCAAGGCCGCGTTCGACACCGACCGCCTGGTGCGTGCCCCGGGCAGCCCGATGGACGAGCTGTGCCGGCTGGTCGAGCGCATCGCGCCGTACGACATCCCGGTGCTGATCACCGGCGAATCGGGCACCGGCAAGGAGCTGCTGGCGCGGGCCATGCACTACCGCAGCGCCCGCGCCGAGCGCGCCTTCGTCGTCGAGAACTGCGGCGCGCTGCCCGATGCGCTGCTCGAGGCCGAGCTGTTCGGCCACAAGCGCGGTGCCTTCACCGGCGCCTATGAAGACCGCATCGGTCTGTTCCAGCAGGCCGACGGCGGCACCATCTTCCTCGACGAGATCGGCGAGACCTCGCCGGCGTTCCAGGTCAAGCTGCTGCGCGTGCTGCAGGAAGGCGAGATCCGGCCGGTGGGATCATCACGCACCGTCTCGGTGGATGTGCGCGTGGTGTCGGCCACCAACCGCGACCTCGAGGAGGAGGTGCGCGCCGGGCGCTTTCGGCGCGACCTGTACTACCGGCTGTCGACGATGACGCTGCACGTGCCGCCGCTGCGCGAGCGGCCGGCCGACATCGAGCCCATCGCGCGGCAGATTCTCGGGCAGGCCGCGCGGGCCATCGGCAAGCCCGCGGCCGGCTTCACGCCCGAGGCACTGGAGTGCATGCGCGCCTACCGCTGGCCCGGCAACGTGCGCGAGCTGCAGAACGAGATCCACCGCATGCTCGCGCTGGCCGATGACGACCGGCTGGGCGCGCAGGGCCTGAGCGCGCGCGTGGTGCAGGCCGCCTCGCCCGACGACGAAGCCGAGCTCAAGTGGCTGGCCTCGCTCGACGGTAGCCTGAAGGCGCGGCTGGAGGCGCTGGAAGCGCGCGTGCTCAAGGAGGCCATGGTGCGCCACCGCTGGAACAAGACCCGTGTCGCCGAGGAGTTGGGCCTGTCGCGGGTGGGCCTGCGCGCCAAGCTCACGCGCTACGGCTTCGAGGCTGCACCGGCTGGAGCGGCGGCGGTCGACCCCGGCGCCGACCCTGCCAAGGACGACGACGATGCCTAGCGTGCTGTGGATCCAGGCCGGGGGCTGCGGCGGCTGCACGCTGTCGTGGCTGGGCACCGACACACGCGACCTCTTCGGGCTGTGGCGCAGCCAGGGCCTGGAGCTGGTGTGGCATCCGGCGGTCAGCGAAGCCAGCGGCGCCGAGGCGCTGCAACTGCTGGAGGACGCCGCGCAAGGACGGCTCGCCTTCGACATCCTGTGCGTCGAGGGCGCGATGCTGCGCGGCCCCAACGGCAGCGGGCACGCGCAGCGCCTGTCGGGCAGTGGCCAGCCCATGGTGCAGTGGGTGCGCCGGCTGGCCGCGCGCGCACGCTGGACCCTGGCCGTGGGTTCCTGCGCGGCCTATGGCGGTATGTGTGCGGCCGGTGCCAACCCGGCCGATGCCTGCGGGCTGCAGTTCGACGGCACGGTGCGCGGCGGTCTGCTCGGAGCCGACTACACCGCGGCCAGCGGGTTGCCGGTGATCAACGTCGCCGGCTGTCCGACGCATCCGGACTGGATCAACGAGACGCTGCAGGCACTGGCGTTGGGTGCGCTGGACGCCGATGGCCTGGACGCCTACGGCCGCCCGCGCCTGTTTGCCGACCAACTGGTGCACCACGGCTGTCCGCGCAACGAGTATTACGAGTTCAAGGCCAGTGCGGCAAAGCCATCGGACCTGGGCTGCCTGATGGAGAACCTGGGCTGCAAGGGCACGCAGGCGCATGCCGACTGCAACCTGCGCATGTGGAATGGGAGCGGCTCGTGCATCCGCGGCGGCTTCGCCTGCATCAACTGCACCGAACCGGGCTTCGAGGAGCCGGGCCATCCCTTCGCCACCACACCCAAGCTGGCGGGCATACCCACCGGCCTGCCGGCCGACATGCCCAAGGCCTGGTTCGTGGCGCTGGCGGCGCTGTCGAAGTCGGCCACGCCGCGGCGGGTGCGCGAGAACGCACGCGCCGACCACCTGGTCGTCAAGCCGGCCGCGCGCAAGCGCGGGGCGCCATGACGCGGCTCGTCGTCGGCCCGTTCAACCGCGTCGAGGGCGATCTCGAGGTCACGCTCGACGTCGACGATGGCCATGTGCGCAGCGCCCAGGTCAACGCGCCGATGTTTCGCGGCTTCGAGCAGATCCTGCTCGGGCGCGATGCGCTCGACGCGCTGGTGGTGGTGCCGCGCATCTGCGGCATCTGCTCGGTATCGCAGTCGGCCGCGGCAGCGGCAGCGCTGGCCCGCGCCATGGGGGTGACGCCCCCCCCCGACGGCTGGCGGGTGGCACAGCTCATCCAGGCCACCGAGAACCTGGCCGACCACCTGACGCACTTCTACACCTTCTTCATGCCCGACTTCGCCCGCGAGGCCTACCGTGGCCGCGCCTGGTTCGAGGCGGTTCATGCGCGTTTCAAGGCCACCGTGGGCAGTGCGGCGCGCGATGCGCTGCCCGCGCGCATGGCCTTCATGCAGGCGATGGGACTGCTGGCGGGCAAGTGGCCGCACACGCTCACGCTGCAGCCCGGCGCATCGCTGGAATCCGCTGGCCACGAGCCCGGTTCGCGCGAGCACCTCAGCGTGATTTCGGGAACCCTCGAGGTCCAATCCGGCGAAGCTGTGGCGCGGCTCAAACCCGGCGAGACCGCTCGGTATGCGGCGGATCGTCCGCATGCCATCCGCAACAATGGGCGCGGCGTGGCGCAAGCACTGCTGGTCGTGTTGCACGCACCGTGAACAGAGCCACGCGACGGAGCTGCAGAACCCGCATGCCGACGAGTGGTCGTTGACACGCACGCCAGCGGCACGCAGCATGCGCCCGCATGCACGCTGACGCTTTCCGCCGGCCGGCACCGGCGTGGCCCGCACCCTCGCCGGCGCCCGCTCCCGCATCCGCGCACTCCGGCTTCGCCTCGCCGTCCGCCGGCATCGCGCTGCTGGCTGACGCCATCGAACTGCCGATCGGACGCTGGGACCGCGACTGCCGGTTGATCACATGCAACGAACCCTATTTCAGGTGGGCGGGGCGTCCTCGCGAGGCGCTGATCGGCCGCACGCTGGCCGATATCTTCGGCGATACGGCCTGGGCAGCGGCGCGCAACGCCTTTGCGGGTGGATTGAGCGGCCGACACACGTGCTATGAGCGCAGGCTCACGCACCTGGGAGCCAGTGCGCGCTGGGCACGCATCCAGGTCTTTCCCGACCGATCGGCCGACGGAACCATCGGCGGCATCTACACCATTGCCTTCGACATCCACGACGACGTCATGCGCAAGGAAGCCGCCTCTGCAGCGCGGCGCCGTTTGCAGCGGTTCACCGACAACATCCCCTGCCCGCTCACCTACGTGGACAAGCATGGCGTGCTGCGGTTCGTCAATCGCGCCTATCTGGCGGCAGCGGGCCAGCCCAAGGAGCAGTTGCTCGGCCGGCGCATCGTGGAAATCCACGGTGCCCAGCAATGGGCCGGCCACAGCCCGCACTTCGAGCAGGCCCTGGCCGGGGAGCCAGCACAATACACGCGTCTGGCCAACAGCTACCTGGGTGCGCCACGCTGGATGCGCACAAGCTATGAGCCCGACTTCGACGATGACGGCCATGTCGCCGGCGTCTACACGCTCACCATCGACGTCCATGACCTGACCGTTGCCCAGGAGCGCCTGCGACGCAGCGTGGCCCGTGACGCCCTGACCGATGCGCTGAGCCGGCGAACCATCATGGATCGCATCGATGCAGCCGTCACGCTGGCCGACCAGCAACCCGTTGCGCTGTACTTCGTCGACCTCGACGGCTTCAAGGCGGTAAACGACGCCTTGGGCCACACCCGGGGTGATCAGCTGCTGCAGTCTGCGGCGCGTGCGCTGCAGCAGGCGGTCCGCGCCGAGGACGCCGTGGGGCGCTTTGGCGGTGACGAGTTCCTCGTCCTGGCCCCGGTGCATGATCCGGCCGGCGCGCTGGTGCTGGGTGAGCATTTGCTGGCCGCCCTGCGCAATGCCCTGAATGGCGACAGCGCCAACGCGGCCGTGACCGCATCGATCGGCTATGCCCTGGCACCCCAGGACGCGACACAGCCCATGCGGTTGCTTCAGTTGGCCGATGACGCCATGTACGCAGCCAAGCGCAGTGGCAAGAACCAGGTGATGCGCGGCAGCGAAACGGCCACCGGGGTCTGATCGGGTCCTCGCGCCGCTCCTTCACGGCCCGTGGCTGCGCGAGGCTGCGGCACAATGGCGCGCTCTCCCACGGCCGCGCACGATGAACCTGGTCTTCCCGCATACCTTCATTCCCTGGTTCCGCGCGGTCGCCCCGTACATCCACATGTACCGGGGCAAGACCTTCGTCGTTGGCATGGCTGGCGAGTTGGTCGCTGCGGGCAAGCTCAACAACTTCGTGCAGGACCTCGCCATCCTGCACGCCATGGGCATCAAGCTGGTTCTGGTGCACGGCTTTCGACCCCAGGTCAACGAACAGCTGGCGGCGAAGGGGCAATCCTCGCGCTATCACCTGGGCACCCGCATCACCGATGCCATTGCCCTCGACTGCGCGCAGGAAGCTGCCGGCCAGCTGCGCTTCGAGATCGAGGCGGCGTTCTCGCAAGCGCTGCCGAACACACCGATGGCCAATGCCACGGTGCGCGTGGTTTCGGGCAACTTTCTGACCGCCCGTCCGGTGGGTATCGTCGATGGCGTCGACTACATGCACAGTGGTGTCGTTCGCCGCGTGGATGCCCCGGCCATCCGGCGCGCCATCGACATTGGCGCCCTTGTGCTGCTCAGCCCGTTCGGCTTCTCGCCTACAGGAGAAGCGTTCAATCTCACGATGGAAGACGTGGCCACAGCTGCCGCAGTGGCACTCCAGGCCGACAAGCTGCTCTTCCTCACCGAAATTCCGGGTATCCACGAGGATCTTGGCAACCCCGAAAGTCCGATCGACACCGAGATGGCGCTGGCCGACGCACGGCGCATGCTGTCGCAACTGCCACCGCCGAGCCAACCCGCCGACTTGGCCTACTATCTGCAGTATTGCGTCAGGGCCTGCGCATCAGGCGTCGAACGCACCCACATCCTGCCGTTCTCGGTGGACGGCGCGCTGTTGCTCGAGGTATTCACCCACGACGGCATCGGCACGATGATCGTCGACGAGAAGCTCGAATCCCTCCACGAGGCCACGGCCGACGATGTCGGCGGTATTTTGCAGCTCATCGAACCCTTCGAGCGAGACGGCACGCTGGTCAAGCGCGACCGCACTGAAATCGAACGTGATATCGCCAATTACACAGTGATCGAGCACGACGGCGTGATTTTCGGATGTGCTGCGCTCTACCCATACCCCGAAGCCCGCACCGGTGAAATGGCAGCTCTGACGGTATCGCCGCATGTGCAGAGCCAGGGAGATGGCGAGCGGTTGCTCAAACGCATCGAGCAACGCGCGCGTGCTGCTGGTCTGGACAGCATTTTCGTGCTGACCACCCGCACCATGCATTGGTTCATCAAGCGAGGCTTCGCGCAGGTCGACCCTGACTGGTTGCCCGAAGCGCGCAAGCGCAAGTACAACTGGGACCGGCGCTCTCAGGTCCTGGTAAAGAAGCTGGCCTGAAAGGGCCTGTGTCGACCGACACCGATGTTTTAGCCTCAGGAGCCCGTAATGGCACGTCTCGTTCAATGCGTTTATCTCAAGAAGGAGGCTGAAGGCCTCGACTTCGCCCCCTATCCCGGGGAACTGGGCCAGCGCATCTATGCTCAGGTCAGCAAGGAGGCCTGGCAGGCGTGGGTCAAGCACCAGACCATGCTCGTCAACGAAAACCGGCTGAATCTTGCGGATCTGCGGGCTCGCCAGTACCTGGCGCGGCAGATGGAGCGGTTCTTTTTCGGCGAAGGTGCCGACCAACCCACGGGTTACGTGCCCCCAGCAAGCTGAAAACCACAGATCTGAGCTGGGATTCGGATAGATCGCACATGCCGCGGTTGGCCATATATACTCCGAACTGTCATATTTGCCGGACCTCGGAGGTTATTCATGGCATCCCTACAGGAACTGCTGGCGCAGCGCGCTGATCTCGAAAAGAAAATCGCTGACGCACAGCGCGAGGAACGCAGCGCAGCGATCGCCAAGGTTCGCACGCTGATGGCCGAGTTCGGACTGACCGCTGCCGATGTTGCCGGTCGTGGTGCGGCACCTCGCGCCAAAGCAGGGACCGGCGCCAAGGTTCCAGCGAAATACCGCAATGCCGCTACCGGTGAAACCTGGAGCGGGCGCGGGCTGCAACCGAAGTGGCTGCGCGCCGCACTGGCCGACGGCCGAAAGCTCGAGGATTTCGCTGTCTGAACCCCTGACGGGACCGCAATCGCGGTCCCGTACCCATCCGTGAGACCCGCCCCGAACAAGGGGCACTCAATCGGGGGTTTCATCGGCGGCGGTGAACGCCGTGTCGCATAGCATGCGGCGGCCCCTCGACCATCGAGTCCTCCACACCCACTGTCGTGTCGCCAAGCTGGTTGTTTCCTGCAGTACCCAGTCTGGTCGCTGGCGGTGCGCGCTGGGCCATACGCAGCGCGCTTGCCGTGCTGGCCTTGGGGGCCTGCGGCTACCTCGCCCAAGTGTTCCCCGAGGTGTCCGGCGCAATGCCGGCCGCCTGGCCCGCATTGGGTGTCGCGCTCGCCGTGTTCTGGCGCTGGGGCCAGTGGCAGGCACCCGCCGTCGTGGCAGGCCTCGCCTGGGCCGTGTGGCAAGTCGGATTGCCGCCCTCCCTGGCAGCCGTGCTGGCCGTGGGCCAGGCCGCGGGCGCCTGGCTGGGCGCACTGTGGCTGAATCGCTCCGGATTCGATGACAACCTCGAGCGGCGGCGAGACCTGGGCTTGCTCGTGGGTGCGGCGGTGTGTGCGTCTGCGCTGCTGGCCGCTACCAGTGGCACCATCGTTCTGGCGGTGACGGGCAGACTCAGCACCCTGGACCTGCCCATGACATGGGTGCTCGGGTGGGTGAGTCACACGCTGGGCGTGCTACTGGCCGGTGTCCCGCTGATCACATGGCAGCGCCGTGTGTGGCAACGTGCACTGCGCCCCCCCCAACTCAGCGTCACCGCGGGCTTGCTTCTGGGCGTGCTTGTCTCGCTGGCACTGGGATTGCTCGCACAACGGTGGTTGGGAGACGCCGCGCTGCCGTGGCTGCTGGGCCCCCTGGTTCTGTCGTGCTGGCTGGCCATGCGTCGCGGCGTGGCCCTGGCATCGGCTGCCGCCTGGTTCGTTGCCAGTGCGGTTCTGGCTGCCAGCGGCGACGGTCAAGGGCCCTTGGCCGTGCCGCCAGGCCAGTTGCCCATCCTGGCTTGGTCTTACGCCGTCGCCCTGCTCGGCCTGGCACTGATGCCGCACGTCCTCATCGGCGAACTGGCTCGTCTGGAGGAACGCTGGCTGATCGCCCTGGAGGGCTCCGACCTCGGCGTTGCCGATTGGAACCTGCGTACCGGAGAAGGCTTCACTTCGCCGCGTTGGCGTGCCTTGATGGACGACCCGACCGGCCTGCAGACGCAGACCATCGAGCGCTGGCTTGCACGTGTGCACCCGGATGACCGCGCGGTATTGCGCGCGGCATTGGCCGAAGTCGATGCGCCGCAGGGCGCCGGGCTTCGCCACGAAGCCCGAGTGCGCGTGCGCGACGGCTGGTGCTGGTTCGACGTGCATGTCAACGTGGTCGATCGCAGCGGCGTCGGCGCCCCGCTGCGAGTGGTCGCCTCGCTGGCCGACATCGGCGCCAGACGCAGCGCCGAGGATCGCCAGCAGTTGTCGTCCAACCTGTTCATGCACCTGCATGAAGGGTTGCTGATCACCGATGCCGACTTCCGCGTGGTCGACGCCAATCCCACCTACTGCCGCATCACCGGCGTGCCCCTTGAAGAACTCATCGGCACCGTGCCCGGGTTGCTCGACCAGACGGCAGCCGACCCCGTCGGCCGGCAGCAGCAGGCCACGCTGTGGGCGGCGCTGCGCACCCAGGGTCACTGGGTGGGCGAAATGGTCGAGCGGCGGCGCAGCGGCGACCCTTGTGCCCTGCATGTCACCGTCTCCAGCGTGAACAGCCCGGACGGATCGCTGCGCTACTACGTCCTCGTGGTCAGCGACATCACCGAGCAGCGACTGCAACGTGAGCGTCTCGAACGGCAGGCCCACTTCGATGAGCTTACAAGGCTGCCCAACCGGGCCCGCCTGGGCCAGATGCTGCAAGAGGGCATGGTCGCCACCGATCGCGATGGCCAGCTGATGGCGGTGTGCTACCTCGACATCGACCACTTCAAGGCCATCAACGACGCGTTGGGTCATTCGGCCGGCGATCGGCTGCTGGCCGAACTGGCGCTGCGCCTTCGCGGCGCCCTTCGGGCGCGTTCGGACGGGTGGGCAGACATGGCGGCCCGCCTCGGTGGTGACGAGTTCGCACTGCTGCTGCGCGCCGCCACTGTCGACGAAGCCCGCGCGGCGGTCGAGCGCTTGCTTCGTGTCGTGTCTCAGCCGTTCCCGGCGCTACCCGGCACTGAGCCCACGGTGCTCACCGCCAGCGTCGGCGCCACGGTCTACCCGCTGGACGCCAGCGACGCCGATACCCTGCTGCGCCACGCCGACCAGGCGATGTATGGCGCCAAGCAGGCCGGACGCAACGGATACCTGTTTTTCGACCCGGAGCACAGCCGGCGGACCGAAGAGCGTGTGCTGGCCATCGGTCGGGTGCAGGATGCTCTGGATCGGGAAGAAATTCTCCTGTACTTCCAGCCCAAGGTCGACCTGCGCCGTGGCATCGTGATCGGATTCGAAGCACTTGTGCGCTGGAACCACCCTGAGCACGGAGTGGTGCCGCCCGCGCAGTTCCTGCCGCTCATCGAGCACACGGGGCTTTCAGCTCGACTGGGCGACCACGTGCTGTCCCTCGCGTTGGACCACCTTGACGCATGGCTCGCGCAAGGGCTTGACCTCAGCGTCAGCGTCAACATCACGGCACGGCACCTGCAAGAGCCGGAGTTCGCCCAGCGCCTGGCCCAATTGCTCGAACGGCATCCACGCGCCCTCGGTCCCAGGCTCGAGCTGGAAGTGCTCGAGACCGCAGCCCTCAACGACATCGGATTCACGTCCATGCTGCTGGAGCAGTGCGCGCGCCTGGGCGTGCGCTGGGCACTGGACGACTTCGGCACGGGCTACTCCACGCTCACCTACCTGAAGCAGTTGCCGGTGCAGGTCCTCAAGATTGACCGCTCGTTCGTGCACAACATGTTGGCCGATGCCCAGGACCGCGCCATCGTCGAAGGAGTCATCAGTCTGGCCCGGACCTTCGACTGCACATCCGTTGCCGAGGGCGTCGAGACACCTGCGCAGGCGCGCATGCTGCTGGACATGGGGTGCGACGTCGCACAGGGTGCAGGCATCGCAGCGCCCATGCCGGCAGGCGAGGTTCCGGCTTGGGTACGCAACTGGCGTGGCCTGTTCGCACTATCCGCAGCGGCGACACCTGCGCTACCAGCGCAAACCGCGACCATCCGCCCACCATCGGTCGACCTCGGCCCGCTGCGCTGACGCGCGCCGCGGCGCCTGCCGGCTCGGGCGGCCCGATAGACTCCGGGCGTGCTGCCCACCGGATTCATCCAGGACTTGCTCGGCCGCGTCGACATCGTCGAGGTCGTCGGTCGCCATGTCGAACTGCGCAAGGCCGGCATCAACCACAAGGGCCTGTGTCCATTCCACGGCGAGAAGACCCCCAGCTTCATCGTCAGCCCGTCGCGCCAGACCTACCACTGCTTCGGTTGCGGCGCCCACGGTGACGCCATACGCTTTCTCACCGAGCACAGCGGGCTGGGCTTCATGGACGCGGTCCGCGAGTTGGCCCAGCAAGCCGGCATGGCTGTTCCAGACCGAGCAGACGATCCGCTCGAGCGTGCCCGTGCGGCCCAGGAACGTGAGCAGCGCACCGGACTGACCGCGTTGCTGGCCCGCGCGGCGGCGCACTATCGCAATGCATTGAAGGCCAGTCCGAGGGCCATCGATTACCTCAAGGGCCGCGGCTTGACCGGCGAGATCGCTGCCCACTTCGGCCTGGGCTATGCGCCCGCGGGCTGGCGGTCCTTGGCAAGCGCGTTCGCGCGCTACGACGATCCCCAACTCGTGGAAGCAGGCCTCGTCATCGTGCCCGATGACGATGGTGAGCAGGACCCATCGCAGCAGCGCCGCTACGACCGCTTCAGAGATCGCATCATGTTCCCGATCCGCTCGGTGCGCGGCGAGGTGATCGGCTTTGGCGGCCGCGTACTCGATACGGGCGAGCCCAAGTACCTCAACAGCCCGGAGACGCCGGTTTTCCACAAGGGGCAGGAGCTCTACGGGCTGTACGAGGCGCGCCTGGCCCTGCGGCAGCGCGGCTACGCGTTGGTGGTCGAGGGATACATGGACGTGGTCGCGCTGGCACAGGCAGGCTACGCCAACGCCGTGGCCACGCTGGGGACCGCATGCACGGCCGAGCATGTCGCCAAGCTGTTTCGGTTCACCGAATCCGTGGTCTTCAGCTTCGATGGCGATGCCGCCGGTCGCCGTGCTGCCGGGCGTGCCTTAGAAGCCGCACTGCCCCACGCCACCGACACGCGCAACATCCGATTCCTGTTCCTGCCGCCCGAACACGACCCCGACACGTTCATTCGGGAACTGGGCGCCGATGCTTTCGAGCAGGCCGTGGCCACGGCGGTGCCGCTGTCGCAGCAGTTGCTTGTGCACGTGGCCCAGAACTGCGCCCTCGACACGGCTGAAGGTCGTTCACGCATGCTCAGCCAGGCCCGCGCGCTGGTTGAATTGCTGCCCGACGGGCTGCTGCGCACTCAGGTGGTGGCAGAGCTTGCCCAGCGCGGTGCCGTCGCAGTCGAGACGCTCACCGACCATTGGGCACGCCGGACGGGCCGAGCGGCCGGAGCTGAGACTGCGTCGTCCGGTGAGCGCCGCGTCACGCCAGCACGCGGCGGCAAGCCACTGCCAACCATGAGCGGAAGGCGCCTGCCACCCCAGACGGCCACGCTGCTCGACCGGGCCGCCTGGCTCATTGCTCGCCATGCCGCAGTGCTGCAGGACTTGCCTGCCGACGATCATGATCTGCTGGCCAGCCAGCCCAGCCCGCACGGCGATTTCTTCAGCGAAGCCGAGCGCGTGATCCATGACCACGGCGCCTTGGCCGCGCCGGCCATGCTCGACGACATTGCCGCCGGCCCCTGCGGAGCCTCCCTCCAGGGATTGTTGGAGCGCCTGCGCGGTTTTCACGAGGTCGACCCCGAGGATCCGCACGCCACGCTCAACGCTGTCCTGCATCGGCTGCGCCTTCAGGCAGTGGGCGACGAATTGAACTGGCTGATGGAGTCGGGCACGGACCTTTCTGAGGATGCCAGCAGGCGCATGCGCGAGCTCCTGGAGTTGCAGGCGATGCTCAAGCGTGGCCCGGCGACCCCGCCGGGATGACTACTTGCCCGGTGAAACCGGACTTTGACGAAACTCCCCATCGCGACGATAATGCTCGATTGGTTGCATCGGCAAGAGTGACAGCAGCATTCACGGCCATCGGCCCTTCGCAACACTTGTACCCACAGGGGTACGCACAGCGCGCAGGCCCACTTTTTGTGTCAGTGCTGCAGACAAAGTCCGTCCACGCCAGCTTGCCCGGCCAGATCAACACCGCCCGACCTGGGGGTTCCCGGGGGTCATGCCCACGTCGGCAACCGCCAGCGCGCTTTGGCGCGTTCGGAGGTTCGGCGTGCTCGGCGGTGCGCTCAATGGCCATTGGCAACACCCCGTCCATCGACCAAGGATACGCATGAACGCCAAGAAGACCGACGCCGCAGCCAAGGCTCCTGCCCAGGCACCTGCCAAGCCCACCAAGACGCCTGCTGCCGCCAAGGCGATCGTGACCGACACGCAGGAGCAGCGCTCGGCCAAGTCGGCGCCCAAGTCCGCGTCCAAGCCTGTTCAAGCTCCGGCCGACGAAGGCAAGGCCAAGCCGGTTGGCGCAACCAAGCCCAGTGGCAAGTCCGAACCCAAGGTGCCGAGCGCCACGCCCGCCAAAGCGAGCACCAAGACCGCCCCGAAGACCGAGAGCAAGGCGGCCGTTGCACGGCCAGAGCCCAAGCCCGCCGGAAAGGCGCCGGTGAAGACGGGCAAGGCGGGCAAGGGCAAGGAAGCAACCCCGGCCAAGCCGGCCGAAGAGGAAGACCTGGGCGACATCGAAACGGAATTCGAAGCCGAGCCCGAAGCAGAGGTGGCTGGGGACGCAGCGGGTGAGGCCAAGGCCAAGCCATTGCGCATGAAGGTTTCGCGTGCCAAGGAACGCGCGCTGATGCGTGAGTTCGGCCTGGACGAGACCACGCTCACCGAAGAGGAAGTCGCCAAACGCCGCCAGGAGCTCAAGACGCTCATCAAGATGGGCAAGACGCGTGGCTTCCTGACGCACCAGGAAATCAACGACCACCTGCCCGAGAAGCTGGTCGAGAACGAGATCCTCGAGGCCATCGTCTCGATGCTCAACGACATGGGCATTGCCGTGTACGAGCAGGCGCCCGACGCAGCCACGTTGCTCATCTCCGGCAGCAACACCGCCACCGCCACCGACGAGGAAGCCGAGGAAGCGGCCGAGGCCGCACTGTCCACGGTCGACTCCGAATTCGGCCGCACCACCGATCCGGTGCGCATGTACATGCGCGAAATGGGCTCGGTGGAACTGCTCACGCGCGAGGGCGAGATCGAGATTGCCAAGCGCATCGAAGGCGGCCTGCAGTCGATGATGCAAGCCATTTCGGCCTCACCCAAGACCATCGCCGAGATTCTGGCCATGGCCGACCGCATCGCCGCAGGCGAGATGCAGATCTCCGAGGTCGTCGACGGCTTCGTGTCCGATGACGAGGCCGACGACTACGTGGCCGAGGAGGACTTCGACGAGTTCGACGAAGAAGACGATGACGACGGCGCGGGCGGCAGCAAGGCGCTGACCAAGAAGCTCGAGGAGCTCAAGTCCCAGGCGCTCGACCGGTTCGGCACCGTCCGCGCGCACTTCGAAAAGATGCGCAAGGCCTTCGAGAAAGACGGCTACAACTCGCCGGCCTACCAGAAGGCGCAGCACATGCTGACCGAAGACCTGATGACCATCCGCTTCACGGTCAAGACGATCGAGCGGCTGTGCGACGTGCTGCGTTCACAGGTCGACGACGTGCGACGGTTCGAGCGCGAGATCCGCAAGATCGTGGTCGATCGCTGCGGCATGCCGCAGGAGCAGTTCATCAAGGCATTTCCGCCGAACATCCTGAACCTGTCGTGGGCAGAGAAGGAAGTGGCCCAGGGCAAGCCGTACAGCGCCGTCCTGAGCCGCAATCTGCCCGCCGTGCAGGAACTGCAGCAAAAGCTGATCGATCTGCAGCAGCATGCCGTGGTACCGCTGGACGACCTCAAGGGCATCAACCGGCACATGAATGCCGGCGAAAAGGCCAGCCGCGACGCCAAGAAGGAAATGATCGAGGCCAACCTGCGTCTCGTCATCTCGATCGCCAAGAAGTACACCAACCGCGGCCTGCAATTCCTGGATCTGATCCAGGAAGGCAACATCGGCCTGATGAAGGCGGTCGACAAGTTCGAGTACCGCCGCGGCTACAAGTTCTCGACGTACGCCACTTGGTGGATCCGCCAGGCGATTACGCGTTCCATCGCCGATCAGGCGCGCACCATTCGCATTCCGGTGCACATGATCGAGACGATCAACAAGATGAACCGCATCAGCCGCCAGCACCTGCAGGAGTTCGGCTACGAACCCGACGCGCCGACGCTGGCCGAGAAGATGGAGATCCCTGAGGACAAGATCCGCAAGATCATGAAGATCGCCAAGGAGCCGATCTCCATGGAAACGCCGATCGGCGACGACGACGACAGCCACCTGGGCGACTTCATCGAGGACACCAACAACGTGGCCCCGGTGGACGCGGCCATGCAGGCGGGCCTGCGCGATGTGGTCAAGGACATCCTCGACAGCCTCACGCCACGCGAAGCCAAGGTGCTGCGCATGCGATTCGGCATCGAGATGAGCACCGACCACACCCTCGAGGAAGTCGGCAAGCAGTTCGACGTCACCCGCGAGCGCATCCGCCAGATCGAAGCCAAGGCCATCCGCAAACTCAAACACCCCAGCCGCTCTGACAAGCTGCGGACGTATCTGGACAACCTGTAAAGGTTGGCCTGATACGCACTCGCGTCAGCGAGTCGCCGCGCAGCGGCGCCGTGGTAGCGGCGTAGCCACAAGCTGCGGACGTATCTGGACAACCTGTAAAGGTTGGCCTGATACGCACTCGCGTCAGCGAGTCGCCGCGCAGCGGCGCCGTGGTATTGGCCCGGCCACAAGTCGGTAAAATTGCGCGCATGACGCGCATCTCCGAGCGCACCGTCTTGTTCGCCGACCTGCGCGGCAGCACGTCGCTGTACGAAACGCTGGGCAACGCCGAGGCCACGACGGTGGTCACCCACGCGGTCACTACAGTGGCGCGGGCTGTCCCGTCGTGCGGTGGCCAGGTCGTCAAGACCCTCGGCGACGGGCTCATGGCCGTGTTCGATCGCCCGATGCAGGGCCTGGAGGCCGCGCAACAGATGCACGACGAGCTCGACCGGCTCGTCAGCCGGGGCCGCCAGCGCGGCGCATCGCCTGGGTTGCGTGGACTGCGGCTTCAGGTGGCGTTGGCGCGCGGAGAAGTGGTCGAGATGGGCGGCGACTGCTTTGGCGATGCCGTGAACGTCGCAGCGCGCCTGCTCGACCATGCCGGCGACAACGAGACACTCGTCACCGCCGACGTGCTGCAGGGCTTGCCCGAATTGCAGCAGCGGCGCTTCCGCAGCCTGGACTGGATGCACCTGCGCGGCCGTGCCGAGCCTGTTCTGGTATCGGTGCTCGTGGGCCGTCGCACCACAGACACCGTGGCCACGCAGTTCGGCCCCGTCGCCCATACCATCGAACCCGAGGCGGTTCGTCTCATCTGGCTGGACATCAACGAGGTGTTCGATGGCGAGCACATGCCGGTGGTGCTCGGCCGCAGTCCGCAGGCGCACTTCCGTGTCGAGGACTCGCGCGTCTCGCGCTCGCACGCCCGGTTGGACTGGCATGGCGGCGTGTTCCAGCTCACCGACCTCAGCTACAACGGCACGTACGTGCGTTTTGGTGGTGCAGACGAGGTGGTCAGCCTGCGCCGAGGCAGTTGCACGCTGCACGGCAGTGGCACCATCGGCCTTGGGGGCTCGCCCAATGATCCATCGGCACCGATGGTCCGATTCGAGGTCCTGTCCTTCCAGGACACGGTACCCCACATGTCGTGACCGCGGCCACCCCCCGCCCCTGGCGCGTTCTCTACGTCGAAGACGACCGGGTCGCCGCCCTGCTCTTCGAAGAGGCCCTGCGCCCACATGCCGATTTCGAAGTTCGGGTCGCAGAGTCGGCGTCCGAGGCGATTGAATGCGTCGAGAGCTGGCCACCCGATGCGTTGGTCATCGACGCCCACCTGCCCGACAGCGACGCGCAAACGCTGCTGCCGCGCCTGCGCGCATGCACGGCGCTCGAAGCGCGCGTGCCGGCGGTCGTGCTGTCGGCCGATCTGGTGCCGGAGGGACAGACCCCGGGCGGCCTCGAGGGCTTCTCTGCATGGTGGACCAAGCCTGTTCACCCGGGCGATTTGCCTCTTGCCTTGCGTCAGCTTCTCACTGGAAGTCGCCAATGACCACTCCCGCAGCCGGCGCCGCAACCGCTGCACCCACGGCGGTTGTCCTCATGAACTTGGGTACGCCCGATGCGCCCACGCCCGCGGCGCTGCGCCGCTATCTGTCGCAGTTCCTGTCTGACCGACGGGTCGTGGAACTGCCGCGATGGTTGTGGTGGCCAGTGCTGCACGGCGTGATCCTGCGAACACGCCCCGCGCAGTCGGCGCGCAAGTACGCCTCGATCTGGCGCCCTGAAGGCTCGCCCCTGCTGTACTGGAGCCAGCGGCAGGCCGTGCGTCTCCTGGGCTCGCTGGGCGAAGCGGGACACCGCGTTCAGGTCCATGTCGCCATGCGCTACGGCTCGCCGGCACTGCCTGACGTAATGGACGAACTGATGCGCCAGGGCGTGCAGCGCGTGCTCGTCCTGCCGCTTTATCCGCAGTATTCGGCCACCACGACGGCCAGTGCGTTCGATGCGGTGGCGCAGTGGCTGCAACGCACGCGCCGGTTGCCCGAGCTGCGTTTCGTGAACGACTACCACGATGACCCGGCTTACATCGATGCGCTGGCCTCCAGCGTACGCGCGCACTGGCAGCGCGAAGGTCGCGGTGAACGACTGGTGATGAGTTTCCACGGCATACCGGCGCGCTGCGTCGAGCGTGGGGACCCGTATCGCGACCAGTGCCTGCGCACCGCAGGCTTGCTGGCCAACCGGCTGGGCCTGCCCCAGGGCGAACTGGTGGTCAGCTTCCAGAGCCGGCTGGGCCGGGCCCGCTGGCTCGAACCCTACACCGAACCCACGCTGCGCCAGTTGGCTGCCCAGGGCGTGCGAGTCGTCGATGCCATGTGCCCGGGCTTTGCCGCAGACAATCTCGAGACCCTCGAAGAGATTGCCATCGAGGGCCGCGACGCCTTTGTTGGCGCGGGTGGCGAAGCACTGCGCTTCATTGCCTGCCTGAACGACGACGACGCCTGGATCAGGGCATTGGCTGGTCTGGCACAGAGGCATCTGCAGGGCTGGGCCACGCGCAGCGGCACCCCGGCAACCTGAATCGCAGTTGCCTGCTGAGGGCCGTGCATACGCTTCAGCCGAAGCGGGCCCGGCGCCTCATCGCCCACACGCGAGGCACGACCAGCACGGCCAGCAGGACGGCCAACAGCACTGCCGACGCTGGCCGCTCGATGGTAAGCGTGGCCCCAAGGCCGCATTGACCCAGCCTGGCTGATCCGGCGAGCATGCGTCCACATGCAAGCCTGCGGACACACCCCGATCTGGAGCGGCG
>JABWBN010000347.1 GCA_013360485.1 Burkholderiaceae bacterium | reverse complement strand
GCCCGGGCACCGGCGTGAGCCCGCGCACCACCGCCGCGCAGTCGGCCAGCGGCACCCCCAGCGCGCGCAGCGCCCCCAGCACGCCCAGCAGGTTGCTGGCGTTGTAGTCACCGATCAGCCTGGTGTGCACGGTGACGACTTGGTTTTGTTCGCGCAGCTCGAAGCCGAGGCCGTCCTCTTCGTAGCGCAGGTTCGACGCGGCCAACCGCGCGGGCCCGTGCACCGAGCAGGTCCACAGGTCCAGCTGTCCCGCGGTGACACGCGCAGCCAGCTCATCGGCCAGCATCGCGCCATGCTCGTCGTCGATGTTGATGACCGCCGCGCGCAGGCCCGACCAGTCGAACAGCGCGCGCTTGGCCGCCCAGTAGGTGGCCATGTCGCCGTGGTAGTCGAGATGGTCGCGGGTGAAGTTGGTGAACTGGGCCACCTGGATCGGCGTGCCGGCCAGGCGATGCTCGGCCAGGCCGATGGAGGAGGCCTCCATTGCACATGCGCGATAACCGGCGTCTGCCATGCGACGCAGTGCCGCCTGCAGCGTGACCGGATCGGGTGTGGTGAGCCCGGTCGAGACGATCGGGTCGTGGGCAGACGGCACCGCCGCCGGCGCCTGCACGACCGGCGGCTCGCCGATGCCCAGCGTGCCGACGACGCCGCAGCGACGGGCGAGCGCCGTGAGCGATTGCGCCGTCCACCACGCGGTGGAGCTCTTGCCGTTGGTGCCCGTGACCGCGACCATGGCCAACCGTTGCCCGGGCTGCCCGAAGTACGCCGCGGCGATGGGCCCGGTGGCCGCCTTCAGCCCCGGCAGCGTGCCGATGCGGGCGTTGCCATGGATGAAACCGGCATGACCGATGACATCGAAGCCATGGGCATCGATGCCCGAGTCTTCGACCAGGCAGGTGGCTGCGCCTGCGGCCAATGCGGCGCGCACGTACTGGCGACCGTCGGTGGCATGGCCGGGCCAGGCGATGAAGGCATCGCCGGGCTGGACCTGGCGGCTGTCGGTGCGCAGCGTGCCGGTCACCCACTCGCTCAACCAGCGGGCGGCGGCATCGGGCGAACGAAGGCGTGTCAAGGCCATCAGAAGCTCTCCGGCACCGAGGCCGCGCCCTTGTCGACCACCTGTGGCTGGACCTCGAGGTCGGGCTGTACACCCAGGATGCGCAGCGACTGCTGAACCACCTGGCTGAACACCGGCGCGGCCACCGTGCCGCCGTAGTAGGCGCCGTTGCCGGGTTCGTCGACCATCACGGCCACGATGATGCGTGGCTTGTCGACAGGGGCCATGCCGACGAACCAGGAGCGGTACTTGTTGGTGGCGTAGCTCTTGCCTTCCTGCTTGTGGGCGGTTCCGCTCTTGCCTCCGACCGAATAGCCCACCGTCTGCGCCAGTGGACCAGTGCCACCGGGGCCGGCGGCCATTTGCAGCATGCGACGCATCTCGCGCGCGGTTTGCTGCGAGAAGACGCGTACGCCCGGGCCGGGTTGGTCCTGCTTGAGCATGCCCACAGGGATGACAACGCCGTCGTTGGCGAACGCGGTGTAGGCCCTGGCGATCTGCAGCAACGAAGCCGACAGGCCGTAGCCGTAGCTCATCGTGGCCTGCTCGATGGGACGCCAGGTCTTGTAGGGACGCAGGCGCCCCGTGACCGCACCCGGGAAGCTGATCTGCGGCTTCTGGCCGTAGCCCACGCTGCTGTAGAGATCCCAGAGCTCGCGCGCCGGCATCTGCATGGCCAGGCGTGCGGTGCCGATGTTGCTGGACTTCTGAATGACTTCCTGCACACTCAGCGTTTCGTGCGGGTGGGCGTCGCGTATCGTGACACCCGTGACAGTGAAGCTGCCCGGCGCCGTGTTGACCCACGTATCCGACTTCACGCGGCGCGTCTCGAGTGCCAGGCCAACGACGAATGGCTTCATGGTGGAGCCAGGCTCGAAGACGTCGGTGAGTGCCCGGTTGCGCAGCCGGGCACCGGTTCGACGGTCGCGCTGCGCCGGGTCGTAGCTTGGATAGTTGGCCAAGGCCAGGATTTCGCCGGTCTGCACATCCAGCACCACGGCACTGCCGGCCTCGGCCTTGTGCTGGCGAACCGCATCGCGCACGCGCTGGTAGGCGAAGAACTGCACTTTCGCATCGATGGACAGTTCGATGTCCTGTCCGTTGGCCGGTTCGACGGTCGCACCAATGTCGTCGACGACGCGGCCGAGACGGTCCTTGACCACGCGGCGAGACCCGTTGCGGCCCTCGAGCGCCGCCTGGAATGCCAGCTCGATGCCTTCCTGACCCTTGTCCTCGATGTCGGTGAATCCCACGACATGGGCGGCCGCCTCGCCTTCGGGATAGCGGCGCCGGTACTCGCGTGCTTCGTGCAGGCCCTTGATGCCCAATGCCTTGATCTGTGCCCACTGCTCGGGATCGACCTGCCGGCGTATCCATGCGAAGTTGGCGCTTCCGCTGGCCAGCCGCGACTCGAACTCGCGCGCATTCATGCCCAGCAGCGCGAGCAGCTGGCGCTTTTGGTCGGCGGTGGCCGCGAAGTCCTTGGGGATGGCCCAGACGCTGGGCACCGGCACGCTGCTGGCCAGCAGCAGGCCGTTGCGGTCGAGTATGCGCCCGCGACTGGCGGGCACTTCGAGTGTGTGCGCAAACCGCTTTTCGCCTTGCTTCTGGAAGAAGTCGGCATTGATCAGCTGCACATAGGCCGCACGACCGAGCAGCCCGACGAAACCCATACCCACCAGAGCCACCACGAACTGACTGCGCCAGCCAGGCGTGCGCGCCGCCAGCAGCGGGCTCACTGCGTAATTGACATCGCGCGAACTGCGGTGGGACTTGCGACCGATCATCGCGTTCCCCCGGCAGTGACGTTGGCAGTGTCGGCATCCGGCGCCGCGCCCGTGCCCAGTGATGGCGGCGCGCCGGCATCGGCAGGTCGGCGCGCTGCAGTCGGTCCGGCCTGCGGGTCGACCACGTACATGGTGATGGCCGGATTGAGGGTGTGCATGGCCAGTTTCTCGCGTGCCGTGCGTTCCACGCGCAGGCTGGTGGCCTGGGCCTGCCGCTCGGCCTCCAGCCGCTTGAACTCACCCTCGAGCCGCAGCGCCTCGAGCTCGGCCTTGTGGATCTCGGCGAACAGCCGTCGCGCATCGTAGGCACTGCGCACCAGCACCAGCGCACTGGCCACCACCAGCAGCAACAGCCCGATGTTGACCAGGCGCGTCATGGCGACACCTCGGCATCGGTGCGCTCGGCCACCCGCAGGATGGCCGAGCGCGCACGCGGATTGGCCTGCACCTCGGCCACCCCTGGGCGCACCCGGCCCAGCGCGCGCAACG
>JABWBN010000346.1 GCA_013360485.1 Burkholderiaceae bacterium | reverse complement strand
TGTAGCTCGACATGCTGGCCTCCGTGGAAGTGACAGGGGCATGTTCGTCCGCCACAGGCTCATGGCGTGAGCTACCTGCGCTTTGTGATGAATCAGGTGACAGGTTGATGGTCAGCGACCCCGGTATCGTCAGCGCCGACCCGATGAAAGCGCTGCTCAGCGTCAATTGGCTCGCCTCGTGCGGTGGATTGTTTCGAACCGATCGAGTCTCTACCGACTATTTTGACGGCACGACACTCTACTTCGAATGGACCCTGCTGGCGTTCAGGCTGGTAGCCTCGATGAAGATGGCATTTGTCGGGTCCCCGACTTTTCGCGTTTACGACACGAGTGGTTCGCGGTCGAAAAGCCCTGGCTACCGTTGGGCAGAGGTGGATGTGCTAAAAGAAGTTGCTCGGCTGGACCTGCCAGAGGAGATCAGGCGTGGCGTCATGAGAAAGCTGGGCAAGGCTTATCACAACTTGTCGGATCACTGTCGCCAATCGGGCGAGGCCGCAAGCGCATGGCGATTTCATGTCGCCAGCCTCTTCTATCCGGGCGGGGCGTCATACCTTGGATACACACGCCGACTGCTCGCACCTCGGTGGGGACCGCATGCGTGAACATTGCAGGACGTCGTGTCGCGCGACGGCGAGTGGCCCTAGATGAACGACTCAGTGGCTCAGGCTTACGGCCGGACGATCGAGCAGGAGCGGGTAGGGAGCCTGGTTGGCCTTGCTCCGGTTGCAACACGCACGGTGCTCGACATCGGCGCGCGGATCGGCTATATCGCGCGGCAACTGTCAGATCGTGGGTTCGCGGTCACGGCGCTGGACTTGCAGCGACCAGACATCGCCGACGCTCGAATCACCTGTGTGCAAGGCGATACCACCCAACTCCCGTTCGGCGCTCGCAGCTTCGATCTGGTCTTCTGTTCCGAGGTGCTCGAACACATCGAGCGACCGGCACTGGAGCGGGCGGCCATTGAACTGTCTCGGGTGGCGCGATGCCATCTGATCATCGGTGTTCCCTACCAGCAAGACCTGCGGCTGTGGCGCACGCGCTGCAGTTCCTGCGGTTCGATCAATCCACCCTGGGGCCATGTGAACACGTTCGACGAACCCAGCTTGCTGGCACTCTTTCCGGATTGGCGGGTGCGCGAGCGCCACTTCGTCGGTGTCGGGGAACCTGGCACCAACGCGCTGGCGGCCTGGTTGATGGACCTGGCGGGCAATCCGTATGGCACCTACGTTCAGGACGAGGGCTGCATCCGCTGCGGCGCGACCCTGAAACAGCCTGGACCGCGCACGCCGTGGCAGCGCGTCTGCACCCGCGCTGCCGTGCTGGCGCGTGCCGCCACCGCGCGGTTCGAGGCCCCACGCCCGAACTGGATCCACCTGCTGCTCGAACGCACGGAGTCCGCCTGACTCCGCCACTTCAAGTCTTCAGCGCTCGACCCGATAACCCGGCGCACGCACCCGCAGCCACTGCTCCATCATCATCAGAATCCACACCATCTCCCCAAAGTAGCCCGGGTGCTGGGGCAGCAGGTCGCGGGTGAGCCGCTGCACAAACGCCGGGCGGACAATGCCGCGCGGTGCCAGGCTGTCGAGGCTGTCCTGTGCCAGCGCCATCAAGGCCGGATGCCGCGTGAGCCACACGCCGAAGGGCAGTCCGAAGCCCTGCTTGCGCTTGGTGATGATTTCGTCGGGCAGGAAGCCGCGCAAGGCCTCCTTGAAGAACCAGCGCAGCTTCAGGCCCTTGAGCTTGTAGCTGACCGGCAGGCCCAGCGAGAACGCGAGCAACTGATCGTCGAGCATCGGAAAGCCCACCGACACGCCGGCCAGCGCCGTGGTGCCACGCACCTTGGGCAAGTCACTCTCGGCCAGCGTGTAGCGCCAGTCGAACGCCAGCGTGCGATTGAGCGGATCGGCCTTTGCAGGCATGGCCCAGACCTCGCGTTGGTGCCGAGCCGGCCCTTGCAGGTCGACCTGGCTGCGGAATTCGGGCGTCAGCACGTCGTCCACGCCCAACCGAAGCAGCAGGTTGTACATCTGCAGACGGTCGGGCATGGGCACCTTGGCCTGCTCGATGTAGCTTGAACCCTTCTTCAGCACAGGCGTGCGACCCACGAGCGGCGACTCGAACAGGGGTTCCATCAGCCCGCGTCGCAGCAGCGATGGCACCTGCTCGTACCAGCCGAAAACCCGTTGCTTCGCGTAGCGCGAGTTGCCGCCGAAAAGCTCGTCTCCCCCGTCGCCGGCCAGCATGCGCGTCACGCCTTGCTCGCGTGCCACCTTTGCGCAGTAATAGGCCGGCAGCGCCGAGGAGTTGCCGAAAGGCTGGTCATACGAGGCCGCCACCTCGGCGATGCTGCGCACCAGGTCGGCTGGCGTCACGTAGTACTCGTGGTGCTCGCATCCGAAGTGCCGCGCGGCGATGCGCGCGTAGGCCATTTCGTCGTACCCCTCGGCCTCGAAGCCGATCGAGTAGGTGTGGGCGGGTTGGCCGCTGACTTCGCGAATCATGCCGGCCACCGTGGAGCTGTCGGTGCCGCCACTGAGGAAGCACGCCGGCACGCTGCCGTCGAGCTGCCTGGCCACCGCATCGCGCAGCAATCGCCGGAACTCGTCACGCAGGGCATCGAACGACACGTCACCCCTGGGCTCGGTGAACTCGGGCACCCAATATGGCGCCACCGTGACGTGACCTTGATCCAGCACGGCGAAGTGTCCCGGCGGCAAGCGGTGCACACCCTGGAACACCGTGCGCGGCGAGGGAATGCAATGGAAGAAGAGGTAGTCGAACAGCGCCTGCGGGTCGATCGGGGTCGTCGCGTCGGCCAGCTCGTCGGCCCGTTCTGCATAGCGAAGTTGTCCATCTACCAGCCGCCAGCACAGGGCTTGCTGTGCGAAGCGGTCCACCGCAAGAAAGCCATTGCCTGCATCGTTGGTCATTCCGACCGCGAAGCTGCCCTGGGCACTGGCTGCCGCACGCTGCGGGCCAAGGGCCTGGACTGCGTGGGTCCAGGGATCCTTGCCGCCGGGCAGGTTTGCCAGCGCAGGATCGTCGAACTCGAAGTGACCGGTGCTCAGGATAGGGTGTCGTGCCATGGAGCTGGGAATCGTTCGGGGCGAGGTCCGGGCGGCGATGCCACCCCCTTTCAGCGCCCCGGGGCCATTCGTGCGGCGGGCGAGGTCGCGCTTGCGAGCGGCGATTCTGAGGCCGACAGGCCTGGCCCGACCACGCCTCGATCTCGACGATGCGGCTGTACCAGTAGAGGGCCTTGGAGACGGTGATGCGTAAGCGGTCGGTGGAGACGGCGGGGAAGGTGAACGAGCGCCAGACGAGGTTGTTGGCGGAGACGCTGCCGTCGGGAACGGTGGCCCATGCGGCGCCGGTCCAGTACTGGACGGTGAAGTCGGTGATGCCGTAGAGGTTGAAGGTTGAGGAGGGGGTGGGCGCGATGCCGGCCGCATAGTTGTCTTGCAAGGTGAAGACGTCGATGCGGTCGATGGTGCGAGCGCCGGCGAAGGTGACCTGCACCCAGTCGGGGTAGGTGCTGGCGGTGGCATCGTTCCAACCGCCGCCTTGAGCCCAGCGGTTACCCAGGCGGCTGCCGTCGTTGACGGCGGCCACGGGGTAGGCGCTGGAGTAGGTGGACGAGGCACTGGCCACGCCGCCATTGGCCTGCGCGGCCACGTTGGTGCTGGTGCCGCCACCGGGGTTGACGGTGACGTTGACAGCCGTGGAGGTGGCGGTGGCGCCGGCGTTGTCGGTGGCCACGGCGGTGAGGCTGTAGGAGCCGGCGGGCACGGACGACCAGTTCACGGCGTAAGGGGCGGTCGT
>JABWBN010000345.1 GCA_013360485.1 Burkholderiaceae bacterium | reverse complement strand
TGGGCCCGCCCCGATCTGCTGGCCACCGCCCCGGCGGGCATCACCGCCCACACCCCCGCCAGCGCCACGCTCACCAGCGCCGCCACCACCAGCTGCACCACCACCGGCCACAGCCACACCCTGGCCCAGCGCCACCTGGCCAGCGCCAGCGCCCACGGCCTGATGCTCTACACCTACGGCCAGCGCGCACCCTCGAACACCGGCCCCGACACCAGCCCGATAACCCCCACCGGCATCGCCATCCACGCCGCCAGCGGCAACTGGCAGTCGCAAAGCCAGAGCGCCCCCACCCGCATCGCCGCCCAGCGCCGCGTGCGCATCTCCTCCACCCGCGGCAAAGTCACCCTGGCCGCCCCCAACCACGTGCTATTGGCCGCCGCCGGCGCCGCCATCCACATGCACGGCGGCGCCATCACCTGCACCGGCCCAGGCTCCATCTACTTCAAGGCCTCGCTCAAGATCTTCAACTCGCCGGGGGCGCGCGTGCCGTATGCGTTCGCTGAGCTGCCCAAGCCCGGCGAGATCCCGCCCAATCGGCTGGTCGTGACGCATCTGTATCACGACAACGATCCGGTCCAAGGCGCCGACTACGAGGCCACGTTCAGCGACGGCAGCACGCGCCAGGGCCGCACGTCGCGCGCTGGAACAGTGACGCTCGAGGACGTGCCACCAGGCGCGGTGAACATCCGCTTCGGCCCGGACTGCCGGCCCTACGTGCCAGTGCCGCCTGACCCGAACCCGGATCACCGCCCCGCGCTGGGCACGGGTGACTGGGACGCACTGGCGGCCAAGCACGGAGAGCCGCAATGAGCTGGGGGGATTTCAAGAGCGCGGCCAGCGAGGTGGCCGATTGGCTGTGGGGCACCGTGCAGGGTGGCTTCAACGAAAAGCAGACGATCGGCCAGATCATCACCGACGCGGTGGTCTCGATGTTTCCGATTGCGGGCGAGGTGACCGCCGCGCGTGATGTCATCGCGGCGAGCCTGCGCCTGGCGCAGTACCCGGACAAGCGCGAGGAGGCCGTCGAGTGGCTGGGGCTGGTGCTGCCGCTGCTGGCCGTGGTGCCGGTGTTCGGTGGCGCGCTCAAAGGCATCGGCAAGCTGTTGCTGCGTGCCGGGCGCAACATCGACGAGGACCGCAAGATCCTCGAGGCCTGCATCTGGCTGCTCAACCGCGTCGGGCGGGGCGATGCGGTGAAGTATCTGCGCGAGCTTGATTTCAGCCGCTACGCCGGGCGGATCCAGAGCGCCGCCACCGACGCCATGCAGCGCATCGAAGCCGGCATCGACTACGTGCGCCAGCGCTTCGGCGCGGCCATTCCCGCGGCGGTGCACAGCCACCTGGCGGGCATCAAGGCGCAATTGCAGACCGTGCGGCGCCTGATCGACAAAATGGTGCCGCAGGCGCTCAAGGAGCTCAACGCCAAGCTCAAGTACATCCAGCGCCTGATGTACGAGGGCGAGTGGCACGCAATCCCCGGCGCGGGCAAGGCGCTGACCCGCGAGACCGAGGCGCGGCTCGTGCACGACGCGGTGCTGGGCAAGGAGGTTTGGAAGCTGGAGGGGCAGAAGTGGCCGGCGAATGCAGAGAAGATGTTCGACCCGAAGGATGGCTGGCCGGATTTGACGGGCGTGACTAACGCAACGCCACTCCCCCGCGGCGGTGAGCTCGTCGAGTACCCAGCCATTGCCGCCTTCAGCGGCCCCGTCAATGCTGTCAAGTTGCCACCTGGGACAGCGATTTACCGGGTCATCACGCCAACGAGCAACCCTGCCGGCGTCTGGTGGACCGCGGTGGACCCCAAGACGATCAACGGCTGGTACTGGCGCGTGAAGTTCGCGGTGCTGCAGAGCTGGAGCACCAACGGCAAGTACGTCAAGTACGTCGTTAAGGACAAGCCGCTGCACGTCTGGGAGGGCAAGGTCGCCAGCCAGATCGACCAGGCGAAGAACCTGCGTGGCGGCGCGCCCAACCCCGGGTTCGGGCAATATCTCGAAGGCGGCGAAACGCAGCTCTATCTCGACCTCACCCATCCGTCGAACGCGCACGCGCTGGCCGATGTGCGCAAGCTGCCGCTGCTCGATACCGAGTGGATCGACCACATGAACGTCAACCTGCCCGAGCGCGGTGCCACCGCGCAAAAGCTCACCCGCGACAGCATCGAGCCCAAGTCGCTGCCCTCGGCCAACCTGGCCACCGCGGCCAATGCGGCGGCACACGGAGTGCGGGCGGCGTCTTCCGACACGCACGGGCACTGATCGCTTGCGCCGCACCGCCGAACCAATCACAAGTACCTTGGCGATCATGGACTACGAAACGAAACAACGCGAGGCCGTCTACCTCATCAAGAAGTACTCGAGCGTCACCTGGTACGCCGAAGCCTTCCGGCTGTTCAAGCAGTTCTGCGAAGACTACGAACGCGACTTTTACCGCAAGCCCGTCGCCGGCTACCAAGTCACCGATTGGGACGAGCAGAACTTGCGCATGTTCTGGAGCTATGCCAGCGAGATGGAGGACGGGCTGGCCGCCGTGCGCAAGGGCGATCTGTGGGGCGGGCGCGAGCTGATGCGCCATGGCGGAACCTTCGGGCAATGGCTGTATTCCCGTCGCTTCGACGAGGTGGACATGGAGCCGCACGGCTACCGGCGCGGGAAGTACCGCGGCGCCAGCCAGGGCATTTTTGCCAACGCCGAGCGCGCCAACGACATGGTCGTTGCGGCGTCCGTATTCACGCACACTGACCGCCTGCGACGTGACAGGGTCGAATTACCGAACAATTGGGAAGTCGAATACGGCGACCCGGCCGCCCTGGCGCTGAAGATCCCCTACGGCGTGCCGCCGGGCGAGTTGGCGCCGCTGCCCGACCCCGATCCGCAAGCACCTGTCATCCGCAGTGGCGATCCCGTGCCCGAGCACGGCATCTGGGTCGTCGAGCCCGATGCCGCGCACCGCGGCCAGACGTACTGCATGGCCTATCTCGTGACCTGGGCGCCCGCACTGGAAACCATCAGCGAGCAGGAGTACGAGCGCAATACGCTGTGGAGCCGAACGCGGGACCAAACTGCCAAGAACGACTGCGACGCAATCAAGGACTACCCCGTGCGCTGGCGCCTGCTGTGGCGCGACACGCGCTACAGCGGCGGCAGCGTCCCCGCCGAGGAAGCCGACTACCTGACCTACCGGCCGCCCACCGGCCAGCCGCCGGCACGCGAGGGCTGGTGGTACGCGGCCGTGCACAGCGGCACGCGGCGCTACTTCCGCCAGGGCGAAACACTGCCGCACATCGACAACCCGATGTGGGCTTCGACACTGTGGCAGTTCGTCGGTGATCAAGCGGGGGGCACGCCTGCGCCGCGCGTCTGAGGGCGCTTCAGCCACCGGACGGGTGCGAATTGCCGCGCCGACCGACAGTACCAGCTGGATGACCAAGGCCGGTTTCGACTCATCCAGGTCGGTCTGGTCGGTGTGCCGATCCTGCAAACCAACTGGCGTGACTGGGGCAAGTAAACCGTATGGCCGCAACCCTGAATCCCCAAGAGATCTTCCTGCTCGAGCGCTACAGCTCGCTCGCGTACTTCGAGCCGCTGCGCGATGACTTTGCTGCGCTGGTCAAGACCACCGAGTTGGCACTCGCCGAGTTCATGGCCAACCTGCCGCCGGACTACCGCGCCCAGCCGCTGTGGATGCAGCCGGACATCGTTTGGGGTCAGCGCGTGCTGCCAAACATCCGTGCCACACTGCAGGGGCTGAACATGAGCTATATCGCCATCTCTCATGGCGACATGAACTCACTCGGCAGCTCGGTCGGCAATGACTTCATCGCCATTCAGCGGGACTACCCGATCGACTGGATGGCCGAGGCACATCAGCAGCGATGGGACGAGCTTGAGACCCGGTGCCGTCGCCGCGCACGGAACATCAACCACACCGAGCACGCCACATGGCTGACCGGCGACCTCACCTGGGACTACGACCCGCCATCGCGAGGCCCTTTGGACCCGCCCGCCTCCTGGCCGATCTACCGCGTCAACGACTCGGCCAAGCTCAAGACCGGTGAGTGGATTCAGCACAGCGGCGTGTACCTTCCCGACACCGATGGCGCGTGCGCGCAGTTCCTGATCAAGGGCCGTGTGGCACGGGAAGCAGATGTGCCCGTGCCCTACGACGACCCGGCACTGGCTGGGCAATTCGATCGCCGCTCCGAGATCGCCACCTGGACCCTCGTCGAGCGCGTCGCCGACTCCGGCGGCGGCACACCCGGCGCCACCGATCCGATCGCGGCCGGTATCCGCCTGCGCTGCGAGGCCGGACATCCCTGCCCGCAAGCCGGCTGGTGGTTCACGCCCGCGTCAGCCGACTCCCGGCGCCACTTCCAGCACGGCCAGGTCATGCCCGACTCCCACAGCTCCTACGGCGCAACGATCTGGCAGTGGGATGAGCGGCAGTAGGGTTCCAGCGGATCAGCGCCGATGTGTGGGCGCGAAGCTCATTGATCGCGGCGCAAGCGCGCAAAAGCTCACCCGCGACAGCATCGAGCCCAAGTCGCTGCCATCGGCGAACCTGGCCGCCGCGGCCAATGCGGCGGCGCACGGCGTGCGGGCGGCTTCGTCCGACTCGCACGGGCACTGAACACTGCAACGTACACGATCGCGCCGAGCCGACACGAACGAGCCAATGATCATGAACTACCAGACCAAGCAACGCGAAGCCTTCTACCTCATCAAGAAGTACTCAAGCGTCACCTGGTACGCCGAAGCCTTCCGGCTGTTCAAGCAGTTCTGCGAAGACTACGAGCGCGACTTCTATCGCAAGCCGGTCGCCGGCTACCAAGTCACCGATTGGGACGAGCAGAACTTGCGCATGTTCTGGAGCTACGCCGGTCAGCTGGAAGACGGGCTCACGGCGGTTCGCAAAGGCGATCTGTGGGCTGGAGCGGAGCTGTTGGGTCGCGGCAGCGAGTTCGGCCGCTGGTTGTACTCGCGCCACTTTGAGGAGGTGGACATGGAGCCGTACGGCTATCGACCCGGAAAGTACCGCGGCGCCAGCCAAGGCATCTTCGCCAACGTCGAACGCGCGTATGACATGCTGATTGCAAGCGCGGTCTTCCAGCACACCGACTACTTGCGCCGCGATTGGGTGTTGTTCCCCTGGAACTGGGAAGTCGAGTACGGCGACCCGGCCGCCCTGGCGCTGAAGATCCCCTACGGCGTGCCGCCGGGCGAGTTGGCGCCGCTGCCCGACCCCGACGCCAACGCCCCCGTCATCCGCAGCGGCGACCCGGTGCCCGAGCACGGCATCTGGGTCGTCGAGCCCGACGACGCGCATCGCGGCCAATCCTACTGCATGGCCTACCTCGCGACCTGGGCGCCCGCATTGGAGACCGTCAGCGAACAGGAGTACGAGCGAAATACGCAGATGATTCGTACCTACGACGAGTCGGCCAGACTCGCCAGCGACGCAATCAAGGACTATCCCGTGCGCTGGCGCCTGCTGTGGCGCGACACGCGCTACGCCGGCGGCCGCGTGCCCGACGAAGAAGCCGACTACCTGACCTATCGCCCACCTACCGGCCAGCCGCCGGCGATGGCGCAGTGGCTGCAATGCAGCAGCGGCCAGCCCTGCCCGCGCGAGGGCTGGTGGTACGCGGCCGTGCACAGCGGCACGCGGCGCTACTTCCGCCAGGGCGAAACACTGCCGCACATCGACAACCCGATGTGGGCTTCG
>JABWBN010000344.1 GCA_013360485.1 Burkholderiaceae bacterium | reverse complement strand
TCGAGGGCATCGAGGCCGCGAGGGCGGCAGGCCTACTTCAGCTGCGCGCCGTGGGCATCGAACACCTGAACCTGCACCGGGATGGCGGCGCGCACGCTGGCGGTGACAGTGCAGAAATCCTCGAACGAGCCCAGGATGCGCTCGAGATGGTCCACTGCTTCCGCGGGCACGCCCAGGGTGATGCGCACCTGGATGTCGAGCACGCGCAATCGCCTTTCGGCATTGCGGCCGGTGTGCAGCGTCACCTCGCAGGCCAGCGGGTCGGCCGACTGCTTGTACTTGCGCAGCGCGAACAGCAGCGATGCGGCCAGGCAGTTGCCCACGGCCGAGGCCAGCAGTTGCGTGGGCGACGGGCCGGTGCCCTGGCCCAGCGGCGGCGGTTCGTCGCACAGCATGGGGGGCAGGCCGTCGCCCAGGTGGGCATCGAACTGGTAGTCCTGGCGCTGGTGCAGGCGCACGGTCACGGTTTCATCGCTCATGGGCTCTCCTGGGGGCAAGGGGTCTGCGGGTGGCCGTCAACGCACCTTGCCCAGCAGCGACTGCACGTCCTCGAGCACCGCGGTCAGCGCGCTGGCATGCTGGGCGTCGGGTGCAAGCCGCGCCTGCAGCTCCTGCTCCATGAAACACACCGTCATGCGCACGTAGGCGCTGTCCAGCGCCTTGCGCACCGCGGCCATCTGGCCGGCGATGTCCAGGCAGGGGTCGCCCGCCTCGATCATGCGCTGGATGCCCCGCAGCTGCCCTTCGGCGCGCTTCAGGCGGTTGAGCAGGTCGGTGCGGGCGGTCTGGTCGCTGAGCTGGGACATGGTGCAGGGTTCCCGGGTTGCCGGCGCGGGCGCCGCCTCGGGCGGTGCGCCGGGGTGGATTGTCGCCGCCATTGCAATACCCCGCCCGGTTCTCAGCGCGCGCAGGTGGCCGGGCCGTCGGGCACGCCGAGTTTGCGCAGCATCCAGCCCAGCGGGCACGCGTTGCTCAAGCCGAACTGGAACAGGTTCACGCCGACGAAGGCCGTGAAGGCCAACGCCCACTTGCTGACGAACAGCGGGCTGCCCTCGACGCCCAGGGCAAGCGACAGCAGGATGAAAGTGCCCGCGAGCACGCGGATCCAACGTTCGACGGTCATGGCAGGACTCCTTTGCGGATGGTGGGTTGGGAGACGAAACAGGGAGGCGGTGAGGAGCGGCTGCGCCCGGTCAGTGCGGCGACAGGCGTTCGATGCCCAGCGCCTTGAGCACGTATTTCTCGTACACCGGTTCGGTGTTGCCGCTCTTCATCTTGGACAGGAAGTACTTTTCGAAGGCGATCTTGGCCAGGTGCACCCACTTGCCCTTCTTGAACCAGTTCACGTTGCGCGGCGGGATCTGCGGCAGCGCGACGAAGGCGGCGCCGGTGTCGCCCATGTCGGCCAGGCAGATCGCATTCCAGGTGGCGCGCGCGGTGGCCGGCTGGCCGGCCAGGTCGGCGGCGATGTTGTGCACGATCGCGGTGACCATGGTCTCGATCATGTAGCCGGTCTTGGGGGCGCCCGTGGGCACCGGGGTGGCTTCCACCGGTGGGATGGCCACGCACACGCCGGCCGAGTAGATGTTGCGGTACTTCTTGCTGCGCTGGTGCTCGTCGATCAGCACGAAGCCGCGCGGGTTGCATAGCTCGGGCACGGCGGCCACCGGGTCGATGCCCTTGAAGGCCGGCAGCATCATGGCCAGCTTGAACGGCACTTCATGCTCCTTCACCGGCTGGCCGTGGGCGTCGAGCTCGGTGGTCAGCAGCTTGCCGGGTTCCACCCGCGTCGTGCGCGCGCTGGTGATCCACTTCATGTCGTGGCCGCGCAACTCGCTCTCGAGCATGCTCTTGCTGTCGCCCACCCCGCCCAGGCCGAGGTGCCCGATGTAGGGCTCGCTGGTGACGAAGGTGATGGGCACCTTGTGGCGCAGCTTGCGCTTGCGCAGGTCGGCGTCGACGATGAACGCGAACTCGTAGGCCGGGCCGAAGCAGCTGGCGCCGGGCATGGCGCCGATCACCATCGGGCCGGGGTCCTTCAGGAAGGCCTCGTATTCGGCGCGGAACTGCTCGGCGTGATCGACCGTGCACACCGAGTGCGTGAGGCCGCCGTGCGGGCCGGCTCCCGGCACCTCGTCGAACGACAGCTTGGGGCCGGTGGTGATCACCAGGTAGTCGTAGTCCATCTGCTGGCCGTCGGCCAGGGTGAGGCGGTTGGCCGGCGCATCGATGGCCGTGACCGGCTGGGCCACGAAGGCGATGCCCTTTTTCTCGAGCAACGGAGCGATCGGCAGCACGATGTCGCCGCGGTCGCGCCAGCCCACCGCCACCCAGGGGTTCGACGGGGTGAACTGGAAGTAGTTCTGCGCGCCGATCACCGTGATGCGGTGCTCGCGCGAGAGTTTTTCGCGCAGCTCGTAAGCCGCGGGCATGCCGCCGATGCCGGCGCCCATGATGACGATGTGTGCCATGTTGCGTGTCTCCTTCACCGCGCGGGCGCGGCCTCGTGTCGGCGCCGATAGACGGCGAAATACAGCACCGGAATGACCAGCAGCGTCAGCAGCGTGGATACGCCGATACCGAAGATCAACGAGACGGCCAGGCCATTGAAGATGGGGTCGTCCAGGATGAAGAAGGCGCCCGTCATGGCCGCCACGGCGGTCAGGGCGATGGGTTGGGCGCGCACTGCGGCGGCCTGCACCACGGCTTGCGCGAACTCGACGCCACGCGCAGCCTGCAGCTCGATGAAGTCGACCAGCAGGATGGAGTTGCGCACGATGATCCCGGCCAGCGCGATCATGCCGATCATGCTGGTGGCGGTGAACTGCGCACCCAGCAGTGCGTGCCCGGGCATCACGCCGATGATGGTCAGCGGGATCGGCGCCATGATGATCAGCGGCGTCACATAGCTGCGGAACTGCGCCACCACCAGCAGGTAGATCAGCAGCAGGCCCACCGCATAGGCCGCTCCCATGTCGCGGAAGGTTTCGTAGGTGACCTGCCACTCGCCGTCCCACTTCAGCGCGTACTGCCGGTAGGGGTCTGCGGGCTGGCGGATCCAGTACTCGCCGAGCTCGCCCGCGCCCGGCAGCGCCGCCTGTGCCAGCCGATCGCGGATGGCGAACAGCCCGTACAGCGGCGAGTCGAGCGTGCCGGCCATGTCACCCAGCACGTAGCTCACACCCTGCAGGTTCTTGGTGTACAGCGGCTTGTCGATGACGCCATGCTCCACCCGCACCAGTTCCGACAGCGGCACCAGCCGGCCGTCGCCCGCGCGCAGCGGCAGCCCCAGCACGGCGTCCAGCCCCACCTGGGCCGAGCGCGGCAACTGCAGCCGCACCGGCACCGGGTACTTCGAC
>JABWBN010000343.1 GCA_013360485.1 Burkholderiaceae bacterium | reverse complement strand
GTGGCGCGCGTCGCGCCGCAGGTCATTGCCAATGCCGCGGCCTACACCGCGGTCGACCGCGCCGAGAGCGAGCCGCAGTTGGCCCGCACGGTCAACGCCCAGTCGCCGGGCCTGCTGGCACGGGCCGCTGCAGCCAGCGGCGCCTGGCTGCTGCATTTCAGCACCGACTACGTGTTCGACGGTTCGGGCAACGAACCGCGCGATGAACAGCACCCTGTTGCGCCCCTGTCGGTCTACGGCCGCACCAAGCTCGAGGGCGAAGAACTTATCCGCGCCAGTGGCTGCCGGCACCTGATCCTGCGCACGAGCTGGGTGCATGCCGCTCGCGGCCAGAACTTCGCCCGCACCATGCTGCGCCTGGCCGCCGAGCGCGACCAGTTGCGTGTGGTCGACGACCAGGTGGGTGCCCCCACGGGCGCCGACCTGCTGGCCGACCTGTCGTCCCACCTGCTGCGCGTGGCCCGCACCCGCCCCGAGGTGAGCGGCACTTACCACGCCTGCGCGGCTGGCCACACCAGTTGGTGCGGCTATGCGCGCCATGTCATCGGATGGGCCGCAGACCGCGGGCGGCCACTGCGCACCACGCCGGCGCAGGTGCAGCCCATCGCGACGGCCGAATACCCCTTGCCTGCGCGGCGACCGCTGAACTCGCGCCTGGATACCCGCAAGCTCTGCACCACGTTCGACGTCGGGCTGCCACACTGGCAGACTGGGGTCGAGCGCATGCTGGCCGAGATGCTGGATCTGCCCCTGGCTCCGCCGGTGGCACCCGGCACGGCCACCCCCATCGCCACCCCTACCCGATGAAATTCCTGCCCACCAGCCTGCCCGGTGTCGCCATCGTCGAGCCCGCCGTATTCGGCGACGATCGCGGCTGGTTCATGGAAAGCTACAACCAGCAGCGCTTCGTCGACGGGCTCGCATCGCTGGGTCTGCCGGCGCCCAGGCCCTTCGTGCAGGACAACGAATCGCACTCGCGCGCCGGTGTGCTGCGTGGGTTGCACTATCAATTGCCGCCGCATCCGCAGGGCAAGCTGGTGCGCGTGGTCCAGGGCGCGGTGTGGGACGTGGCCGTGGACATCCGGCGCCACTCGCCGCACTTCGGCCGCTGGGTGGGCGTGGAGCTCACGGCCGAGAACCGGCGCCAGTTGTGGATCCCCGAGGGCTACGCGCACGGCTTCGTCGCGCTGGCCGACGACACCCGCTTCCTGTACAAGACCACCGACGTCTACGCGCGCGACTGTGAGCGCGCCATTGCCTGGAACGATGCCACGCTGGCCATCGCCTGGCCGCTGCCTTGCGGCCCGCTGCTGGCGCCCAAGGATGCCGCCGCGCCGGCATTTGCCCAGGCCGACGTGTTCGACTGACCCACCCTGAAGCCGCCCGGAACCCGCCCTTGAACACACGCCCGCGCTACGAACAGATTCGACAGGCCCTGCAGGAGCAGCCGAGCACCTGGCTCGTCACCGGTGTGGCCGGCTTCATCGGCAGCCACCTGCTCGAGCATCTGCTCGGCCTGGGGCAGACCGTGGTGGGCCTGGACAACTACGCCACCGGGCATCGGCATAACCTCGATGATGTGCGTCATCGTGTCGGCGAACCCGCCTGGGCGTGCTTTCGGATGATCGAGGGCGACATCCGCCTCCTGGCGGACTGCCAGGCCGCCTGCCAGGGCGTGCGCTGGGTGCTGCATGAAGCCGCGCTGGGCTCGGTGCCGCGTTCGCTGGCCGACCCCATCACCACGAACGAAGTGAACATCGGCGGCTTCCTCAACATGCTGGTGGCGGCCCGCGATGCCGGCGTGCAAGGCTTCGTGTATGCCGCCAGCAGTTCCACCTACGGCGACCACCCCGGCCTGCCCAAGGTCGAGCATGCCATCGGCAACCCGCTGTCGCCCTACGCGGTGACCAAGTACGTCAACGAGCTCTATGCGTCGGTGTTCGCGCGCAGCTACGGCATGCACACCATCGGGCTGCGCTATTTCAATGTGTTCGGCCCCCGGCAGGATCCGCAAGGCGCCTACGCCGCGGTGGTGCCGCGCTGGGCCGCCACCATGCTCCAGGGCCAGGCCGTCCAGATCAACGGCGACGGGCTGACCAGCCGCGATTTCTGCTATGTCGACAACGCCGTCCAGGCCAACCTGCTGGCGGCCATGGCCACCGATGCAGCGGCGCTCGACCAGGTCTACAACGTGGCCGTGGGCGACCAGACCAGCCTGAACGACCTGCAGGCGCTGCTGGCCGCCGAGCTCGCGCAGTGCCGACCCGGTCTGGTGGTGCCACCGCCCGTGCACGCCGGTTTCCGCGCCGGCGACGTGCGCCACTCGCGCGCCGACATCACCAAGGCCCGGGAACTGCTGGGCTACGAGCCCACGCACGACATACGCGCCGGACTGTCTCTGGTGGCCCGGTGGTACGCCGGGCGGCGCTGACGGCCGCGCGAGGCACCGCACACCGCCACCGGGCCGACCACTCCATACCGTGAACGCCGGACCTTTGACTCACCTGGGCCGCTACGAGCTGGTGCGTGTGCTGGGCCGCGGCGCGATGGGCCTGGTCTACGAGGGCCGCGACCCGCGCCTGGGCCGCAAGGTGGCGATCAAGACCATCCTGAAAACCCACCTTGCCGACCCTGCGCTGGCGCGCGAGTACTCCTCGCGGTTCGTGCGCGAGGCGCAGGCTGCCGCTCGGCTGGCGCACCCGAACATCGTGACCGTGCACGACTTCGGCGAGGACGACGAGGTGTCGTACCTGGTCATGGAATTCATCGAGGGCCGCGAACTGGCGCAGCTGTTCGACGAGCGCACGCCCTTCGACCTGGCCTCGGCCGTGCGCATCGTCTGCGATCTGCTCGAAGCACTGGCCTACGCGCACGACCACGGCGTGGTGCACCGCGACGTCAAGCCGGCCAACGTGATGATCGACCGTGCCGGCCGCGTGAAACTCACCGACTTCGGCGTGGCCCGGCTGGTCGACTCCAACGCCGACCGCACGCTGCCCGGCACCATGGTGGGAACGCCCAGCTACATGTCGCCGGAGCAGGTGCAGGGCCTGGCCGTTGGTTCGCGCACCGATCTCTTCGCGGTCGGCATCGTGCTGTACCAGTTCCTCACCGGCAGCCGCCCGTTTTCCGGCGGTGGGCCGTGGGAGATCCAGCGACAGATCGTCCACGACCAGCCCCGCGCACCGTCGGCGGTGAATCCGGCGCTCCCCACGGCGCTCGATGCCGTGATGCAGCGCGCCCTGGCCAAGGATCCGCACGACCGGTACCCCGACGCGCGGACATTCGCCGCGGACCTGCAGCAGGCAGCCGGCGTGGCAGCCGCTCCCGACGCGTCCGGTTCGGCGGCCCCGGCCGACA
>JABWBN010000342.1 GCA_013360485.1 Burkholderiaceae bacterium | reverse complement strand
CGCCGCCACCGCCCGCGCCACCGCCCATCCTGCCGTTCGACGAAGCCATGCTCAGCGCGGCCCAGAACCTGCTCGGTCGCGCCCAGTTGCAGGCGCCACCGGCCGGCGCATCGCGGCACGCGCTGGTGATCGACCCGCTGATCGACGGTGTGACGGGCCTGCAGTCGGTGGCCACCCAGGCCATGGGCGCGCGCATCGTGGCATTGGTGCGCGAGCGCTATCCCCAATATGAAGTGCTGGAGTTCACCGCGGCCAATGTGCAGAAGTCGCCGCTGGTGTTGGTGGGTACGTTCACCGGGGTAAACGCCGAGCGCAAGACCCAAGGCAAGCGCGAGGCCTACCGGATCTGCCTTGCGCTGGCTGACCTGCGCTCGGGCAAGCTGGTCAGCAAGGGGCTGGCGTTTGCCAAGCCCGACGGGGTCGATCCCACGCCCTTGCCGCACGACCGCGACAGCCCGGCATGGGCCGAGGATGCCACCACCACCGGCTACATCCGCACCTGCCAGGGCACGCGGGCCGGCGATCCGATCCACCCGGCCTACATCGATCGCATCATCGCGGGCTCGCTGATCGCCGAGGCCTCCCAGGCCTACAATGCCGGCCGCTACAAGGAGGCGCTGGAGCTCTACGACACCGTGGCCCGCTCGCCCGAAGGCAAGCAGTTCCGCGTCTACAGCGGGCTCTACCTGAGCAACTGGCGCCTGGGCCGCAAGGACGCCGCGATCCAGGCATTCGGGCAGATGGTCGACCAGGGTCTGCAGAACCAGCGCCTGGGGGTGAAGTTCCTGTTCCGCAAGGGCTCGACCGTCCTGGCCCGGGAGCGGGGCCCCAATGCCGCGCCCTATCCGCTTTGGCTGGCCGAGATTTCCACCCAGGTGTCGCGACGCAACACCTGCATGGAAGTGGTGGGGCACGCCAGCCCCACCGGCCCGGAGGCGGTCAACGATCGCCTGTCGGGGTTGCGCGCCGAACACGTGAAGGGGCAGTTGAGCCGCGCGGCGCCGGCGTTGGGCAAGCGGGTCACCGCCCGTGGCGTCGGCTCGCGCGAGACGCTGGTGGGCAACGGCCGCGACGACGCCAGCGACGCGCTGGACCGGCGGGTCGAGTTCAAGGTGATGTCCTGCTGAGCGACCCGCCGTGTGTCCCGAGGTCGCTACGGAAGTGACGGCCGTCACTGTCTTGTGGGTGGGTCCGCGTCTACAGTCCGCCCCGACGCATTGCAGCAGTTGCACCTGCAGTACCGCACGCCCCGGCTGCGGGCGAATGTTGCGCGACATTTCTGTTCTGAAACCATTTTGTAACCTACACCCGGGCGCTGTCTCGCAGTGGTGACAAAACGTCAATTCCTCTTATGAATCAACAGCTTGGCTGTACGAATCGTGAGTCCCATCACGGACTCGGTTAAACTGCCGCCGCCATGGCGATGACCACAGAAAAGCCGCGGAGCACCGCGCACATCGGCCGAGGGACCACCGCACAACCGAGCAAGGTTGCGGAGCTGCTCTCGCCCTGGGAGGAGTTCCGGCGCATCATCCCGCTGGTCTCGCTGAAATCGCTGCTGCACCGGCCGCATCCGGCCGTGCCCAAGGTGGCGGTGCTGCTGTGCACCATGCAGGCTCAGCGCTTCCTGGCCGAGCAGCTCAACTCCGTCGCCACGCAAACCCATCCGTCGTGGGCCATCTGGGCGTCGGACGACGGCTCGCACGACTACACCCACGACATCCTCGAGTACTACCAGTCGCACTGGGGCGAGGACCGCATCTCCATCCACGAGGGGCCGGCCGAGGGTTCGACCGCCAACTTCCTGTCCCTCACCTGCCGGGCGGACATCGAAGCCGACTACTTCGCCTACGCCGACCAGGACGACATCTGGGAGTCCGACAAGCTCGAGCGCGCGGTGGCCTGGCTGCAGACGGTGCCACCCGATGTGCCCGCGCTGTACGGCTCGCGCACGCTGCTGGTCGATGCGCGCAACCAGCACATCGGCTACTCGCCACTGTTCGAGCGGCCGCCCAGCTTCCGCAACGCCCTGGTGCAAAGCATCGCAGGCGGCAACACCATGGTGTTCAACCGTGCGGCGCGCGACCTGCTGCGCAAGGCCGGCGAAAACGTCGAGGCGGTCACCCACGACTGGTGGGCGTACATGCTGGTCACCAGCTGCGGCGGGCGGGTGTTCTACGACTCCCATCCCACCGTGCGTTATCGCCAGCACGGCGAGAACCAGTTCGGTGCCAATGCCGATCCGGTGGCGCAACTGCGCCGCGCTCGGCTGCTGCTGCAAGGTCGCTTCCGCGGGTGGGTCGACGCCAACCTGAAGGCACTGCACCGCGTGCGCCACCTGATGACGCCCGAGAACCAGCACGTGCTCGACGATTTCGTGCAGGCGCGCCAGCGCTGGCTCGGTGCGCGCCTGGTGGGCCTCAAGCGCGCGGGCATCCACCGCCAGACGGCCCTGGGCAACCTGGGCATCACCCTGGCGGCGCTGATCAACCGGCTCTGATCGCGGCAGGCCCCATGAACGAAGCGGCGCGTGCGACCGCTGCCATCGTGGTGATCTACCGGACCAGTGCCGATCCGGCGCCACTGCTGCGCCAGTTGCACCATGCGGTGGCGCACTGCGTGGTGGTTGACAACGCCCCGCAGGGCCACCCGGCCGTCGCCGGCCTGGTGCCTGGCGATCGCCTGTCGGTGCTGCGCAACGCCAACCGCGGCGGCCTGGCGGGTGCCTACAACCGCGCGCTGGCCCATCTGGAAGGCCGTGTGCCCGGCTTGCAGCAGGTGGTGCTTCTCGACGAGGACACCGATGCCAGTGCCCTGGGCCCGCTGCTGGCCGATGCGGCCGTTCAGGCCCTGCTGGCCAACGCCACCACGGCTGCCGTGGCACCGGCCTACCGCGACCGCGCCACCGGCCTGCGCGGCAAGCACATACGCCTGGCACGCTGGCGGCTGGGCTATCTGCCGCGCCGGTTCGAGGGCATCGAGCCGGTGGCCTTCGCCATCAACTCCATGTCGGTCTGGCGACTGCCGGCCTTGAGGCGCATGGGGCCGTTCGACGAAGCCCTGGCCGTCGATCATGTCGACACCGATGCCTGCCTGCGGGCCCGCGCCCTGGGTCTGACAGTCCATGTGCACGGCGGCATCGAGTTCGAGCACTCCATCGGCCAGCGCCGACCGTTCCGGCTGCTGGGGGTGCAGATGCAAGCCGGCGGCCACTCGCCGGCGCGCCGCGCGATGATCGGGCGCAACACCACCTGGTTGGCCCGGCGCCATCTGTGGCGCGAGCCGGCCTTCGCCTTCCTGTGCGCCAGCCGCCTGGCTTACGAAGCCGTGGGCATCCTGATGGCCGAGGATCATCGGCTGGCCAAGCTGAGCGCGCTCGCCGCCGGCATCGCCCGCGGGCTGT
>JABWBN010000341.1 GCA_013360485.1 Burkholderiaceae bacterium | reverse complement strand
GATCGGCACCTCCGGGTCCGCGAGGAACACCTCCAGGGCGGCTCGCCGCTTGTGCGCGTAGGCGAGCGCCTTGGTCAGCGGGCTGCTGGGCAGCAGCCCCTGCGCATCCAGGCGTTCCTGCACCCAGGTGAAGAAGGCCGCCACGATCGGGCGGGCGTGATCGAGCCGGTACTCGCGCTTGGCCTCACCCTTGAGTTTAGCGTCGCGGATCTTCGCTTCGACCGTGTAGAGCGCACCGATGAACTCGAGCGCCTTGGCCGCCAGCTCGGGCTCGGCCGCTTCGGCGTTGATGAACTCACGGCGGCAATGGGTCCAGCACTGTGCGTGCGTGAGCCCGGTCTTGCTGGCGTAGGTCTCGTAGGCACCGTAGCCGTCCGAGAGCAGCACACTGCCTTCGACCGGCTTGAGCCCGAGCACCTTCTCGACGTTGCTGTGCGCGCGGCTCTCGAAGAAGGGGAAGCAGATCTCGTGCAGCTCGCCATAGACCGGCCAGAAGTAGCAGGCCTTCATCTTGCCCGGGCCGGCACGGCCGGCCTTGATCGGGGTCTCGTCCATGGCCTTGACGCGGCTGGCGCGGATCGAGGCCAGTTGGGCCTTGTAAATCGGGGTGAGCAAGGCTGCGGCCTGCGTGGCCAGTTGCGTGAGCCAGGCGCGGCTGACCGTGATGCCCGCATCAAACAGGCGCTGATGCTGGCGGTACAGCGGCAGGTGCCAGGCGAACTTGTCGAGCAGCAGACCGACCAGGAAACTCACATCGGCGCGGCTACCCTCGATCACCCCGGCGGGTGCAGCCGGACAGTGGATCGTCTGCGTGTCGCGGCGCTTGATGACCGGGCGCACGTACTTGAGGATCACGTAGCTGCCCGGGCGCTGCGCCAGGCGATGGCTGACCTTCTCGCCGATCACCTCGAACTGGTCGGCGGCGAGGCCGTCGGTCTCGGGGTTGGCGAGCGTGATGGTCTCGACCGGTACGCGGGTCTCGTCGAAGAACAACGCCGATGCGTCCTTGTCCTGGGCGAAGTCGGTGCGCAAGGCACGGCGGGTGTGCCCCGCCACGGCCTTGCCGGGGGCCTCGGGCTGCGCGTTGGGGATCGGCAACTCGCCCAGATGCATCTGCGCCGGGTCCGCTGAAACCAGGCGCTTCTCGCTCTTCTGGCCGAAGAGCTGGCGACGGAACCACTCGAGCTGGTGCTTGAGCGCCGCAAACTCGAGCCGCATCGCCTCCATGTCACGCTGCAAGGCGACGTTCGCCTGCACCACCTCGACGATGCGCTCGGGCGCCCACTGGGCGGCTTCGGCAAGGGTCGGAACGGGGGCGGCGTGCGGTGCGGGCATGACGCGTATTTTACCGCAGAGCCCAGCATTCATGCGGGTTTCACCACGTTCGCAGGCAGCCTGAAACGGCGCTTGTAGCGTGCCGGCTCGATGCCTTCGAGCAGCAGCTTGAGCCCGGTCCAGTCCAGCTGGCGCGTGCTGACGTGCGCCCAGTTCGATACGAAGCGCCCCTGCTCGAGGCGCTTGGCCCACACGCAGAATCCAGTGCGATCCCAGTACAGCACCTTCATCTGCGTGCCGCGCCGATTGATGAACACGAACAGCTCGCCCGACAGCGGATCACACCCGAGCGCATGACGAGTCAGCGCGTACAGGCCGTCGAAGGATTTGCGCATGTCGACCGGGCGGCCATACACATGGACCCGGACGGTGCCTTCGGGGAAGAACATCAGCCGCGCGACAGGTGAAGGGTGACGCCGTCGCCCAGATCGAGCCGCAGCTCGAAGCGACCCGTGCCGCCGAGTTTGAGTGTGCCGGCGTCGACGAAGCTCGCGGGCTCGAGCGCCCGCTGGGCGGCCGGGCGCACCGCTGCCGGCGCCTCATCGCCCAGCAAGCTATGCCAGCGCCGGAAAGTCGACTCGCTCAGTCCCTCCCGCACGCAAAAGGGCTCGACTCCCAACCCGCTCTCGGCAAACCGCGCGAACACGGTTTGCCATTCCCGGCGGCTACGCCGCCGCCACTTGTTGTTGCTGGCTGTCGCCCTGGTCACTGCCGCCTCCTCCCTGATGAACTTGGGAGGGATTGTTCCGCGTGAGACCGGGCGGGAGAAGAACGCCGCTCAGTGACCGGTTACGACTTGATTGCATTCGGCATCGAACACAACCCCGTCGACGCCATTCCGGCAATCGCCGTGAAACGAGGCGACCGGACCCTGAGCGCCGCCGAACTGCGCGCTTACATCGGGCATGTGCTACGCATCGGGCAGGAAACCGGTTCCGAACTGGCCGACACGGCTTTGCTTTTGGCGCTGTACGCGGGAGGCCAGCGCATAGCCCAACTGTTGCGTGCCAAGGTGGGTGACTTCGATCAGGATACGGCAACGCTTCGCCTGTGGGATGGCAAGGGCAGGCGCGTCCAACCCCGCGAACACCTGTTACCGCTGGCACCGCACGCCGCCGGGATTGTGGTCGCCCTCGTGGAGCACGCCATGGCCCGAGAAAACGAGGGCGCCAAGCAGGAAGGCAGAGCGCCTGAGCTGGCCGGCCTGTGGCTTTTCTCGACGCATGGGCGCGTGGCAATGAACCCCGAGACCGTAAGCAACCGCGCCGCCGAAGTGTGCGCCGGCATCGGTGGTGAGGCATTCAACGTGCGCGACATTCGCCGCACCGTGGAAACCATGCTTGCCGGCCTGGGTATCAGCAAGGACACCCGCGCGCAACTGCTATCCCACGGCATCAGTGGAGTGCAGGCTGCACACTACGACCGGCACGCATACACGGACGAGAAGCGCGCCGCGTTGGTAGCCTGGGAGGCGAGGCTAGAAGCTATCCGCCAAGCCGAGCGCGCGCCCTCGAACGTGGTCCGCCTGGGGCAGCGCGCCGCCTGACGACAAGCAGCGCGGGAACATATCAAAAATGCGATACTCTATGCACTGGACCGTTACCGTTATCCCCGAGGCCGAGGCCGAATTGCTCGCGCTGCCGGCCGACATGCAAACCCGCTTCCTGCACATTGCGGAGCTGCTGGAATCCTTCGGCCCGCAGAAGGTGGGCATGCCGCATATCCGGCCGCTGGAAGGGAAGCTGTGGGAAATGCGCATGACCGGCCGCGACGGCATCGCCCGCGCCGTCTATGTGGCCCGAACTGGGCAGAGCCTGACGGTCCTGCACGTCTTCACCAAGAAGACCCAGAAAACCCCGCGCAAGGCCATCGATACGGCCCAAGCGCGACTAAGGAGCCTGACCGATGACTGAGCTTGCCGCCCTGAAGGCCCGCATCCTGGCGAACCCCGAGGCTCGCGCCGAGTACGACGCACAAGCGCCGGAGTTTGAGCTTGCCCGCGAACTCATCACCGCCCGCACCCGCGCCGGCCTGACTCAATCCGAGCTTGCCGAGCGCATGCACACGACGCAGTCGACCATCGCCCGC
>JABWBN010000061.1 GCA_013360485.1 Burkholderiaceae bacterium | reverse complement strand
GACGCGACCGACCACTCGTTCATCGCGGACGCGGCGATCCGCTGATACGTCTCGTGTAGGAACCCCAGCCCAACCGCGTTCTTGAGAGGTGCGTGCATCTTTCGCGAGCGGAAGAAGCCGCCCCGCGATTTTGGTCGGTCGCGTCGACCCCCTGCCTTGCCCTCGGGTTCGGCTCCCCTTCGCGCTAAGTCTCCCGCGCGACTCAAGGGCGCGGGGGATTCCAAAGGGGGGCCTCGCTCGTTTGTGAGGCCCCCCGTTGGTCGTTCGACCGCGAAGCGGTCGAACGAGGGGGGCGCGGGGGGCCTTCGGCCCCCCGCCTGCCTGGATGCCAGCGCATCCGGCCCAGCGGCCGGAGCGTCAGGTCCTTTCGAACGCCACGCTCATGCCCATTCCGCCGCTGATGCACAGCGACGCGAGGCCGCGCGGTGATTCGAGGCGCTCCATCTCGTGCAGCATCGTCACGACGATGCGGGCGCCGGTCGCGCCGATCGGGTGGCCCAGCGCGATCGAGCCGCCGTTCGGATTCACGCGATCCATCGGCAGGTTCATCTCGCGGTTGCACGCGATCACCTGCGCGGCGAACGCTTCGTTCAGCTCGATCACGTCGAAGTCGTACAGCTCGACGCGGCCGCCCATCTTCTTGAACAGGTTCTTCGTCGCCGGCACCGGGCCCAAGCCCATGACCTTCGGATCGACGCCACCCGACGCCCACGCCTGCACGCGCGCGAGCGGCTTCAGCTTCAGCTCGGCGAGCTTCTTCTCGGACACGAGCACGAGCGCGGCCGCGCCGTCCGTCACACCCGACGAGTTGCCGGCGTGGACCGTGCCGTCCTTCTTGAACACCGCGGGCAGCTTCGCCATTTGTTCGGCCGTCACGCCGTCGCGCGGATGCTCGTCGGTGTCGAACACCTTGGACGCGCCCTTCTTGTCGACGATCGTCACCGGCGCGATCTCGCGCTTGAACCGCCCGGCCTTGCGCGCGAGTTCGCATTTGCGCTGCGATGCCGCGGCGAACTCGTCCTGCTCGGCAATGCGGCGCAGCGTGCGCAGCTCGGCCTCGGACATCACCAGCGCCTGCGTGGCCAGCACCACCTCTTTGCCGGCGGCGCTCAGGTCGCGCGCCAGTGCCAGCCAGTCGTCGAGCTTGTATTCGTTGCGCCGCGAGCACACCACTTCGCCCAGCACCACGGTGCGGGCGGGACTCTCGGCAACCTCGGCATAGAAGGCCATCATGGCGGGCCGCGGCCACCAGTACTGCAGCGGGCCGACGGTCAGCTCGATGGGTTGTGGGTTCTTCATTCGGCAGGTCCTTCGGGGAATCAGCGCCACGGGCGGTCGTAGGCACCCAGCGTGTGCTGCTGCCCCTCGGCCCAGCGCGTGAGTTGCGAGGCCCAGCCGGGCTGCACCGAATAACGCGCTCCGGACGCGGCCGAATCGATGGCGGCGCGCCACACACGGGTGACTTCGGCCACGTAGCTGGGGCTGCGCTGGCGGCCCTCGATCTTGATGGCCTTCACGCCGGCCTCGATGAGCTGCGGCAGCAGGCCCAGCGTGTTCAGGCTGGTGGGCTCCTCGAGCGCATAGTCGCGCTCGCCTTCGACATCGAAGCGGCCCTTGCACAACGTGGGGTAGCCGCGCGATTCCTGCGGTGCGTAGTGATCGATCAGCACGCCGTTCAGCCGCGCATCGACGCCGCCGTCGCTTTGTTCCTCCCAGCGCACCGCGGACGGTGGCGAGCACACGCCGGCGGTGTTGGGCGACTGGCCGGTGACATAGGACGACAGGGCGCAGCGGCCCTCGACCATGACGCACAGGCTACCGAAGCCGAAGACCTCGATGTCGACCGGCGTGTGCTTGATGACGTGGGCGACCTGCTGCAGCGTGAGCACCCGCGGCAGCACCGCTCGGCTGATGCCGTAGCGCTCGCGGTAGTACTCGATGGCCTCGTAGGTGGTGGCCGAAGCTTGCACCGACAGATGCAGCCGCATGCTCGGATGGTGGCGCCGGGCGTAGGCCAGCACCGCGCTGTCGCCCACGATCAGCGCGTTCGCGCCCAGCTCGGCCGCCTTGTCCACTGCCCGCTGCCAGGGGCCGGTGTCGCGCGCGTCGGCATAGGTGTTCAGCGCCATCAGCACCTCGCGCCCGCGGGCATGGGCGTAACGCACACCCTCGCGCACCTGGGCATCGTCGAAGTTCAGGCCGGCGAAGTTGCGGGCGTTGGTGGCGTCTTTCAGGCCGAGGTAGACGGCGTCGGCACCCGCATCGATGGCCAGGGTGAGCGCACGCAGCGAACCGGCCGGGCACACCAGCGCCGGTTTGGAATGGGCAGTCATGGGGATGGGACGACTCTGGGCCGAAGCAAAGTGGCCGGGCACTCTAGGCGGCTGTCGGGGTCAGGGTTTTGACGTTGCGCAGAGGACTGGGAAAACCCTGAAGGCGCCCCGGGCCGCGGCGGGCAGACATCACGCGCGGGCCCTGCGGCCAACGCGCCATGCTCATCGCACAGCGCATGCCGACGGCGCCAGCAGCTGCTGCAGCGACACCACGCCGCCGATGATGATCAGCGCTGGCGGGCGCACCTGGTGCACCAGCGCCAGCGTCGGCAACGAGGCCACCGTACCCACCACCGTGCGCTGGTCGGGACGGGTGGCCCGCTCGACGGTGGCCGCCGGTGTGTCGGGCGACAACCCGTGCGCGACGAGCTGGGCGCAGATCACGGGCAGCGTGCCCACGCCCATGTAGATCACCACCGTCTGCTGCGGTCGCGCGAGCAGTTCCCAGTCGAGCTGGGGCTCGCGATCGTCGCCCTCGCCCTGCAGGTGGCCTGTGGCCAGCACCAGCGCCCGGGCATGGTCGCGATGCGTCAGCGGAATGCCGGCCATCGCCGCGGCGCCCTGTGCGGCGCTGATGCCGGGTATCACCTCGAAGGGCACGCCAGCGGCCGCCAGCGCCTGCGCTTCTTCGCCGCCACGCCCGAAGACGTAGGGATCGCCGCCCTTGAGTCGCACCAGCGACTTGCCGCTGCGGGCCAGTCGCACCATCAGGTCGATGATGGCGTCCTGGCAAAGCGTGTGGTGCCCGGACTGCTTGCCCACGTAGATCAGGTCGGCCGTGCGCGGCACCAGCTCGAGCACCTCCTTGCCGACGAGATGGTCGTACAGCACCAGGCTCGCCGTTCGCAACGCCCTCGCGGCCTTTACGGTGAGCAGATCCGGATCGCCCGGGCCGGCGCCGACCAGCGTGACCCGGGCCGCGCCCTGGCTGGCCTGGAGGCTGGCTGCGTCGAAACGCAGCGGTTCATCGAGCACGCTCATCACGGCAAGCACCTTGAAGGTCGAGGCACCGCGTCGCAACCACGGACATACCCGCGCTGGCGCCGAGGCTATTGTTGCTGGGACGCATGGTCCGGCAGCCCGCTCCTTCTGGCCTTGAACCAAGTCAAGGACGGCGTCGGGGTCAACCCCGACGATTCACCCCGCCCCCGGTACGGATTTGCAGCCTGCACCCTGGGCCCATCGGAACCCGCGATCGAGCAACGGTGGTGAACAAGCTGCAGAAGGCCGCTGACGAGGGCGGCCAACGGACGGAGTGCAGACGATGATGACCCCGAAACTGTCGCGTGTTGCGGCGGCACTGGTGGCGATGCTCGGCATCGGAGCGCAGGCCCAGCAGGGCACGGCGGCACCAGAAATGAGTCAAGCCGAAGTCGAGATCGGCAAGAAGATCTACTTCGAGCGGTGTGCAGGCTGCCACGGCGTGCTGCGCAAGGGTGCCACGGGCAAGAACCTCGAGCCGCACTGGTCGAAGAAGGCCGCCGACGGCGCGGTCTCTGAAGGCGGCACGCTCAAGCTGGGCACGGCACGCCTCGAGAAGATCATCGCCCTGGGCACCGAGGGCGGCATGGTGAACTACGACGACATCCTCACCAAGGAGGAGATCAACATCATGGCGCGCTACATCCAGCGCACGCCCGATGTTCCGCCGGAGTTCAGCCTCAAGGACATGGAGGCAAGCTGGAAGCTCCTGGTTCCGGTCGATCAGCGGCCGAAGAAGCAGATGAGCAAGGTGAACCTGAAGAACGTCTTCGCGATCACCTTGCGCGACACCGGCAAGCTGGCGCTCGTCGATGGCGACACCAAGAACATCTGGCAGGTGCTCGACACCGGCTACGCCGTCCACATCTCCCGCCTGTCGGCATCGGGCCGCTATGTGTACACGGTCGGCCGCGACGGCCTGGTCACCCTGATCGACCTGTGGTACGAAACGCCCACCACGGTGGCCACCGTCAAGCTCGGCGCCGACGCCCGCAGCGTGGACACCTCCAAGTTCAAGGGCTTCGAAGACAAGTACCTCATCGGCGGCACCTATTGGCCGCCCCAGTACTCGATCATGGACGGCGAGACGCTCAAGCCGATGAAGATCGTCTCGACGCGCGGCAACACGGTCGACGGCGAGTACCACCCGGAGCCCCGCGTGGCCTCGATCGTCTCGTCGATGATCAAGCCCGAGTGGGTGGTCAATGTCAAGGAGACCGGGCAGATCATGCTGGTCGACTACAGCGACATCAAGAACCTCAAGACCACCACCATTGAGTCGGCCAAGTTCCTGCACGACGGCGGCTGGGACATGACCAAGCGGTACTTCCTGGTGGCCGCCAACGCCAGCCACAAGATTGCCGCGGTCGACACCAAGACCGGCAAGCTCGCGGCACTGGTCGACACCAAGAAGATCCCGCACCCGGGCCGCGGTGCCAACTTCATCCATCCGCAGTTCGGTCCGGTGTGGGCCACCGGACACCTGGGCGACGCGGTGATCACGCTGATCTCCACGCCTTCGGATGACTCGAAGTTCGCCAAGTACAAGCAGCACAACTGGAAGGTGGTGCAGGAGCTCAAGACCGGCGGCGCGGGCAACCTGTTCGTCAAGACGCACCCGAAGTCGGGCAACCTGTGGGCCGACATGCCCATGAACCCCGAGCGCGAGAACGCCGAGGCGGTCTATGTCTACAGCCTGAAGGACCTGTCCAAGCCCCCTGTGAAGATCGACGTGGCCAAGGACTCCGGCCTGCCGCAGACCAAGGCCCTGCGCCGCGCGACGCACCCTGAGTACAACCAGGCGGGCGATGAGGTCTGGATCTCGCTGTGGGGTGGCAAGACCGATCAGTCGGCCATCGTCGTGTACGACGACAAGACGCTCAAGCTCAAGAAGGTGATCACCGATCCGCGGATCGTGACGCCGACGGGCAAGTTCAACGTCTGGAACACGCAGCACGACATCTACTGACGCCTCCCGGGCTCGGCCCCGGCGGCCCCGCACCGCGCCAACCCAGGGGGTTATGCGGTTCGCGGCCGCCGGCCGACGCCCGGCGACCGACACCGCCTGAGGAGGTTCCGTGGCTGACTCCAACGCACAACCCGGCCCGCTGCGTCGCCTGTGGCGCACGCTGCGCGCGCCGAGCCAGTATTCGCTGCTCACATTGATGATCGTCGGCGTGGTGGCCGGCATCGTCTTGTGGGGCGGCTTCAACACCGCCGTCGAGGCCACCAACCGGGAGGCCTTCTGCATCAGCTGTCACGAGATGCGCGACAACGTGTACAAGGAGTACTCCGAGAACACGATCCATTACACCAACCGGACCGGCGTGCGCGCCACTTGCCCCGACTGCCATGTACCCAAGGAGTGGGGGCCGAAGATGGTGCGCAAGATCCAGGCCTCGCGCGAACTGTGGGGCAAGATGACCGGCAGCATCGACACGCGCGAGAAGTTCGAGGCCAAGCGCCTGCATCTGGCCGAGCGCGAGTGGGCCCGCATGAAGGCCAACGACTCGCTCGAGTGCCGCAACTGCCACAGCTTCGAGTCGATGGCCAAGGATGTGCAGAAGCCGCGCGCCAAGAAGTCGCATGAGCTGGCCGTGAAGAACAAGGAGACCTGCATCGACTGTCACAAGGGCATCGCACACCACAAGCCCAAGGGCATGAAGGAAGACGACGAGTGAACCGTCGTCGCCCGAACAACCGTCCATCTACTGGAGGAAGCTTCAGATGAACTACATCCGCCTGATTCCCGGTGCCGTTGCCGCGGCGCTGGTCGTCGCCATCGGCGCCGCCGAAGCCGCTGCCCCCGACTGGTCCAAAGTCCCCGGCAAGGCGATCACGGTCTTCTATCCTGGCGTCTCGCCGATCGAGTGGATCACCAAGGGCACGGAGCACGGAGGTGCCCGCGCACTCAAGAAGGGCGAGTCCTGCGCGGGCTGTCACCACGAGGAAACCGCTGACATGGGCAAGAAGATGGCCAGCGGCCAGAAGATCGAGCCCAAGCCGATCAAAGGCAAGGTCGGCAGCATCGCCGTCAATGTGCAGGCCGCGCACGACGGCGCGAACCTGTACATGCGCTTCAGCTGGAAGCAGCCGGTAGGTGGCGGCGAGAAGATGGACAAGGACAACCCGGTCAAGCTGGCATTCATGCTCGAGGACAACAAGGTCGAGCGTGCCAACCTGTCCGGCTGCTGGGAGACCTGCCACTCCGATGCCCGCACGATGCTCGACGGCAAGGACGACAAGAAGACCAAGTACGTTGCCGGCGGCGCGCTGGCGGGTGGCAAGTACTACGACCTGCTGCAGTGGACGAGCAAGGGCGGCAAGTTCGACGGCTACGTCGCCGACAAGCGCGTGATGGAAGGCGGCAAGGCCCTGATCGATGCCAAGGGCGAGAAGAAGGGCGACGAGTGGGTGGTGGTCTTCACGCGCAAGCTCGCCGGCGGCGAAGGCGACATTGCCCTGGCCAGCGGCAAGACCTACAACTTTGGTTTCGCCATCCATGACGACCACACCGCGGGCCGCTACCACCATGTCTCACTGGGCTACACGCTCGGCCTGGACGCCAAGGCCGACATCACCGCTGCCAAGCAGTGAGGCCGCGTCGTCGCGAGGAGCGGGCGCTGTCGAGCAGCGTCCGCTCGAGGTTCAGCGACGGTCCCTGACCACCGCAGCCGCCGCCCTGCTGGGCTGCGCGGTGCTGGTGGTTGCATCCATGCCGCACGCCCGTGCCGCCACCGAGGTGGTGATCGAGATCCGCGACTACCGATTCGTTCCCGATCGTGTCACGGTCAAGCGGGGTACGGTCGTGCGTTGGGTGAATCAGGAAAAGCGCACCACGCACTCGGTGCGCTTCCTGGGACCGCAGGGGTTCGAGTCGGAGCGCTTTTTCCCCGGCGAGTCCTGGCAGCGTCGGTTCGACCAGACCGGTGCCTACCCCTACAGCTGTGGCCCGCACCCTGAAATGCGGGGCCACGTCGAGGTCATCGAGTAGGCCGAGCTGCTGGCGAGGCTCGGTCGGACCGTGCCCCCACGGGTATCACGCACCTGATTTCCTCGTTTCCGGTACGGTGTTTCTTGATGCAGTTCATCGTACAGGCCGGGGAAATCACCGAAGCTGCGGCTCCCACATAACCGACTCATCCCTCATCCAGGAGCATTTGATGCAGAGCTATCGGATTCGAGCGATCGTGGCAGCCGCGCTTGCGGCCACCGCGATGGGCGCCTCGGCACAGGACAAGAAGGCGATCACCCCGGCCGAAATGAATTACCAAGCCGGGCAGTCGCCTCTGGCCTCAGAGCCCATGTACCAGAGCTCGAACCCGAAGGCCCCGCCGATGACGCAGGCCGAGTTCGACCTGGCGCGCAAGACCTATTTCGAGCGCTGCGCCGGCTGCCACGGCGTGCTGCGCAAAGGCGCCACCGGCAAGCCGCTGACGCCGGACATCACCATCGGCAAGGGCACCGACTACCTGAAGATCTTCATTGCCTACGGCTCGCCTGCCGGCATGCCGAACTGGCTCACGTCCGGCGAGATGGACGAGAAGCTGGTCGACATCATGGCCCGCTATGTCCAGCAGGACCCCCCGCAGCCGCCGGAGTTCGGCCTCGAGCAGATGAAGGCCACCTGGAAGGTCGTCGTTCCGCCGGCGCAGCGCCCGACGAAGAAGATGAACAGCTACAACCTCGAGAACATCTTCTCGACCACGCTGCGCGACGCCGGTGAGGTGGCGCTGATCGACGGAGACAGCAAGAAGATCATCAGCATCGTGAAAACGGGTTACGCCGTGCACATCTCGCGGGTGTCGGCATCCGGCCGCTACCTGTTCGTGATCGGGCGCGACGCCAAGATCAACATGATCGACCTGTGGATGGAAAAGCCCGAAACCGTTGCAGAGATCCGCATCGGCCTCGAGGCCCGCTCGGTCGACACCAGCAAGTACAAGGGCTACGAGGACAAGCTGGCGATCGCCGGCGCGTACTGGCCGCCCCAGTTCGTCATCATGAAGGGCGATACGCTCGAGCCGTTGCGCATCGTGGCCACCCGTGGCATGACGGTCGGCAAGCAGGAGTACCACCCCGAGCCGCGCGTGGCCTCGATCGTGGCTTCGCACTACAAGCCTGAGTTCCTGGTCAACGTCAAGGAAACCGGCAAGACGCTGCTGGTGGACTACGGCAACCTCGATGCGCTCAAGATCACCGAGATCGGCTCGGCGCCGTTCCTGCACGACGGTGGCTGGGACTCCAGCAAGCGCTACTTCATGGTGGCCGCCAACAACAGCAACAAGATCGCTGCCATCGACGCCAAGGACGGCAAGCTCGCCGGCCTGACCGAGGTGGGCAAGATCCCGCACCCGGGGCGTGGCGCGAACTTCAACCATCCGAAGTACGGTCCGGTGTGGTCCACCGGCCACCTGGGTGACGAAACCATCTCGCTGATCGGCACCGACACCAAGAAGTACAAGCAGCACGCCTTCAAGCAGGTCGAAGTGCTCAAGGGCCAGGGCGGCGGCTCGCTCTTCCTGAAGACGCACCCGAAGTCGCGCAACCTGTGGGTCGACACACCGCTGAACCCCGATGCGAAGGTGTCGCAGTCGATCGCCGTGTTCGACATCAAGAACCTGGACAAGGGTTACCAGGTGCTGCCCATCGCCGAATGGGCCGGCCTGAAGGACGACGGTGCCAAGCGCGTCGTGCAGCCCGAGTACAACAAGGCCGGTGACGAGGTCTGGTTCTCGGTGTGGTCGGCCAAGAACAAGGAGAGCGCGATCGTCGTGGTGGACGACAAGACTCGCAAGCTCAAGGCCGTCATCAAGGATCCGCGCCTGATCACGCCGACTGGCCACTTCAACATCTACAACACGCAGCACGACGTGTATTGACCCACCTGTCGTACAAGTCGACAAAGCCAGAAGGGTCCGCCCCGCCGACCCCGGCGGGGTGATGGGCGAGATCCCGACGGCCGGACACAGCCGCCAGCATCTTCGGGGCTCGGTGCCCTATGGAACGGGTGGCGGATCGACTACAACGGGGCGTGTGCCGGACCTGCGGCTCACGCCCCGCTTCGTTCCAGTCGGCCGAGTTGGCGGTCGATGACTCGATGGGCTTCGCGGCGCGGTCCCTCGTGGGTTGCCCTCAGCGGTTCTTGATGCAGTTCATCGCAAAGCCGCCTGCCTTGGATCAAGCTGCGCCTGCGTTCAAACCCGAATGGCTGTCGTGTCCCGCATGTTGTTGTCGATGTGGATCCCTGCCGCCCTGCTGGCCGCAGCGGGGTTGTCTGCCGCACAGGCCGGTGAGTCGCCTCAGGGCACCCGGCAGATGGAACTTGTGCGCCTGGTGCGCCAGGACTGCGGCTCGTGCCACGGCATGCGCTTGACCGGCGGCCTGGGCCCGGCACTCACCCGCGAGGCCTTGGCCGAAAAGCCGATCGAATCGCTCGCAGCCACCATTTACGGCGGACGGCCCGGCACGCCCATGCCGGGCTGGCGGGCCATGATCAGCGAGGACGAAGCGCACTGGATCGCCCGACAACTGGTTCTGGGGTTCCCGGAAGAGTCAGGCCTGTCGCTCAAGGCGCCGCGATGAGCAAGTTGGACCACGACCGCCGCCGTGCGCTGGTCGGCCTGGGCGCCCTGGCCGGGAGCAGCGCGGTGGCGCTGTCGGGCTGCGGCGCCTCGCCGGTGGCGCCCGCGCCCGTCACCGCGCCCACTTCCGTCGGCACCGGCGACCTGGGCCTGGTGATCGAACGTGCCCGAGGCGCCGTCGCCGTGGTCAATACCAGCTCGGCGCGGGTGCTGGGCAAAATCACCGGGCTGGGCGACTTGTCGCATGCATCCGTCGTGTTCTCGCGCGACGGCCTGTACGGCTACGTGTTCGGGCGCGACGGCGGCCTGACCCGGGTGAACCTGCTCACGCGCGCCATCGAGCAGCGCATCATGCAGGCCGGCAACTCCATCGGCGGCGCCATTTCGGCCGACGGCACCCTGGTTGCGGCGCAGAACTACACGCCGGGCGGCGTGAAGGTGTTCGATGCGCGCACGCTCGAACTGCTGGCCGACATCCCGGCGGTCGTCGATGGCGGCGGCACTGGCGCGCGGCTGTCGCGGGTGGTGGGCCTGGTCGACCTGCCCGGGCGGCGCTTCGCCTTCAGCCTGTTCGACGGCAACGCCATCTGGATCGCCGATTGCAGCAATGCCCGCAGGCCCGTGATTGCACGCTACAACGACATCGGGCGCCAGCCCTACGACGCACTGGTCACGCCCAATGGCCGCCACTACATCGCGGGTCTGTTCGGCGAGGATGGTCTGGCCATGCTGGACCTGTGGGAACAGCCCCCCCGGGTGCGCCGCATCCTGGCCGGCTATGGCCGCGGCGAACAACCCCTGCCGGTGTACAAGATGCCGCATCTGCGCGGCTGGGCCGTCGCCGGCTCGCATGCCTACCTGCCGGCGATCGGCCGCCATGAGGTGCTGGTGGTCGACACCACCGCCTGGGCCGAGGTCGCGCGCATTCCGGTGGCCGGACAGCCCGTTTTCGTGATGGCACGCCCCGATGGCCGCCAGGTGTGGGTGAACTTCGCCGTGCCCGACTACCACCGCGTGCAGGTGATCGATACGCCCACGCAGAAGGTGGTGAGCACCCTGGAGCCGGGCAAGGCCGTGCTGCACATGGAGTTCACGCCGCGCGGCGAGTCGGTGTGGATCAGTTGCCGCGACGACAACCGCGTCGAGGTCGTCGACACGCACAACCTGCGCAGCGTCGCCCGACTGGCACTCGACGCGCCCAGCGGCATTTTCTTCACCGCGCGCGCCGCGCGCATGGGGTTCTGATGGGCAGCACGACCGACCGGGTGGACGACTGGCGTCTGGCGCTGCTCAACGACTGGCAGCAGCGCTTCCCGCTCGATCGCGAGCCCTTCGCGGTGATCGCCCGGCAACTGGGCGTGCCCACCGCCACGGTGCTCACCGGCTACCGAGGCTTGCTGCGCGACGGCACACTCAGTCGCATCGGCGGCGTCTTCGGTGCCGGCGCCGGTGGCGCAGCACTGCTGGCGGCCATGGCGGTGCCTGCCGCCCGGCTGGAGGCGGTGGCAGCCATCGTCTCGGCCCATCCCGGTGTCAACCACAACTACGAGCGCGAGAACGAACTGAACCTGTGGTTCGTGATGACCGGACGCGACGCCACTCGCGTGGAGCTGGCGATGCAGGCGCTCGAGCAGGCCACTGCCGTGCCGGCGTTGCGGCTGCGCATGCAACGCGCCTACCGCATCGATCTCGGATTCGACCTGCGCGGGCGTGTGGCGCCCGGACCGGCACCGGTGCGAAGCGCACAAGCCGCGCGCCCGGGCCCGGTGTCCGACGAGGACTGGCCGCTGGCCGCGCTGGTCGAGGACGGGTTGCCGCTGGTCGAACACCCGTTCGACGCCTGGGCCGAAGCGCTGGGTTGCAGCGTCGAATCGGTGCGCAGTCGCCTGGTGCGATGGCTCGACCAGGGCACGCTCAAGCGCTTCGGTGCGGTGGTGAGGCACCACGAGTTGGGCTACACGTCCAACGCCATGACGGTCTTCGACGTGCCCGACGCCGAGGTCGACGCTCGTGGTGCCGCACTGGCTGGCCAACGCGGCGTGACGCTGTGCTACCGGCGCGAGCGGGCGCCGCGGTGGCCCTACAACCTGTACTGCATGGTCCATGGCCGCGACCGCGCCAGCGTCCACGCCGTGCTCGAGGCGGCCATCGCCGACAGCGGGCTGCAGCATGCTCGCCGCGAGGTGTTGTTCTCGCAGCGCCGCTTCAAGCAGGTGGGCGCCCGCCGGTTCCGCGATGCGTGGTTGTCCTCCGCGGAGGTCGCGCATGCCGCCTGACACCGATCTGCCCCGCGCGCTCGAGCCCGGCGACGTTCGCCTGATCGAGGCCCTGCACGGCGGCTTTCCGCTGGTGGACCGCCCGTTCGCCGAGGTGGCGGCCCAGCTCGGCGTGAGCGAGTCCCTGCTCATCGGACGGCTGCGCACGCTGCTGTCGCAGGGCGTGCTGTCACGGTTCGGCCCGTTGTTCCAGATCGAGCGGGCCGGCGGGCGCTTCGTGCTCGCGGCGCTGCAGGTGCCCGAAGGCCGCTATGCCGAGGTAACCCGCCTCGTCAATGCCCATGCCGAGGTGGCGCACAACTATCGCCGCGAACACACCTTGAACATGTGGTTCGTCGTGGCGACCGAGAAGCCCGATCAGGTCGATGCGGTGCTGGCCGCCATCGAGCACGAGACCGGCCTGCCGGTCTACGCGTTCCCCAAGGAGCGCGAGTACTTCGTCGAACTGCGCCTGCCACTCGGACCCGAACCCCATGGCCCTCAATGACTTCGACCGGGCGCTGGTCGCCGCCACGCAAAGCGGCCTGCCGCTGGTGGAACGGCCCTACGAAGCCGTGGGCGCCATGCTGGGCGTCAGCGGCGAGGTGGTGCGGGAGCGCCTGGCCGCCATGCTGGCCGAAGGTCTGGTGCGACGCATCGGCGCCGTCCCCAACCACTACAAGCTGGGGTTCACCGCCAACGGCATGACCGTCTGGGATGTCGACGACGCCCGGGTCGACGAGCTTGGCCAGCGCATCGGGGCCCTGCCTGGCGTGAGCCACTGCTACCGGCGCCCGCGCCGACTTCCGCTGTGGCCGTACAACCTGTTCGCGATGCTGCATGGGCGCAGTCGCGACGAAGTGGAGCGCCAGGCCGCCGAGGTGGCCCGTCTGCTGGGCAACGCCTGCAGAGGGCACGAGGTTCTGTACTCCACCGCCATTCTCAAGAAGACGGGCCTGCGCCTGACGGAGAACTGATCCCATGTTCCGCATTTCCCACTTCATGCGCGATCTGGCACAGGCACAGCGCACCGGTGCCTATCCGCCCGCACGAACCGGCCAGCCGCCCGGTCCGGTGGTCATCTGGAACCTCATTCGCCGCTGCAATCTCACCTGCGCGCACTGCTACGCGCTGTCGGCGGACCACGACTACGCCGGCGAGCTGACGCACGACGAGGTGTGCACCGTGATGGAGGACCTCAAGGCGTTCAGGGTGCCGGTGCTCATCCTCTCCGGTGGCGAGCCGCTGATGCGGCCCGACCTGTTCCGCATTGCCGAGCGCGCCAAGGCCATGCGCTTCTACGTCGGGCTGTCGACCAACGGCACGTTGATCGACGCGCCGATGGCCGACCGCGTGGCCGCCACCGGCTTCGACTACGTGGGCATCAGCCTGGACGGCATTGCCGCCACGCACGACACCTTCCGCCGCCTGGCCGGTGCCTTCGAGCGCAGCCTGGACGCCGTGCGCCTGCTGCGCGAGCGCGGCGTCAAGGTCGGGCTGCGCTACACCATGACGGCCATGAACGCGCATGACTTGCCCGCGCTGCTGCAGCTCATGCGCGACGAGCAGGTCGACAAGTTCTACTTCTCGCACCTGAATTACGCGGGTCGCGGCAACATCCACCGTGCCAAGGATGCCCGCTTCGCAGCCACCCGCGACGCCCTCGACCTGCTGTTCGATCGGGCCTGGGAAGCCGCCCGTGCCGGGCGCGACGAAGAGTACGTGACCGGCAACAACGATGCCGACGGACCCTGGCTGCTGCACTGGCTGGCCCGCCGCGAGCCTGCCTTGCATGCGCAGTTCGGCGCCGCGCTGCGCGCGCACCTGGTGGCCTGGGGCGGCAATTCCTCGGGCGTGAACGTGGCCAACATCGACAACCTGGGCCATGTGCACCCCGACACCATGTGGTGGCACCACGATCTGGGCAATGTGCGCGAGCGGCCGTTCTCGGCGATATGGAGCGACACCACCGAGCCGTTGATGGCGGGTCTGAAGTCGCGCCCGCGGCCGGTGCAAGGTCGCTGCGCATCGTGCGCGCACCTGGACATCTGCGGCGGCAACACCCGGGTGCGGGCCCAGCAGGTCACGGGCAATCCGTGGGCCGAGGATCCTGGCTGCTACCTCGACGACGACGAGATCGGCACGGCAACCCCAGGCGAACGCGTCACGGTAACCCCATTCAGCCACCGCGGGCGCACCCCCGTGGTCGTGGCGGGGTAGGCCGGCCATGGGCAAGCGTTTCGTGCACACGGCCCTGCTCGGCCTGCTGTTGGCCTCGATCGGCTCGCTGGCTTCTGCCCAGACGCCGACCGACATCGCCGACCCTGCGGCGCTGTACCAGCAACACTGCGCCGCCTGCCATGGCGCCCAACGCACCGGCGCCATGGGGCCGGCGCTGCTGCCCGAGAGCCTGGAACGCCTGCGCGGGGCCGAGGCGGGCAAGGTCATCGGCCAGGGCCGCGCGGCCACCCAGATGCCCGGCTTTGCGGCCACGCTCAAGGCCGACGAGATCGCAGCGCTGGCCAAGTGGATCTACACGCCCGTTTCCCCCGCACCGCGCTGGACCGAGGAAGACATCCGCGCCTCGCGCATCGAGGTGCCCGGTGCTGCCGGACTGCCGGCGCGGCCGAAGTGGTCGGCCGACCCGATGAACCTGTTCGTCGTGGTCGAGGGCGGCGACCACCATGTGTCGCTGGTCGACGGCGACCGCTTCGAGCGCATCCATCGCTTTGCCAGCCGCTATGCACTGCACGGCGGGCCGAAGTTCACCCCCGAGGGTCGCCACGTGTACTTCGGCTCGCGCGACGGCTGGATCACGAAGTACGACCTCTGGAACCTCACCGTGGTGGCCGAGGTCCGCGCCGGGCTCAACATGCGCAACATCGCCGTGTCCTCCGACGGCCGGTGGGTAATGGCTGCCAACTACTTTCCGCACACGCTGGCCTTGTTCGACTCCGAGCTGAAGCTCGAACGGACCTATGCCGCCGCCACCGACGATGGCAAGGCCAGCTCGCGGGTGTCGGCCGTCTACGATGCGGCGCCGCGCAAGAGCTTCATCGTCGCGCTCAAGGATGTGCCCGAGTTGTGGGAGATCTCCTACGACCCCAAGGCACCCGACATCTATGACGGCCTCGTGCACGACTACCGCATGGGCGAAGGCCTGCCCAAGCGCGGCTTCCTCGGCGTGCGTCGCACCAAGCTCCAGGAGCCCCTGGATGACTTCTTCTTCGACCAGGGCTACATCCATGCACTGGGTGCCACCCGCCCGCGGGCGGACGGCCAAGCCAGCGCGCAGGTGGTCAACCTCGACGTGAGGCGCAAGATCGCCGACCTGCCCCTGTCGGGCATGCCGCACCTGGGCTCGGGCATCACCTTCGACTACGACGGCAAGCGCGTGCTCGCGAGCCCCAACCTCAAGGGCCAGGCCCTCGACGTGATCGATGTGCGCACCTGGAAACCGGTGGCCACGATCCCGGTGCCGGGGCCGGGCTTCTTCCTGCGCAGCCATGAGAAGACGCACTATGCCTGGACCGACTCGATGATGAGCCCCACCGCGCGCGACACCCTGACGGTGATCGACAAGCGCACCTTGCTGCCGGTGGCGCAGGTCAAGGAGCCGGGCAAGACGCTCGCGCACATCGAGTTCACCAAGGATGGCCGCTACGCACTGGCCAGCTTGTGGGAGCCCGACGGCGCGCTCATCGTCTACGATGCCCAGACCTTCAAGGAGGTCAAGCGCCTGCCGATGCGCAAGCCGGTGGGCAAGTACAACGTGTGGAACAAGATCACCCGTTCCGAAGGCACCTCACACTGATGACCTGCGGGCTTCGGGTGCGGCGGCCCGACGGCCATGCAACCGCCGCAGTCGATTCCAGCAGCTCGGACGGCGGCGCTGGTCATTCATCCAGTATCCTTGAGGCTGTGCGACGCCGCGCGGGCGGCCCACGACCGGCAAGCCGGTTCGACATCGATCCCGCGGCCGGTTGCCACCGCGCGCCGGCACCACACCCCGAGGAGGACTGCATCCATGGCCAAGGAAGAGGTCAAGACCCGTATCGAGCCAGATGGCCTGCGCTACAAGAGCAAGGCCCCAGGTTCGCCCTTTGCACCCGCTGGCGCATTCGGTGGCTCCACGATGTCGTGCTTCCTGTGCGGCCTGCACCGGCCGCGCGCGATGCTCAAGATGCGCAAGCTGCTGGGCAAGTCCCAGACGGTGTGCGACCCATCGTGCAAGGACGTGGCCGAACGCATCGCGGGCCACTGACCCGCGTCGCCGCGGCGGGACGGGCGGATGGACCGCCCGACCCGTTCGCGGCTCTCAATCCCGAGCAACGCGCCGCGGTCGAGCACGGCGATGAGCCGCTGCTGGTGGTGGCCGGCGCGGGTACGGGCAAGACATCGACGCTGGCCGCACGCGTCGCTCATCTGGTGCTGCATGGCGCCGATCCACAACGGCTGCTGCTGCTGACCTTCTCCCGCCGCGCCGCACACGAAATGCAGCAGCGCACCGGGCGCATGCTGCACCAGGCGCTGGGCCTGCGCGCCACCCAACTCCCGCCGGTGCTGCCGTGGGCCGGCACCTTCCACTCGGTGGGCGCCCGGCTGCTGCGCGAGCTGGCGCCGAGGCTCGGCCTGGCGCCCGACTTCACGGTCGTCGACCGCGGCGATGCCGAGGGTCTGATGGGTCTCATGCGCCAGGATCTGGGACTGGCCGCCGCGCGCAACCGGTTCCCGTTGGCGGGCACCTGCATGGCCATCTACTCGCGCTGCGTCAACAGCCAGGAGCCGCTGACGCAGGTGCTCGAGGAGCACTTCCCCTGGTGCGTCCACGGCCACGACGCGCTGCGCCGGCTGTTCGGCGCATATGTCGCCGAGAAGCAGCGCCAGCACACGCTGGACTACGACGACCTGCTGCTGGCCTGGCAGCAAGCCCTGACCGAACCAGCGCTCGCGCGCGCCCTGGGCGAACGCTTCGCACATGTGCTGGTCGACGAGTACCAGGACACCAATCGGCTGCAGGCGGCCATCCTGCGCACGCTCAAGCCCGACGGCCGGGGCCTGACCGTCGTGGGCGACGATGCCCAGGCCATCTACGGCTTTCGCGCCGCCGAGGTGCGCAACATCCTCGAGTTCGCCCAGCACTGGGGCCCCGCGGCGCGGGTGTTGCCGCTGCAGCGCAACTACCGCAGCACGGCCCCCATCCTCGAGGCGTCGAACGCAGTCATCGCGCAGGCGGCGCAACGACTGCCCAAGCAGCTGTGGACCGAACGCAGCGGCGGCCAGCGCCCGCAGCTGGTCACGGTGGCCGACGAGCTGGCCCAGGCCAGCTGGGTGGCCGACGAC
>JABWBN010000340.1 GCA_013360485.1 Burkholderiaceae bacterium | reverse complement strand
ACCTGCTTGAGCTGATTGCGGGTGTTGCGGCTGAAGGTGTCGTGGTTCATGGCCAGCGCCTCGGTCTTCTGCTCCAGCTCATCGAGCCGCTTGGCCATGTCGCCATGCGTGGCCACCAGCTCGCGCAGCCGCACGAAAGCGCGCACCACGTACACCGCGACTTCGACGGCGCGCGGGCTGTTGAGGATGGTGGCGGCCATCAGCGCGCCATGCTCGGTGAACACGCGCGGCGCATAGCGCCGGCCGCCGCGCCCGGGCGAGGTGGCGGCCTGGTCGTTTGAGGTCGCAAATTGCGACCTCAAAGCGGCGAACTCCTCGGCCGTGAGGGTGAACATGAAATCGGCCGGGAACTTGGCCAGGTTGCGCTTGACGGCCTCATTGAAACGCTTGGTCTCCACACCGTAGAGCGCGGCCAGGTCGGCGTCCACGATCACGCGCTGGCTGCGCACCGTGGCGATGCGCAGTGTGATCGCCTCGGGGGCCAGGGTCTGCAGCGCCGTCACCGTGCGGCACCTTCACCGAGCACATTGCGCAGCATCTCGGCCACGAACTGCTGGCGGCTGCGCGGCAGCCGAGCGATGGCCTCGATGTGCTGCTGCCACTGCGGCACCGGACCGCGCTTGCGGGCTGTGGCCTTCTCCCCCTTCTCCTGCTCTTCCCCGAACAACACCATCAGCGACACCGACAGTGTGCGCGCCACCACCGGCAGCGCCGACACCGGGATGCGCCGGCTGCCTGCCTCGTAGGCCTGCACCGTCTGCTGGGTGACGCCCAGCGCCTCGGCCAGTTGGGTCTGGGTCAGGTTGCGCGCCTTGCGCAAAGAGGCGATGCGTTCGCCCATGGCAACAAAGAACGCGCGCTCGTCGCTGCTGATGGTCATGGCGGCTGAAAGAGGCGGATGCAAGAGAGTGAGAGCCATGACGATACCCAGCGTGTTGCGGAACGCTGTTCATATTACAGCAAAGTGTGGTACAACGAAATCAAGTTATTTATTTAGCCGCCTGCTTGCCGGAATTCCCCTGCGGTGCAGTCGGACAAAGGAGCCGCCCACATGCCCCGCATCCCCGACACCGAGCTTGAGCGGCTAAAGGAAGAGGTCAGCGTCGAGCGCCTGGTCGAGGCCTCGGGGGTGGTGCTGAAGAAGGCGGGCAAGGACCTGCTGGGCCGCTGCCCGTTCCACGATGACGCCGAGGCGAGCCTGGTGGTGACGGCGGCGAAGAACCTGTGGCACTGCTTCGGCTGCCAGGTGGGCGGCGGGCACGCGGTCGAACTCTTGAAGGCCGATCCTTCCTTAGCCGCCGGTCAAGCTGGCGAGGTCAAGCGCACGACGGTGCGAGGTCTGCCGGCGCCGGTGGCGTTCGACGCTGACGACCGGGCGCTGCTGAACCAGACCATCGACTACTACCACCAGCGCCTGCTGGCCACGACGGAAGCGGCGGCCTACCGCAACGTGACGGCGGCGTATGGGGTGGAGGGCTTCACCGACGAGCTGCTGGCCGCGTTCAAGGCGCACGGCACCCAGCGCGTGCTGATCGCCTATGACCGTGACGACGCTGGCGACCGCGCGGCCGAAAAGCTGGCGCCCAGGCTCATGGCCGAGGGCATCGAGTGCTGGCGCATCGTGTTCCCCAAGGGGATGGATGCCAACGAGTACGCGCTGAAGATGCAGCCGGCGGACAAGGCTCTGGGCCTGCTGATCCGCAAGGCGGTGTGGATGGGGAACGGTCAGGCGCCGGCACGCACGCAGGCCGAGCCCGTGGCTACCGAGGTGATCGAACCTCCTTCCTTAGCCGCTAAAGAAGAAGCCGCCGCGCCGTTGCCGACGCCCGAGCCGATCCCGGCACCTACGCACGCGAGTCCGCTGCAGGGACCGACGCAGGCAAGTCCGTTGCCTGATGCACCGCAGCCCGACGTGCCGGCCGAGCAAACCGACACCGACCTGGTGCTGGTCTATGGCGAGCGCCGCTACCGCGTGCGAGGCTGGAAGAAGCCGCTGAACCCCGAGGCGCTGAAGGTCAAGGCGGTGCGCTACATCGAGGTGACGCCGGCCGACATCGCGACCGCCAACCGCCTGGCGCACGAGGTGCTGGGCCGCACGCTGGACGAGCTGCCGCCGCAGACCAGAAAACTCCTCACGACCCTGCATGCCTGGGTCAGCGACGAGTGCCTGCGCCAGGCCATCAAGCGCGGTGACTTCCGCTTCAGCCGCCGCCAGGTGCGCGAGCTGACCGGCTGGGGTGACACCCAGCTCAAGGTGCACCTGGGCCGACTGGCCGAACTCGAATACCTGCTGGTGCACCGCGTGCTGCGCGGTGGCGGCTTCGAGTACGAGCTGATCTACGACGCCGAGGGTGATGCCGGCGGGCGCTTCCTGATGGGCTTGGCCGACTTGGGCAGCATCGGCCACGACTATGACGCGAAGCGGTCGGGGGCAAACGAAGCGCGGTCGGCCCCCGGTCGGGGCGCGGTCGGTGGGGTGTCGGCCGGTGGTCGGGGTGGCCGGATCGAGCGCAACGCCAGCAACGGCGCGGACTTGCACGAGATCGACGGCGCCGACATGCCGGATGCGCGTTCAGGGCCTCGTGTTGGCGTCCTGTCGTACCCGCAGCCTTCCTTCTTAGCCGCTTCGACGGCGGCGGCCTGACGCCATGCCGGGCCACTCGCGCAAGAAGGGCCAGCACACGCCGCACGCCCCCATCGGCGACGTGCGCGACCCCGAGAGCCTGTACCACTACCTGCAGCGCTTCCTGGCCTGGCTGGCCGAGCGCCACTACTCGCCCAAGACCATCGTCAACCGAGAAGAGCTGCTGCGGGTGTTCATCGCCTGGCTGGACGAGCGCGGCATCCGCCGGCCGCAGGAGGTGACCAAACCGATCATCGAGCGCTACCAGAGCCACCTGTTCGTCTACCGCAAGAAGGACGGCCAACCCTTGAGCGCACGGACGCAGCACGGCCACATCACGCCGATCCGCGCCTGGTTCAAGTGGTTAGCGAAGCAGAACTTCATCCTCTACAACCCGGCCAGCGACCTCGACTTGCCGAGGCTGGACCGGCGGCTGCCGCGCAACGTGCTGACGGTCAAGGAGGCAGAAACCGTCCTCGCAGTCCCGGACGTGGGCACCGCCACCGGCATCCGCGACCGCGCCATGCTCGAGGTGCTCTACAGCACCGGCATGCGGCGCATGGAGCTGATGCAGTTGCAGGTCTTCGACCTCGACGCCGAGCGCGGAACGGTGCTGATCCGGCTGGGAAAGGGCAAGAAGGACCGCATGGTGCCCATCGGCGAGCGCGCCATTGCGTGGGTGGAGAAGTACCGCGACGACGTGCGGCCGGAATTGGCTACCGGCGCCGACGACGGCACCTTGTTCCTCACGCACCTGGGCGAGGCCTTCAGCCCGAACCGTCTGACGCAGCTGGTGCGCGAGTACGTGCAGGCCGCCGAGATCGGCAAGAGCGGCAGCTGCCACCTGTTCCGCCACACGATGGCGACCCTCATGCTGGAGAACGGCGCGGACATCCGCTACATCCAGGCGATCCTCGGGCACGCGGAACTCTCGACGACGCAGATCTACACGCAGGTGAGCATCCGGCAGTTGAAGGCGATCCACAGCGCGACGCATCCGGCGCGCATGCCGGGCGCCACAGGGCCGCGAGCGGGCGCGGCGGTGTCCGAGCCTCAACCGATGCCGCTGAACGCCGCTGCGGCGCTTCTGATGGCTCTGGACGCCGAAGCCGAGGACGAGGCCGGCGCGGAGCAAGGCAGCGTTGCAGCGGACGCCAAACCTTGACCAGGTTCGGCGCCGCTGAACTTGTGCGCGCCGAGCACCAACAGCGCGGACGTCACGCGGCTTGCAGAGCAACCCGCGCGCCGCTGGACACGACATCGGCACGCCACCGCCATCAAAGCCAGCGCGCTGCGCGCGAGGACCACGAGACAGGCTGCGCCCGGCATCGAGCCGGGCACAACCTGGCAGGCGCTGCGGGGGAAGTGCTTCGCACTTCACATAACGGGCTGTTGCCGCCCAGTGCCGCAGTCGCGCGCAGGGCGCGCTTGGTGCGGCACCGCTACGGGCTGAAGCCCTCCGCGCCCTTCGGGTGGGCGGCAACCCCCGTTATGTCTTGCGCCCCTACGCGCCTGCAGCGCGGCCAGCTGGGTACAGCTCGCCGCGCTCGAAGACCAAAGCATGTGCGGCCATGGCTTCGCCATCGCCGCAGGCATCGAAGCCAGGCGCTTCGCGCAGTCCTTGGGTTGGCCCCCGCCCTCCACCCATCCGCCCCCCGAGGGGGCTCCCGTGCTCCCTCCACTGGCCGGGCGAGCGTAGCGCCGTGCTCGCCGCGTCAAGGGTTCGCTGCGCCGGCCTGCGGCCGCCCTTGACCCGGCTGCGCGCGGCGCTGCGGGGAAGGGCCAGTGGCGTTCGCGGTGAACGCCAGGCGCAACCCAAGGAGAGAACACCATGCCCCGCAAGAACCACCACATCGGCAAACGCATCACCATCGAGCTGCCGCCCGAGTTCATCGAGCTGTGCCGCCAAGACAACGTGGCGCCCGAGCTGGTGCTGCGCGGCTTCATCGCCGACCTGTGCGAGATCGTCAGCTGGTGCGACGCGCCGCGCACCGATGGCTACGCGAGCAACGGCAGTGACGAGCGGCGCATGGCGCGCGAGTACTACGAGCGCGTGGGCTACCCGTGGCTGTTCAAGCCGAACTGAAGCAGCTT
>JABWBN010000060.1 GCA_013360485.1 Burkholderiaceae bacterium | reverse complement strand
AGCGACTCGGCGCCGGCCCGCACCACCGCGGCCACTGCGGCCAGCATGTACATCGACAGCAGCAGTCCCACGGCTGCGAACACGCCGCCCACGCCCCAGCCCGCCCACAGCGCGAGCAGCGGCAATGCCGCGAACAGCCAGGCAATGCCCAGCAACACCCCCAGCGGCCAGCGCCGAGCGATCTGGGCCACAGGGCGGAAGAGCGGATTCATCGCCTGACTCCTTGCAGCTGTGACACGGGTGGGGGTTTAACCGTTGCCGGGCGTTGACGCAAGTCATGGTGATCCCGCGCGCTGCGGCGCCGCTGTGGCGGCGCAGCACAACGCCGTGTAACAGTGCCCTGCCGCGGCATGGCCCGCGATGGCCTCAGTCACCACTTCCGCACGATTGCGCACCGACGCGAGCGCTGCGCAGCCACGGGCGGCCGTGGAACGGCTCGGACCCATAATTCGACGATGCGAATGCGCAGTCGAAGGCGCATGGGTTGCCGATGAACCGTGCCAAACACGCCACTACGGCGCTGGTTGCGCCACCGCCTGCATTGCACGCATGTGTGCGGGCGTTCTACTGGCGCAATCTGACTGCCGAGCCGCAGAACGGTGGCACCGATGGTCGAACCTACATCCCGGCTGGTCCGTATTCGGCAGTGGTGTGGTTGATCGAGGGGCGCGTGCGGTTGGTGGAGGCAGGCGGATTGCCGGTGTGTGAAGAGTTGCCGCGCATCTTGTTCGCGGGGCCGCATCGGTATCCGTTTCGCTCCGAGGCCATCAGCGCCTATCGATCGTTTGGCTTGGTGTTCCAGCCGACAGCGGCGCCCCTTCTGACGGCGCGACCGGCGCATCCGCTGCTGGATCGCATCGTGCCCGCGCCTGATGCCCTGCCATTCGACTGGTGGCCATGGCTGGAGGCCATGGCGCAGGCGCGCGACGATGAGCAGCGCGTCGAGCTGGCATGCACGTTTCTGGGCCCACGCTGGGCAGCCGTGGCACCGACGCGTAGCGCGTGGGTGCGTCTGGTCGAAGCAGCCTGGCAGCGACCGCTGCAGCGCGTGACGATAGCGGGCCAAAATTGGTCGCAGCGTCACTTCCAGCGGCAGGCGCGCGAACTGACTGGGCTGCGTGCGGGTGAGGTCGAACGGTTGCTGCGTTGTGAACGCGCCCTGATCGACTTGCGCGACAACGGGGGCAGCCTGGCCGCCGTTGCTGCAAGCCACGGCTATGCCGACCAGGCGCACTTCACCCGTGATGTGAAGGCGTTCTTTGGGCAGCCGCCGGCGACCATGTTGCGCCGCCTGGGGGAGCCGCCGAGCGCAGGTGACTGGCTGTTGCGCGAGCGCGAGCGAATGGGCGACGTCGGCGGACCGGCGTCGTGAGTGCCGGGTGCCGGCTCCTTGTTCAGCGACTGAACACCCGCTTGTCGCGGATCTTTCGTTGCAGTTGCAGGATGCCGTAGAGCAGCGCCTCGGCCGTGGGCGGGCAGCCGGGCACGTAGATGTCCACGGGAATGATGCGGTCGCAGCCGCGCACCACAGAGTAGCTGTGGTGATAGTAGCCGCCGCCGTTGGCGCACGAGCCCATCGAGATCACGTATCGCGGCTCGGCCATCTGGTCGTAGACCCGGCGCAGGGCGCGCGCCATCTTGTTGGTCAACGTGCCGGAGATGAAGATCAGGTCGGCCTGGCGCGGACTGCCGCGCGGGATCATGCTGAAGCGATCCATGTCGTAGCGCGAGGCAGCGGCGTGCATCATCTCGACGGCGCAGCAGGCCAGGCCGAAGCTCAGGTAGTACAGGCTGCCGGCGCGAGCGGCCTGCACCAGGTCGTCGAGCCGCGCCAGGACGAAGCCGTCGCGCTCGAGGGTGGGGGCGGGGGTGAATTCGCTTTCGGCGTGCATGCGCGCATCATCGGGCGGCGCTGCGCGCCTGTATTGAACGAAAGCGACGTGGGTATCGATCCCTCGGCGTTCAACTTGCCCCGCGCGGCCGGGCTGACGCCCTTACTTCTACCGGCGAGCCAAGCTACGGCAATCCAACCAGCCGCGCAATCCGAGGGTCATACGTGATCCCGCCGATGCTTCCATTCCGGATGCGTTCGACGGCTTCGTCGATCACGCTCAGGGGCACCAGAAACCACTCCCTCGGCTTCACCGCCTTGCCGAAGCGGTCTTCGATAGTCAGGTCGAGTTGAGCGGCGCCGAACAGGCGATGGAAGATGTTCTCCATCTTGACGCGGCTGAGGTTGTGCAGCTTGTACTCGGCGACGACCTCGACCCCTGCCAGCAGGTAGGTTGCGTCGTTCTCGGCGCCGGCGATGCGCGCCTCGACCTCCGTGATCTTGACGGTCTTGCCGGCGATGCTGGCCTGGATCTGACGCAAGGACTTTTCGTCCATCGTCTTGGCCAGTACCGCATAGGCGGCCTCGAACGGATTGATGCGGTCGATGAGGTCGATGTCCAGGTCGCGCACGTTGATGAACTTGCGCACGCCGTCGATCAAGTCGGTGTTGCCTGTCGCAACGGTGCCGGCGTCGCCGCCGCCAGGGGCGGGGATCGGCGGCTGCGCCTGGTCGAGCGTGTCCAGCGCCAGCTTGGCCTGTTGGGTGATGTTGACGACGGCAATGGCGTGCTGGCGCACCGCTTCCTGGTCGGCGTCGCTCAGTTCCGCGTAGCGCTCGCGCACGATCTTGCCCAGGCGCTCGATGGTCAGTTCCTCGGGGATCGTGTTCTCCTTGTCGAGCGTGCCGCGTTCGAGCGAAGGCTTGTCCCGGATGAAGGCGGCGATGACTTCGTTCAGGTCTTCCTTGCAGATGCGCTGGCCTTCCTTGCTCTTTGGTTTGGCCAGGCCGTTGATCTCGATGTGGACCGCGCCGGTCTCCTTGTTCACGCCCAGGTTCTTGCCGCCGTCGACGTAGCCGGCCGGGCCGTAGTCGAAGCCCCCCTGCGGGCCGGCATTGCGCGGCGTGAACTCGCAGCGCGGGGCCAGCACCTGTTCCATCAGCAAGCTGGCGGAGATCGCCTTGAGCATGTCGTTCACCGCTTCGGCCACCGCGGATTGCTCGGCCGTGGGCTCGGCGATCAGGTTGGTGAAGCGCGCGCGGTCCTTGCCCTCGGCATCGCGCGTGGCGCGGCCGATGATCTGCACCACCTCGATCAGGCTGCTGCGGTAGCCGATGGTCAGGGCGTGCTCGCACCAGATCCAGTCAAAGCCTTCCTTGGCCATGCCCAGGGCGATGATAATGTCGACGTGGCCGCGGTCATCCTTGTGCGCCGGGTCTTTCAGCGCGCTGAGCACGCGCGAACGCTTGGCTGCGTCGCTGTCGTCCACCAGATCGACCACCTTCAAGGTGCGGCCGTCCTTGCCTTTGATCAGGTGGAAGCCAGTCGTCTCGTCGATGCCCTTCCACTCACCCAGCGCGTGCATGATCTCGTTGACCTCGCGCTCCTTATCCTTCAGGCTTTCGCGCGAGTTGACGCTGGGGATGTGCACGATGGTCTTCAGCGCCGGGTCCAGCACCTTCGCCACGGCATCGACGTAGCGCCCGGTGTAGAAGAAATAGCCGATGTCGAGCGACTTCCACCAGCGGTAGCCGTTGAGCTGCTCGTAGTAGGTGTAGGTGACGGTCTCGAACTTTCCCTCGTCGCTGGGCGCCAGCACCGCAGCGCTGTCACCGCGGAAGTAGGAGCCCGTCATCGCGACCAAGTGCACCTTGTCGCGGGCGATGAAGGCGCCGAGCTGGCTGCCCAGCTTGTTGTCCGGGTTGGCCGAGACGTGGTGGAACTCGTCGACGGCGATCAGCCGGTTGTCGAAGGCCTGGATCCCCAGTTCCTCGACCGCGAAGCGAAAGGTCGCGTGGGTGCAGACGATCACCTTGTCGTCGCTGGCCAGAAACTTCTTGACCGCCTCGACCTTGGACTTGGCGATGCGCGGCTCGTCGATGCCCGGCGCGTTGCACAGGTTCCATTGCGGCGCAACCGTCCAGTCCCAGTAGAAGCCGTGGAGGGTCAGGGCCTCGTCGGCGAAGCTGCCGCCGATGGAACGCTCCGGCACCACGACGATGGCCTGCCGCAAGCCCTGGTTGTGCAGCTTGTCCAGCGCAATGAACATCAACGCCCGGCTCTTGCCGGATGCCGGCGGCGACTTGATCAGCAGGTACTGCTCGCCGCGCTTGGCATAGGCGCGCTCCTGCATCGCGCGCATGCCCAGCTCGTTGGCCTTGCTCGATGCACCGGTGCGCGCCGTGGTGATGGACACCGACGGCACGGTGGTGGTGTTGATCGGACTCGTCATGGCTGTGCGTCCTTCCCGGCCGAATCATCGCCACCCAGTTCACGCTCAATCTGCTCGATGCTCGGCAGGCTGGTCCGGAGTTCCGACGGCAAGGAGTCCACCAGTTGATAGTCGGCAACACCGAGGGGCTTGTTCACGTTGCGCAGCGCATACTCGGCCACCACCTTGTTCCGGCTCTTGCACAGCAAGAGTCCGATGGTCGGGCCGTCTTGCGGGTGCTTGACCTGTTCATCCACCGCGGTCAGGTAGAAGCTCAACTGGCCCAAGTGCTCCGGCTTGAACTTGCCGCCCTTGAGCTCGATCACCACGTAGCAGCGCAGCTTCAGGTGATAGAAGAGCAGGTCGATGAAGAATTCGTCGCCGGCCACGTCGAGCAGCACCTGTCGGCCGACAAAGGCGAAACCGGCACCCAGCTCGAGCAGGAACTCGGTCACATGCCTGACCAGCGCGCTTTCGACCGCGCGCTCCTGCGCCTCATCGCCCAGGCCGAGGAAGTCCAGTTTGTACGGATCTTTCAACGACTCGCGCGCCAGATCGGACTGCGGCTGAGGCAAGGTCTGGTCGAAGTTTGTGGCGGCACGGCCGCTGCGCTCCAGCAGGCGGGTCTCGATCTGCATCGTCAGTACATTGCGCGACCAGTTGTGCTCGATCGCCTTGGCCGCGTACCACTTCCGTGTCTCGGGGCCGGGCAGCTTGTCCAGAAGCACCAGGTTGTGGCCCCAGGGCAATCGTGCAACAGCTTGCTGCACAAATGCCTCGTCCGGCCAGGCGTCGGCAAACGCACGCATGTATTTCAGGTTGCGCGGAGAGAAGCCCCTCATATCCGGAAAGGCGGTCAGCAGGTCGTGCGCCAGGCGGTCGATCACCCGGGTTCCCCAGCCTTGTGCGGCCTGCCGCGCAAGGATGTCGCGCCCGATCTGCCAATACAGCAGCACCAGTTCGCGGTTGACGGCCAGCGTGGCCCGCTGCTGCGCGGAGTGGATGCGGCCTTTGAGCTCGACCAGCCAGTCGGCATACCCCTCGGGTTGCGGGCTCAGGCCTCCCGGGGCGTCACGCGCCGGGTTGGACTTGGGGCTGCGCATTGGCTTGGCAAATGGGCTCATCACGTTCTCTCCCACGGTACCGGCTTCGACTGGGTCGCGTACTTCGCAGTCAATCGACTGGTGTAGGTGTCGGCGTAGCCACACAGCGCCAAAACAGACAACTCCAGGTACCACAGAGACAACTTCCACGCATCCACGATGCAGTTGTCCACCTGCTTCCTGCTGACCGGATGAACAAGCTCATTTCGGATGTCCGTCATCGCACACGGTGCATCCAGCCACTTGTTGCTCTTGGCAGCCTTCTTGATGTCGCGCGTTGAAGCACCAATCTCGATGGGAATGTTCAAGCTCGAGAACAGCAGCCGCAAGCGGTCTGCCGCCTTCAGTCGGTCGAGGCCCTCGGCCGAGATCATCTTTCGATCAACGACCAGGTGGTGATGGGCCAGCCGCTCCAAGGCGGCCTGCGCAAGGATGATGGCCGCGTCGACGCCCGGCGAACCGTCACTCGTGTTGGCCTGCGTGTACCAGTAAATGGCGGCTTGCAGGCAGCCCTTCCACTCCTCTGACTGCTGCCAACGCTTCGCGAACAACGGGAACAGGACTTCAGCTTGACTTGCCATGAATGGGTTGAACCACGAATAGGGTGGGTTGCTGTGGAGTGGAGAAGCGAAGGTCTCCCAGGCCTTCGCGCCTGCGGCATCGAGCCCCACCTCGCACGCGGTCGAGCACCGCCCGCCCTTTGTGAACGAGAGGAAGTTCGCGAGGAGCAGGGTTTGCTCACTGGCCTCATCGCCGGAGAACGGTTTGCCGTCCTTGCGCTCCAGCTTCCCCACATGCGTCAGGAAGCAGCCGCCTTCCTCTTTGATTCGCTTCCAGGCTTGCTGGGTGGCGTCGTGAGCCAATGACTGGAGCGAGATTCGCCACTCGTCGCAATCCAACACCATCAGGCTGCACCCGGCAGGCGCACTGGAAGCCTGATGCCGACCACCCCGAAAGTCAGGGAAGTTGAAGAGATGAAGCAGTGCCGACACAGACGTCTTGGACGCCGTGTCGTGGAACACCATCGGCTCGGAGCTGGGACACCAATCCAACTCCAAACCGCCGGCATCGGTCCGCCACCTCGTGCAAGTGCCTTCGACAACTTGTCCGTTCAACCGGAACGCTCGAATGTCTAAGCCACCGTGGGAGCAGTGGCGGGCCGACTCCTCGATCCCCTGAACAGTTGCATGGATGATCACCTGCGGGCTGGGAAGGAAACGCAACAGTACCTCGGCCGGCGCAGAGCGCTGGTCGCCAACAAACTCCAGCACCGCTGTTCCCTGGAGCAGGCGGACGGGATCCGGCGCACCTGCAAAGTCGAACGCCGGCTCCAGAGGCGAAGGTCGGCTCATGTCCTCTTCCTTGCTGCTGCCTTCTTCGATGGTGGCCTTCCCGCTGACTTGGCCACTTCCGCTGTCATCTTGGTATAGAGATCGAACAGCTTCTCCAGCCGCTCGGTGTCGTTCTTGAAGCGGCGGCCGATGTAGATGCGTTCCAGCACCTCGTCGTTGTGCTCGTGGGCATGGCGCAGGTTCTCCGGCATCGCGTCCGGATCGTACAGGTCGGCGATGGTCGCCGGGAAATGCGCTTCGCGCGCGAGCAAGATGTTCTCGGCGCAGCGGGTCAGGTCAGCCTTGTTCTGCTCGGTCAGCAGCGGGACGGGGAAGGTGTTCCAGCCGAGGGTGTTGGAGTAGCGAAAGTCCGTTTTCAGCTTGCCGCAGACGGTGGCAATCCAAACCAAGTGCATGCGAGATGCAACGAGTGCCATGCTCCACAAAGGTGCGTCGTAGAGGGCGAAGGCTTGGTTGGTAGTAACTGCGTCGGAGCCTTTTAAGTCAGTCGGCAGGTACTGGCGCCGCTCCGACGAGACCGTTGGCACAAGCACCAGCTGGTGCCTGGCGACCGCTCGATCTCTGTACTGGTGGGGGCACCTTGCAAGCGCGTTCAATGACGCATCCCGGCTAGCGAGTCGAGTGGAGCGCACGCTCTCGACTCGGTTAGCAATCATGGGATCGCTTAGCGCCAAGCCGAGCACGTCGTCGTCAATCCAAAGACAGAACCTGCGGCCTTCATGAACCAAGCCGTTACATAGTCGAAGGTTTTCCAGGCCGCGGTGCGACTTGCGAACGTGCGCTGCAGGTCTTCCTTCTGCTCAGCTGTCTGCTCACGTGCCCCCTGATACGGAGGATTGCCGCATATGTAGGTCTCGCCACCTTCGTTCTCGAAGTCGATCTCCGTCTGGTTGAGCGGTGTCTCGAACAAATCATCGGCCCTCACCTTTACGCCAGTGCCGGTGAGCGGGCAGATTGCAAGCCAATCCAGGCGCAGCGCGTTGCCGCACACGACCCAGTTGTCCGCATCCAGCGGCAGGAATTCCGCCAGCGCATCCTTCTGCCCGCGGTACAGCACGTCGCACTGGAACTCGGCAATGATCAGCGCGAGCCGCGCGATCTCGGCGGGGAAGTCGCGCAACTCGATGCCGCGGAAGTTGGTCAGCGGGATCTCGCTGCGCAGGTGCGTTTCGCCGCGCCTGCGGTTGATCTCCGCCTCGATCTCGCGCATCTGCTTGTAGGCGATGACCAGGAAGTTGCCGCTGCCGCAGGCCGGGTCGAACACGCGGATGCGGGCCATGCGCTTGCGCAGGTTCAGCAGCTTGATCTTGTTGTCCCCGGCGGCTTCGAGCTGCGCGCGCAGGTCGTCGAGGAACAGCGGGTTCAGCACCTTCAGGATGTTGGGCACGCTGGTGTAGTGCATGCCCAGCGCGCCGCGCTCGTCCTCGTCGGCCACGGCCTGGATCATGCTGCCGAAGATGTCCGGGTTGATCTGTTTCCAGTTCAGCGTGCCGGCGTGCAGCAGGTAGGTGCGGGCCATGCGGGTGAAGCGCGGCACTTCCGCGCTGCCGCAGAACAAGCCGCCGTTCACGTAGGGGAAGGCATCGGCCCACGGGCGCAGGTTCGCCGCGGCGCGGTCGGCGATCTTCACGTTCATCGCGCGGAAGACTTCGCTCAGCACCTGGTGCGTGTTGCTGCCGTCGCGCTCGCTCATCTGCTCCACGGTGCGCGTGAACAGGCCGTCACCGTTGAAGATGTCGGTGTCTTCGGCGAAGAAGCAGAAGATCAGGCGGGCCATGAAGTGGTTCATGTCGCCGCGGCGCTCGGCCGTGGCCCAGTCCGGGTTCTCGCGCAGCAGCTCGACGTACAGCTTGTTCAGGCGGCCGGTCGCGCGCACGTCGATGGGGTTGTCCTTGATCTCGTTGATCGTGGAGATGCCCGCCAGCGGCAGGAAGAAGCCGAAGTGATCGGGGAAGTCCGGGTAGTCGCAGGCGATGGTGTCGCCCGCGGCCAAGTCTTCGGCCTCGAGCGTCTGGCCGTCGGTGGCAAGGATGAACTTGGCCTTGCCCTTGGCGGTGGCCGGGCTGCTGCGCAGCTCCTGCAGCCCCGCGCCGGTAGTGCCGGGCTCGCAGACGGCGATGTGGATGTTGTTGCGCTGGAGCACGCCGCGGCGCACGTCGGAGGCGTTGTTGTTGCCGGCACGCAGGCGCTTGAGCGCAGTGTCCTTGTTGCCGAAGGCGGCCAGGAAGGCGAATGGGAACTCGGCGGCGTCGAAGGGCTGCAGCGCCAGGTCGGAGATGGCTTGTTCGATTTCGACGGCGTTCATGGCTCGGCGCGGGCCTCAGGTGCAGGCATCAGGGGCGGCGCCGCATCGTAGCAACCGCCGGGCGCGGTTGACGGCCGGTCAATCCCGCGGCACCAGCCGCGGCTTGCCCTCGTTGTCGATGGCCACGTAGGTGAGGTTGGCCTCGGTCACCTTCACCACGTGCGGATCGGCCGGGTTGCGCTCGGCGATCACGGTGACATGCACGGTCAGCGAAGTGCGGCCGATGCGGTCGATACGGGCGTAGAAGCTCACCAGGTCGCCCACGGAGACCGGCTGCTTGAAGATGAACTCGTTGACCGCGACCGTGGTGATGCGCCCCTTGGCCACGCGCATGGGCAGCACGGCGCCGGCCAGGTCGACCTGGGCCATCAGCCAGCCGCCGAAGACATCGCCATTGCCGTTCACGTCTGCGGGCATGGGCATCACCCGCAGCACCAGTTCGCTGCCATCGGGCAAACTCAGGGGGCCGGTCAAGGCCGTCGGGGTCGTGCTGGCGGGAGTGGTGTTCATGGGCATGTCGTCCCGGGCGATCGGCCCGGACGCTTCGATTGTCCACCCCGCAGCGCGCCGCGGGTTCACGCCAGCCCTTCGTCCACAGTCCACCCCTGGGCCATTCACATCCGCCCGACCCGATGCGCCGTCACATCGCCCTGCCACTGCCGAACACCGCCACTGCCGCTGCGCCCCGCTCCGACTGGCAGACGCTGCACAAGCTGCTGCCCTACCTGTGGCACTACCGCTGGCGGGTGGCGCTGGCGCTGGCGTTCCTGCTGGGCGCCAAGGTGGCCAATGTGGGCGTGCCGGTGCTGCTCAAGCACCTGGTCGATGCGCTGGACATCTCGCCTGGCGACCCGCGTGCGGTACTGGTGGTGCCGGCAGGTCTGCTGCTGGCCTACGCGGGGTTGCGCCTGGCCACGTCGCTGCTCACCGAACTGCGCGAGCTGGTGTTTGCCAAGGTGTCTTTCGGCGCATCGCGCGAGATCGCGCTGGCCGTGTTTCGCCACTTGCATGCGCTGAGCCTGCGCTTCCACCTCGAGCGCCAGACGGGTGGCCTGTCGCGCGATCTCGAGCGCGGCACGCGGGCGCTGCAGTCGCTGGTGTCGTATTCGCTGTACACCATCGTGCCCACGCTGGTGGAGGTGGCGCTGGTGCTGGGCGTGCTGGGCTGGCGCTTCGACGCCGGCTATGTGTGGATCACGCTGTCCGCACTGGTGCTCTACATCGTGTTCACGGTGGCCATCACCGAGTGGCGCACCCACTTCCGGCGCGAGATGAACGAGCTCGAGAGCCGGGCGCACACCCGGGCCATCGACGCGCTGCTGAACTACGAGACGGTCAAGTATTTCAACAACGAGGACTTCGAGGCTCGGCGCTACGACGAGGGGCTGGAGGCCTACCGCCGCGCGCAGGTGAAGTCGCAGTCGACGCTGTCGCTGCTGAACACCGGCCAGCAGCTGATCATCGCGCTGAGCCTGGTGGCAATGCTGTGGCGCGCCACGACGGGCGTGGTCGAGGGTCGGTTGTCGCTGGGCGACCTGGTGATGGTCAACGCCTTCCTGATCCAGCTGTACATCCCGCTGAACTTCCTGGGCGTGCTGTACCGCGAGGTCAAGCAAAGCCTCACCGACCTCGACCGCATGTTCACCCTGCTCGAGCGTGAGCGCGAGGTGGCCGACGCCCCCGGCGCGCCGGCGCTGGCGGTGCCCGAGGGCACGGTGCGCTTCGAGCAGGTCTCGTTCGCCTACGACCCGGCGCGCCCGATCCTGCACGACGTAAGCTTCGAAATTCCCGCGGGCAAGACGGTGGCTGTGGTGGGGCCCTCGGGCGCAGGCAAGAGCACGTTGGCGCGCCTGCTCTACCGCTTCTACGATGTCAGCGGCGGGCGCATCACGATCGATGGCCAGGACATCCGCGCCGTGACGCAGGCCAGCCTGCGCCGTTCGATCGGCATCGTGCCGCAGGACACGGTGCTGTTCAACGACACCGTGGGCTACAACATCGCCTATGGTCGTGCCGGCGCCAATCCCGAGGAGGTGCAGGCCGCGGCACGGGCGGCGCACATCCACGACTTCATCGCCTCCACCCCCAAGGGCTACGACACCGTGGTGGGCGAACGCGGGCTCAAGCTGTCCGGCGGTGAAAAGCAGCGCGTGGCGATTGCGCGCACGTTGCTGAAGAACCCACCGGTGCTGATTTTCGACGAGGCCACCTCGGCGCTCGATTCGGCCAACGAGCGGGCCATCCAGGCCGAGCTCAAGAGCGCGGCTCAGGGCAAGACCGCTCTGGTGATCGCGCACCGGCTGTCCACCGTGGCCGATGCGCACGAGATCGTCGTGCTCGAGCATGGCCGCGTGGCCGAGCGCGGTCGCCACGCCGATCTGCTGGCGGCCGACGGTCGTTATGCGCAGATGTGGCGGCTGCAGCAGTCGGCCGAGGATTAGACTTCCCGCCGTGGAAACGAAGTGGCTCGAGGATTTCGTCAGCCTCGCGGAGACGCGCAGCTTCTCGCGTTCGGCGCAGTTGCGCCACGTCACGCAGCCGGCGTTCTCGCGTCGCATCCAGGCGCTGGAAGCCTGGGCCGGCATCGACTTGGTCGACCGCTCGGCCTATCCCACGCGGCTCACACCAGCCGGCGAGACACTGCACGGGCAGGCGCTCGAGGTCCTGTCGACCCTGCAGTCGGCGCGCAACCTGATGCGCTCGCATCGCGCCAGCGGGCAAGACGTCGTGGAATTCGCGGTGCCGCACACGATGGCGTTCACCTTCTTCCCGCATTGGCTGATGGACCTGCGGCGGCGGTTCGGCTCGATCAAGACCCGCCTGATCGCGCTGAACGTGCACGATGCCGTGCTGCGGCTGACCGAAGGCGGCTGCGACCTGCTGATCGCCTACCACCACGCCTCCCACCCCCTGCAACTCAGCCCTGACCGCTACGAGATGATCTCGCTGGGCCAGGAGACGCTGGCGGCCTATGCCAAGGCCGACGGCGAGGGCCAGCCGATGTTCCGGCTCGGTGCCAGCGGCCCGGTGCCGCTGTTGGCCTATGCGGCGGGCGCCTACATCGGCCACATGGTCGAGCAGATCATCCGCCAGATGTCCGCGCCGCCCAATCTCGAGACGGTCTTCGAGACCGACATGGCCGAGGGCCTCAAGGCCATGGCACTCGAGGGACACGGGCTGGCCTTCCTGCCTGGCAGCTCGGTGCGCAAGGAGCTCAAGGCCCGGCGGCTGGTGCCCGCGGCACCACCCGGTGTGGGCGAGCTGACGATGGAAGTGCGCATGTACCGCGAGCGTCCGGATGTGGCGCGCCACTCCAAGGCGGCGGCCCAGGCGCTTTGGGAGTTCCTGCGCCGCTGAACACTGCGCGGGAACCACCCGGTGCCAGAATGTCGCATGGACACAGCGGCCACCACCACTCTGACCCTCACCCGTCCGGACGACTGGCACCTGCATCTGCGCGATGGTGCTGCGCTGGCGGCGGTGCTGCCGTGCACGGCGCGCCAGTTCGGCCGCGCGATCGTCATGCCCAACCTGAAGCCGCCGGTCACCACCGCCGCGGCGGCGCAGGCCTATCGCCAGCGCATCCTTGCGGCGCTGCCGGCGGGGCTGGCGTTCGAGCCGCTGATGACGCTGTACCTCACCGACGAACTCGCGCCCGACGAGATCGCTCGTGCGCGCGCTGCGGGCGTGGTCGCCGTCAAGCTCTACCCCGCCGGCGCAACGACGAACAGCGATGCCGGTGTCACCGACATCCGCAAGACCTACCCGACGCTGCACGCCATGCAGCGCGCCGGCTTGCCGCTGCTGGTGCACGGCGAGGTCACCGACCCGTCGGTGGATGTGTTCGACCGCGAGGCGGTGTTCATCGACCGCGTGATGCAGCCGCTGCGGCGCGATTTCCCCGAGCTGAAGGTGGTGTTCGAGCACATCACCACGCGCGAGGCGGCGCAGTATGTGACCGAGGCCGGGCCGCACACCGCGGCCACCATCACCGCCCACCACCTGCTGTACAACCGCAACGCGCTGTTCATGGGCGGGCTGCGACCGCACTACTACTGCCTGCCGGTGCTCAAGCGCGAAGTCCACCGCCAGGCACTGGTGGCGGCGGCCACCTCGGGCAGCGCCAGGTTCTTCCTCGGCACCGACAGCGCGCCGCACGCGGCCGCGCTGAAGGAGGCCTCGGTGTGCGGCGCGGGCTGCTTCACCGCGCTCACTGCGCTGGAGCTCTACGCCGAGGCCTTCGACAGCGCCGGCGCGCTGCACCGGCTCGAAGCCTTCGCCAGCTTCAACGGCCCGGCCTTCTATGGCATGCCGCGCAACCAGGGCACCGTGACGCTGGTGCGCCAGTCCCAGCCTGTGCCGGAGCGCATCGCCTTCGGCGACGCCGAGCTCAAGCCCTTGCGCGGTGGCGACACGCTGGCCTGGCGGTTGGCCTGACTTGACCCCTCGGCGACAGCCGCCACCCACACTGCGTGACACAGTCGGCGCCGATGCGGCCCGACGAACGCCGCGCGCGGGAGTCTCGTATGAAACGCATCGTCGTGATGGTCGCCGCCCTGCTGGCTGCACTCGTCGCTTACCTGCTGGCGTGGCCCGTGCCCGTGGAGCCCGTGACCTGGACAGCACCGGCGGCACCGGGCTATGCCGGACCGCATGCGCCCAACCAGCGCCTGGCCGGCCTGAAGATGATCGACCTTGGCGGCGAGGAAGGACCCGAGCACATCGCGATCGGGCCGGACGGCAAGCTCTATGCCGCGGTGGCCAGTGGCCGCATCCTTCGCATGAACGCCGATGGCAGCGGGCGCGAGGCGTGGGCCCACAGCGGCGGGCGGGTGCTGGGTTTCGACTTCGACGCGCAGGGCCGGATGATTGCGGCCGATGCGGTGAAGGGCCTGCTGGCCATCGGTGCGGACCGGCAGGTGGTGGTCCTGGCCGACCAGGTGGACGGTCAACCTATCCGCTATGCAGATGCGGTGGTGGTGGCCCGCAATGGGCGCATCTACTTCAGCGATGCTTCCACGCGATTCGCCCCGGCGCAGTGGGGCGGCACGTTCGAGGCCAGCGTGCTCGACATCATCGAGCAGTCGTCGACCGGCCGGGTCCTCGAGCACGATCCGGCGAGCGGGCGCACCCGCGTCGTCGCCCAGGGGCTGTCGTTTGCCAACGGCGTGGCGCTCAGCCTCGACCAGCGACTGCTGTACGTCAACGAGACCGGCAAGTACCGGGTGTGGGCGATCGCTGTCGACGCCGACAGGCTCGATCTGGCGCGCCCCTCACCGCAGGCCCGTGTGCTGCTGGACAACCTGCCCGGCTATCCCGACAACCTCATGCGCGGTCTCGACGGTCGCATCTGGCTGGGCCTGGCCAAACCACGCAACCCGACCATCGACGCCATGGCCGGCAAGCCCTGGCTGCGCGCAATCACGCTGCGCCTGCCGCGCGCGCTGTGGCCCGTGCCCAAGGCCTACGGCCATGTGATCGCCTTCACCGAAGACGGCCGCATCGTCGCCGACCTGCAAGACCCGAGTGGCACCTATCCCGAGACTACCGCCGTCACCGAGACCCGGGACCGGCTGTACGTGCAGAGCCTGCACGCCAGGGGCCTGGGCTGGCTGCCGGCGGCCCGGTAGGCGTGCTGCTCGCGCGGCGCCCTCAAGCGGGCAGGAAGCCCTCGACCGACAGGTAGCGCTCGCCGGTGTCGTAGTTGAAGCCCAGCACGCGGCTGCCGGCGGGCAGTTCCGGCAGCTTCTTGGCGATGGCCGCGAGCGTGGCGCCACTGGAGATGCCCACGAGCAGGCCTTCTTCGCGGGCGCAACGGCGGGCCATCTCGCGCGCAGGCTCGGCATCGACCTGGATCACGCCGTCGAGCAGTTCGGTCTTCAGGTTCTTCGGGATGAACCCCGCGCCGATGCCCTGGATGGGGTGCGGGGCCGGCTGGCCGCCGCTGATGACCGGCGACTGCGTCGGCTCCACCGCGTACACCTTCAACTGGGGCCACAGGCTCTTGAGCACCTGGGCGCAGCCGGTGATGTGGCCGCCGGTGCCCACGCCGGTGATGAGCACGTCCAGACCCTCGGGGAAGTCGGCGGCGATTTCCTGGGCGGTGGTGCGCGCGTGGACCTCGAAGTTGGCCGGGTTGTCGAACTGCTGCGGAATCCAGGCCCCCGGGGTCTGCGTGCGCAGTTCCTCGGCCCGCGCGATGGCACCCTTCATGCCCTTTTCGCGCGGCGTGAGGTCGAAGGTGGCGCCATAGGCCAGCATCAGGCGGCGGCGCTCGATGCTCATGCTGTCGGGCATCACCAGCACCAGCTTGTAACCCTTGACGGCCGCCACCATGGCCAGGCCGATGCCGGTGTTGCCGGAAGTGGGTTCGATGATGGTGCCGCCGGGCTGCAGCGCGCCGCTGCGCTCGGCATCTTCGACCATGGCCAGCGCGATGCGGTCCTTGATGGAGCCGCCGGGGTTGCTGCGCTCGGACTTCACCCAGACCTGGGCATCGCCGAACAGCCGGTTGATGCGGATGTGGGGAGTGCCACCGATGGTGGCGAGGATGTTGTGGACCTTCATGGCAATGCTCGCAGCAGGAAGTGGGCGACAAACGCGATAATCGCACGGTGGAGCAAGCCAGACCGCCGCTGGGGCGATGCGCCGAAAGGCGGCCCTGGAGGAAGGTCCGGACTGCACAGGGCAGCGTAGCAGCCAACGGCTGTCCACCGCAAGGTGAGGATCAGAGCAACAGAGACGAGTCGAAGCGGGGCCTCGCCCCGCTTCGGGTGAAACGGGCAATCTCTACGCGCAGCAACACCGAATAGGCCGGCATCGATGTGGCCCGCGGAGCCGGCGGGTAGGTGGCACCGAGCCGGGTGGGCGACCCCCGGCCCAGATGAATGGCGGTCACGACGCCGCGCCCGCAAGGGAGCGGCGCCGCACAGAATCCGGCCTATCGGCTTGCTTCACACTTTTCATTCCATAGCGCCGAAAGCGAACACGAATCCGGAGATCGGGCGCGCCGAACTCCCCCAGTAGCGCCCGATGCATCCCGATTCAAACCACCTCTGGCCACGCCCGCGCTGGACGCTGGCCATGCTTCTGGCATGCCTGGGCACGCTGGGGCCGTTCTCGATCGATACCTACCTGCCGGCCTTCCAGGGCATCGCGCAGTCGCTGGGCGCCACGCCGGCGCAGATGCAGCAGACGCTCAGTGCCTACCTGTTCGGCTTTGCACTGATGAATCTGTTCCACGGCGCGTTGTCCGATGCGCTGGGCCGGCGGCCGGTGGTGCTGGCCGGCCTGACGGTGTTCACCCTGGCCAGCGTGGGCTGCGCGATGTCGGAGTCCATCGGCGCGCTGGTGGGGTTCCGGGCGTTGCAGGGCATGTCGGCGGGCGCGGGCGTCGTGGTTTCGCGCGCCATCATCCGCGACATGTTCCCGCCCAGTGACTCTCAGCGGGTGATGTCGCAGGTCACGATCTTCTTCGGCGTGGCCCCGGCCATCGCGCCGGTGATGGGCGGGTTCCTGTTCGTGCACCTGGGCTGGCACTCGATCTTCTGGGTCCTGTCCGGCGTGGGTTTGCTGCTGATCGCGATCAACGCGCGCTGGCTGCCCGAGAGTCTGCACGCCAGCCAGCGCCAGTCCTTCCACCCGATGCACCTGATGCGCGGCTACGCCGAGCTGCTGGGCAATGCGCGGTTCATCGCGCTCGTGTTCGCCAGCGGCGTGCCCTTCAACGGCATGTTCCTGTACGTGTTGTCGGCGCCCGAGTGGCTGGGTACGCACCTCGGAATGGGACCCACGCAGTTCTTCTGGTTCTTCGGCATGACCATCAGCGGCATCATGTGCGGCGCTTTCATCTCCGGGCGCCTGGCCGGCCGGGTGCCGCCACGGCGACAGATCCGTTGGGGATTCAGCGTGATGGTGGTCGTGTCGCTGGTCAACGTGGGGCTCAACCTCACACTGACGCCACACCCGGGGTGGGCCTTGCTGCCTGTGGCGCTGTTCGCGTTCGGCTGGGCGTTGATGGTGCCGGTGGTCACGCTGATGGTGCTCGACCTGGCCCCCGAGCGCCGCGGCATGGCGTCGTCGCTGCAGGCCTGCGTGGGCAGTGCCGCCAACGGCGTGGTGGCCGGCGTGGTCGCGCCGCTGGTCATGCACTCGACCGTCGCCCTGGCATTGGCCTCCCTGGGGCTGATGAGCGTCGGCCTGGTGGCCTGGTACTGGGTGCGGCGGGTTCCGATCTGAGCGGGCTCCCGGCATCGGCCTCAAGAGGGGCCAGTTTGCGCCGATAACGGTGACGACAGGGCCCGTACCGACGGGCATCCGTGCCCACCGATCCAGCGAGGCCCGCTCATGCTCCATTCGACCACTCCGGCCACCCGTCTGTCCGTGGTCATCGCCGCAGCCTTGGCGCTGGGCTGCAGCGCAGCCATGGCTTCGGAAAGCGCCGGCCTGGTCAAACCCATGGCGACCAAGCACGCGCAAGGCAAGGGCGCGGTCCACGATGCGCGGGGCGCCGCTGCGCCAGGCGCTCGTGGCGCCGCCGACGCGCAGCCGA
>JABWBN010000059.1 GCA_013360485.1 Burkholderiaceae bacterium | reverse complement strand
ATCGGCCGGAGCCTGCTGCCCGGGCGCGGCCGACGGCGTGGGCGATGCCTTGGGCGCCGGCGAGTTCAGCTCCTGCAGCCGATCGGGCGCAGCCTGCTTCGCATCCGACGGTATGGCCGGCGTCTTCAGGCGCGGGTTCACGGCAGCGGCCGCGGCAGCCACTTCCGCCCGGCGGGTTTCTTGCCAGGCCTGCGGGTCGCTGATGGCGTCCAGCCTGTCGGCTCCATGCTCGTACGCGCCCCGCAGGGCCCGCTCGCGCTCGCCCGCCACCGGGCCGTCGGCCATTTCCTGCGTCCGTTCGTGCACCGACGCCTGACCCGCCGGGCGTTGGATCGGCGAACCTTCCAAGCCGCCCAGCGTGCCGTGCAGTTGCTGCGCGGCCCAGGCATCCATCGCGGCGGGATTGCGGCTGGCCTGCTGGCCCCACTCGTCCAGCCGCCCTTCCTCGTACAAGCGGTGTGCCAGGAAGTTGTTCAATGTCACGCTGGCCGAGCCGGACTTCTCGTCGACCACCGAGCTTTCCAAGGTGTAGCGTTCGGCTTTCTCGAAGTGCGCCTGCGCCGACTTCGCCGACTCCCGGTACTCTTCCATGCCGGATTCGATGCGCCGCGCCAAGCCGTCGGAGTTGCTCTTTGCCCGCTCGAATTCCCGCGTCTTCATCACGCCATCGATGAAGTTGGTGATGTCGGAGTCGCGGTAGACCTCATCGTAGTTGCGCCCGTCCTCCCGTCTCTCGAATTCACCCCGCATCTCCTCGATATCGAACCGGTTGCCCTGCACGCTATCGCCACGTTCGCTCGTGCGCTTCCCGCCGGCCTTGGCTGTTTGAACCTCATGCGCGTAGCCCTCGCCTGTGCGCGCCACGTTCTCGCTGCTGTCGTACCACGACCAACTCTTGCTGCCGTCACCCGTCAGCTTGCCGCCTAGAACGCCCTTCCACCCTGTCACTTCACTGACCTGGTTCACGATTCCGGCTGCAATCGCGGCGGGTACGCCCGCGGCGTTGCCCACCGCATTGACCAGGTCATTGGCCGTCGACCCACCCCCGCCGCCACCGTTCTTCTCCCTCTGCGCACCGGCCTGGCTGGTGGCCTTCTCGTCCTGGGGCGACGTGTTGTCAGGGTCACCGTCGGCTCCTTCGCCACCCAGTTCCGAGGTGGCGCGCAGCTCCGCACGCGCGGTCGCCCGTTCCTCGGCGCCGGTGAACGCTTCGATGCGACCGTCGGCTCCGATGCCAAACGTTCCCAGGAAGGTGTTGCTCTTGCCGTCGGTGACCTCCACGTGGTCCTTGTCGATCCTCTTCAGGACCCAGCGATTCGTGTCGATCGCCCCCTCATCGGTGTACTGGTCGGAACTCGTGCCTTGCTGATTCGACGAATAGTCGCTGTCTTTGTCCTGCTTCTTGTACTCCGTGCCGGCCGAGTCGCGATGCGCAGTGCCGTCGTCGGTCACCCAGCCACCGCCCTTTCCATGCTGATAGCTCCCGGGCAATGTGACCACCGTGCGCCCACCCGACTTGGTCACCCAGCCCTGCTCGCGTGCAAACTCCAGGGCGTCATTGAACGCCGCGCGCTTGCCTTCGCGGGCCTCGGCCAGTTCCTTCTGGCCTTGCGCCACCTCCACGGCCGCCATGGCGCGGTTCTGCGCCTCGCGGCGGGTGTCCAGTTGCCCGGTGGCTCCCATGTCGCTTTGCTTGAGCTGCCCGTGCGCAAAGCTGCCGTCGTCGTTGTGCGCAATCACGTACTGGCCGTCCTCGCGCGTGCTGAAGCCGGACTTCCAACTCGGTGCAATGTCCACATGCCCCATCGACACGTCGCCGCTGGTGTCACCCAGCTTGGCAGCCTGCGCCGACGCATTGGCCTCGACCACGTTGCTGCCCGCCATGGCCTTGGCCGTGATCGAGTCCAGCCCCTTGATGAGCGTCCAGGCCAGGATCGGAATGCAAGTGACGAGATAGCCCACCACGGCCAAGTCGGAAACGGTACCCTCGTAGATCGAGGCCGAGTTCCACAGCGTGAGCGCCCCTTCGCCCGGAGCGGGCAGCGCGCCGCGCGCCGAGATGTGGCCGCGCGTCGCCGCGATGGCCATGTGATTGAGAATGGCATACAGCGGCGTCCACAACTGCAACCACAAGATGCCGGTGGCATAGTTCTTCAGCAGCGTTGCAGCGCCTCGCCCCCACGTGAGCAGCACCATCAGCACAATGGCCGGGAAGATGGCGTACAGCACCACCTCGATGGCATTGCGCAGCAGCGGCAAGGTCTCCTCGGCCAGTTTGGCGCCGTTGAGCCAGGCCGCGTTCTGCTGCGTCGTGGCCGCCGCCTTGGCGCTGTTGAGGTTGATGGCCGTCGGGTCGCCCGTGCGCGCATGCACCAGATCGGCCGCTTCGTTGATCGAATTGATCATCGCGTTCTGCCGCACCAGTGCCGCGCCGTCGGCCACGCCATTGGCCAGCTTGTAGCGCGTGTGGGCCGCCATCAGGTCGTCCATCACCTGGGCTTTCAAGACGCCCGGGAGCGGCAGCTTCCCCTCTTCGTCGTACATCGAGGCATACACCGTCCTGCCCAGCACGGTGGCGGCCTGGTCGGTCATGGTCGACATCTTGCCGGCCAGCAACACCTGCATCTTTCGGCAGCTGATCAACTCGGTCACGTAGCTGTCGGGTACGTCGCCGAGTCCCTTGTTCACGTAATGCGGCGTCGTCAGCGCGGGGTTGGCCTCGTACCAGCCCCCGCCGAACAACAAGTCCCACAGGTCGGCGGCGTTGTTCAGCTTGTGCGCATCGATCCAGCCCCGGGCCACGTCGTGGTTCACGCAGTTGGCCAGGAACTGCACCATGTCGTAGCGGAAGTAGGTGTCCGGCCAGCTGATCTTGGCCGACTCTCGCAGCAGCCGGTGCCCGAACATCATGCCGTTGCCCCGATACCCGAGCTGGGACTCCAGCGTGTCCTTCAGGTCCGGATCGAACGACATGTTCGTTTCGTAGGCCTGCGCCAGGTAGTCGCCGATGCGGCTGGACAAGCTGGCCACCAGCGCCAGGCTCAGCGGCGCCGAGTTCGCCAGTACCTTGGGCGGGTGCAGGTTGAGACGGTCGACGATTTGCACCCGCGCGGTCGGCACCACGATCAACAGGTACACCAACGCCACCGAGATGAACCACTTGTGGCCCTCGAAGCGGCGCGGATCCAGGGCGCCTGCCACCAGCACCCCGAAGAACCCCAGCGTGACCGCTATCGTCATCGCCTGCTTGTAGGAGTTCTCTCCCAGAATCAGGTCGATCGTCACGAACAACTGGTAGATCCAGGCCGAGTTGCCGTAGGTGATGATTTCCAGATCCATGCCTCGCCCCTTGGGGTCTCGTGCTCGCGGTGTCGCTGCCGCCCGCGCCTCACCGGGTGGGCACGGCTCGCTTCTGCGCCAGCAAGGCCATCACCGAACTGGGCAGGCCTTTGAGCATCGCGCCCTCGGCCTTCTCCAGCTCCGCGATCACGTTCGAAGGGTCGGCAACACGCCGATCGGCAGCCTGCTTCTCGGCCATGATCATTTGCAGGGCCTTGGTGCCGTTGTCCGAGATCTTCTCGAGGTGCCGCTGCTGCTCGGTGTTGAGGTTGAAGCCCACTCGCAGTGCCTCTTGTCCGGTCTGGATGTTGCGCTTGAAGACACCGTAGATGACATCGGCTGCAATCACTTCGCTGTACTTGTTCACCATCTCGTGAGCCATCACGCCACCAGGGGACATGGTGCCCACGCGCACCGCTTGCCACAGCGGGAAACTCGCCGCATTGATCAGCGCAATGTCGCTCTTCTTCAGGCCTTCGCGGTTCATCACCTTGTTGACCAGGGCACGCACCTGCTTCTTCACCTCGCCTGGAACCGACGGCATCTCGGTGGCCTCCATGCGCGGCGCCAGGCAGCGATCAGAGGGGTCCTCGCCCGCCGACGGGCACTTGTACACATACAGTCGCACCTTCTCGCCACCGCCTGCTGGCGCCAGGATTTCGTCGTTGCCCTTGAGCATGTCCCGCAATGTGAGAACTGCCGGCCCTAGGTAGCGCGGCGGCAGGTGGTGCGCCACGATCTGGCCGCGGTCGTCCTTGCGGATGTCGCCCTTGTCCTCATCCTCGCCCTTGTCGGGTCCTTCGTCGAAGACATCCGGCAGGCCAGGTGTCTTCCCGTCATCCACCGACGGACGGCAGGCCTGCGCATCAGCTCCCCGGGGGTCGGATGTAGCGGGACAATAGACGTAGGTGCCGACGAGGCTCATCACCAGCTCGCGTTCCTCGCGGCTCAGGGTCGAATCGGGCACCTTCTTCAATGCTTCCCAGACCAGGTTGCCCTCGAAGATCGGCAGGTCCTCACCCTTCTCCTTGGCATCCTTGTTCACGTCGTTGATGTCGGACACGCTGACGCAGCGACTGCGCGCCTCTTCAATGTTCATTCCGTCCTTGATCATCTTCTGCTGCACACACCGAGAGTGGTTGCTTTCAGTGAACATCGAAGCCCCTCCGTCGATGATCGACCGCGCTGTTTCGCAGCTGTTCTTGTTGAACCCATTGATCTTGTCGACGAGATTCTTCGCCCACTCGAGTTTGCTGGCCAGGTGCGGCGAAATGGCGCCCAGGGCGATCTGGATCGCCACGCCGGGCATGGCCACCGCCACGGCTTTCAAGAACTCCAACAACTTGCCACCGCTGAGGTGGGATATCGAGCCGAAGTGCGCGTCGATGCCGCCGCAACCCGCGCTGATCGACGGATAGTCCACCTGAACCAGCGGCCCCAGACTGCGCACAGGCACGCGCATGTGAGCGCTGCCAGCGCTGTAGGTGTTCCACGACTGCCCGAAGAACGCGCCGGGCTCGTTGAGCACGACATCACTCGCGACTTCGTCGACGACGTCGGATGGCAGTTGGCTCAACCCTTTGATGAATCCACTCACTTCCTTCTCCAGGCCCTTCTTGGCGTCGTCGCCAAAGCCGGCGTGCGCATGGAAGCTGGACAGCGCCACTGCCATGCAGGCAGCCGCGGCGATCGCCCGGCGCCGTGTGCGCAAGGCTTCGAGCACGTTGCGTCGCGCCGCAGTCACTGCGCGCGGGGCGGGAACGGGCGTCTTTAGTTCCGTCGTCATGAGTCGGTCTCCTCACCAGGGGCGCAGAGCCTGCGCGCGCCTCGTCTCGGTCTTCGGTCTGCTCTGCATCACTGACTCGGTGCCTCAGCCAAGGGCCGCTGGGTCGTTTCACCCAGGTAGGCACTGCTGCCGTTGAGCAATTGGTCGATGCGGTACTCCAGCTCGATGGGTGCGATCACACCGTAGCCCACCGGCATCACCGTCTTCTGGCGCGGCTCGACCAGGAACAGCGCCGGCACTTGTTGGACGCCGAATCGCTTCGAGATGCCGTTGTCGTTCGTGGCGTTCCGGAATCCGGGCATCCGCGTCCCGTCCATTGAGACGGCCTGGATCATCACGCCGGTGCGACGCTGCAGCTCGCGCAGCTGCGGGGCAAATGCATGGCAATACGGGCAGTCGCCGCGGAAGAAGAAGAACAGCGCGTGCGTATCGCGAATGCGGTCCCAGTTTGCGGCATAGCGCTGGCGCTCCATCGCATCCCACGCGTGCATGCCGTTGGCCGACCACGGCCGCCCGCCGCTTGCCGACGGGTCGAACTCGGCGTTCGACCACGCCACCCGCGTGCTGAGCTTGGCGAAGCGCTCGGAGATGTCGATCGCCTCCTTCTGCGCCGCCAGGTGCGCCAGCATGTTGGCCTCGGTCGGGTTGATGATGGCGATGTTGCGCGTTTCCTCCACGCGGCGTTGCAGGGCCTCGAACCGCTGCAGGTCCGGGTGCTTGGGCGCGACCGCCGGCGCTGCGGCTGGCACCACCTGCGTGGGCCTGGGCGGCGGCTTGTGCGGCACCGACCTGGGCGGTGCTTCGTAGAAGAACCAGCCACGGTTGCGTTCCCGCCAGTAGTCGCGGTCCGCCTGCTCGTCATGCGCTTCCCGGGCATTGCCGGGCTCTGCAGCCGCAGCCAGGCTGCGCGCCGCAGCGGCGGGATCAGCGCCGCTTGCGGTTGCGCTCGCACCGGAGGCAGCCAGTGCCCACGCCAGAGCCGCAAGCCATGCCAGCAGCGTGGCATCCCAGCGTCGGCCCGCGCCCCAGCCGCATGTCGGGAACTCGGGTATGGCGATCGCACGCATGGTCACATCAGCCCCTTGGGTACGCTGCCATCGCTGCAGAACCCCACGTTGTAGGTGCGCGTACTGGCAGGCCACGTCCGCGTGTGGTTGATGCCAGGGTCACCCGGTTTGGCCGGCCGCCACTTGCGCGTGACCGGGTCGAAGTACTGCAGATCGGTCCATGTGCTGGTGACCTCGTCGCGATGCATCTCCACCGTCATCAGCTTGCAGTCGGCCCGCATCGGGTGGGGTCCTGCCACCCGGGCCGTGGCCTTCAGGGGGATGTCGTCGCGGTGGAACCGGTAGCTCGAGATCAGCCTGATGTCGTCATTGCGGATGGTGCCGGTGGCAGAGCCGTCCTTGAACGCACGCATCAGGATCGGCCGTATCGACGTGTCGTCGCGGCCCACCCCAGGCACCAGGCTGGCGTCGCCGCCGTGTACCGGTGGCGTGCCGTCGGCGCATTGCGCAGATCCGGCCTCGCAGTCGCCGTGCGTGTTCAAGGCCCGCGCAATGGCGCCCTTCTTGAACTCGTCGAAGCCCTCCTTGCCGTCGTAGGCGGGCACCACGGTGGCGATGAACTCCGACAGGTCCAGCTTGGAAAAGTCGATCGCACTGAGCTGATCGAGCGAAAAGCCGTCGCAGCTGAACTTGCGGGCCACCCCGAACGGATGCGTTTCGTCCACCGTGTCCGGAAAGATGCGCCCGTGGCCCATGCCCTTGCCGATGAGCTGCGCCCTGCCCTGCGTATTGATCAGCTTGCCCAATATCGACGTGAAGCAGCAATACCGGCTTTCGCGCTTCCAGCAGAAGGGCCCGATCTCCTTGGTGCACTTCTTGCCCACGTACTCGCACAGGTTCTGGTCCTTCTTCTTGAGCAGCACCTGGTCTTCGTCGTCGCAGCCCGCGAGGATTCCTCCGAGCGTGAGCACGTTGGTAATGGCATCCTTGAAACCGGAGTCGATGGCATGCGCAAGATCGCGCGGGGTCGTCACGAAAATGGTGGCCACCGCACGCCCGTACTCCTGGTTCTTGATCTGGTCCCAGGCCTTCGAGTGCCCCTCGATCAGCGCGCCCATGCCCCGCATGCCGGCGGACAGCGCACCGGTGGTGTTGGCTACGAAGAGCACGTCCCAGTTGCGGTCGGTGAACAGCGGCTTGTCGTTTTCGTCCTTGGTGTGAACCGGGTCGGTCTCGGGGCCGTCCTTGAACTTGCCATGCTTCATGTTGGACGCGAAGCTCAGCATGCCGAACAGGGTGTCGCGCAGCTTGTTCTTCTTGCAGCAGTTGATCGTCAGCCCCAGGTCCTCCTTGCATGAGCCCTTGTAGCCCTTGAACACTTCCAGGTCCATGGCCGTGTAGTAGCGGCCCGCCTGCCGCCCGGCCTCCATGGCGGCGGCGGCCTGCCCGAACTCCTGGTTCGGCTCGCTGCCGGTGTCGAAGCAGTAGCCATCGGCCCCTCCGGGGCAGAAGGTCTGGTCGGCACATGAGGTGACCTCGCGCGTCACACGCTCACCATCAGGGCACTTGCGAACGATCTCCCGGGCCAGGCACGAAGGTGGCGTGGAGTAGGTGTCCCACTCGCTGCACTCTTCGCGAATGACTTCGCAGTCGTCGCGGTAGGCACAATCGTCGCGCTTGGTTGCGTCGCGGCAGGCGAATTCCTCCTCGTACACCCAACATGCGCGCCGCACCGGTACATCGTTGATCACATGTGCCCCGTCGTCGGGCGCGTTGCACTTGACGCCCGTCATCACGCATCGAGCGGTATCCGGCGTGGAGTCGAACGGCGCCAGTGGTCTGGGGGCGTCGCCGGGCATCAGGTCGCGCGGCGTGTGGCTCTCGAGCTCCTTGCAACCGCTGTCCCACTTGTCGACCACACGGTAGCTGGCGGCGCGGTCCTCCAACACCTCCTTTGGCGTCTCGATGGCGCGACTGATGACCTTGGTGTCCGGGTGCTCGCAGGTCCAGCCCTCCGCCGGCCCTGGCGGGATAACCCGCCAGGCCGGCGGTGCCCAGCCCGCGGGACAGCTGTATTCGATGTGCACGACCGGCACCTTGCAGGTGTACTCGCCGGCATGATCGGGTGTGCCCGGCTTCACCCGAGTGGGCCCTGCCACGGCGCCGGGCGGACAATGCCAACTCACCTCGGGCCGCAACCGCTTGTCGCACCGGTTGTGCTCGGAGCCCATGCGCAGGATCTCGCACGTCTCGGTGGTGGTGCGCGCGGGCAGCAACTCCTTCACCTCGGTGTGGCAGGCGCTGTAGGCGTCTTTCAAGTCGGTGGGCGCGCCGGTGTCGACCACGGGCGCCGTGAGCACCACGCCTTCGAGCACGCGCTCGCGGCGCTCTTCGGCGGTCATGGCCTTGATGTAGGCGTCGAGGATCACGCGGCAGTGCTTGTCCCAGGCCGTGCCGGGCGCTCGGTTCTCGCTCACGGTGAGGTCGCAATAGCTCAGTAGCGTGCGGGCCGCGTCGGCGGCCTTGTCGGGTGCCACCTGCACGGGCGTGCGCATGCCCTCGCAGGCCTCGCTCAGCGCTTCGCCCATCAGCAGCGGTGGCTTCGACAGCGCGGTGCCGCAGTTCAACTCGGCCGCGGCATACACCTCGTGATCGAGACCGGCTGCGCGTCCGTCTTTCGGCGGTGTCTTGAAACTGCCCGCAGGCATGAGATCCGAAACAAATGCCTCGTCGAGAAACTCGCTGAAGACGTTCTTGCCGCCTTCGAGCAGCTTCTTCGCCGCGGCCTTGCCATCCTCGAAGGCCTTCTTGGCCGGCTTCGGCTTTTCGGCCCAACTCGGCTCGGGCAAGGCCACCAACGCCAGGGCCACTGCGGCATACAGGCCCACGGCCCAGCCTCGCGCGATCCGCTTCATGGCGTGCTCCCGACGGACAAGCGGTCGATGAAGTGCCGCGCCTCGGCACGAAACGCCGGGCCGTGCCCTTCGAGCTTGTCCAGCGCGTAGGCCAGGGTCACGTCGCCCGATACCGCCAGGAACTCGTCTTCACCCTGGCACTGCGCGGCACCGCACGCGTAGCCCTGTGCAACGGGCGCCCGGGCCAGCACGAACGTCGGCACCACGGTCACCGCATAGCGATCGAATGCTTCGGGGTGCACCTGCACCGGCACGTTCGTCGTGCCGAACGCCTTGCGCAGTGCGGGCGGGGTTTTTCGCATCGAGTTTCCAGGAAATCCGCGCAGTACCATGGTGCCCTGGGCCCGCGTCACCTGTTCCGCCAGGGCCCGCAGCGACTGCTGCGGCATGCTCAGCGAGACGAACACGTACAGGCTGGGTTGGATGGCAGCGAGTTGCTCGTTCAACGGCTTGGCCTGGCGCAACACCATGTCCGAAAGCGCGCCCAGGTCCACCGCCCCGGATGGCCCCACGTTCGGCAGGCGGTCCAGGCGCGGGGGAACCGCACGTTCGGATTCCAGCTTGCGCGGGTCGATGGCCCCGTCCTTCAGGTGCTGCTCCACAGGCTGCCGGTTGGCCTCGCGCACGGTCTGCGGCGTGAGCTTGTCGAGCTGCTGGCGGGCCTTGGTTTGTGCGTCGCGCACTTGCGCATCGGTGATCGGCGGCGCGCCAGGCGCGACTACCTGCGCCTGAACCCCGACCGCTGCCACCCACAACAGCGCCACCATTGCGTGCAGCACTCGAACGCCAGCACCGTTCACGATCGATCTCCGATGTTCAGAGCACACAACACACCCGCTTGCGATACAACATGAAGCTGAAGTCCTCGCCCTCGTACGGATACTCCTTGCCGGCGCCCGTGAACACGGTGGTGTTGCCTTGCCAGTTGCAGCAATAGGGCGCCTTGGCGGTCTGCGGCACGGGGTACAGGATCTGCTGCTTGAACGCCACCTTGTCGATGAACGGGTTCGGAAATGGGCCGCAGACCGCGGCGTAGGTGTGAAAGGTCCACTCCACCAGTTCGCGCTGCAGCTTGTGCGTCAGGCGCTGCGAAACGAGCGAGGCGGCCTGCACGCCACCGATGTGGGCTGGAACGAAGCCATCCAGCGGGAACATCGGGCCATTGCAGCCGGCGCACCAGAAGAAGGCGGGCACCGGCAGGAAGGTGCTGGCCGCCACGCAATCGATGGCGCAGGTGGCCTGCACGATCGGATTCGAGAACAAGGCCGATTCGAAGTTGAGGATGTTGGTCAACTCGTCGTTGTTCCACAACGGGTCTACTTCGGTGAGGTAGATCAGGTCGATGCCACCGCTTTCCATGCACACGGCATCGAGCACCATCTCCAGGATGTAGGCCAATGGATTGGCATACCAATGCGCCTGGTAGAAGCTGCCGTCCGAACCGTGCGTATCGCGACCCTGGCGGCCGTGGTGCGGCACTTTCATGCCCCCGCCGCCGCCCACGTCGATGCCGCCCAGACCGACCAGGCAAAACGGCTTGCGCGTCACGTCGACCGTTCGCGCCGGCTCGAAGAACCCGGTCGTCACCCCCACCCGCTCGAAGACCGGCGGGGGTGCCGGGCAAATGCACTCCGGGCTGCCGTTGTCTCCCGGGATGTCCTGCCCGTCTGCACGAAAGGGTACGCCGCCAACGGTAATGGGGTACATGCACGACCAGCAGATATCCGACACCGGGTTCGGGAACTTGCCCACGCAGGTGGTTCCATCCTCGGCCCAGACCACTGCCGCGGCGGTGCATGCGGCCGCGCACAACACGTTTCGAATGGCTTTCAGCATCACCCTTGCACCCGCAGTTCGTCGATGCGCAGCAATGGGCCTTCCTGCGTGACCAGTGCCGGCACCTGCTTGATGCCAAAGCGATTGCTGAGCGTGCCGCGCTGGTCGTAGTAAACGCGCAGGTCCCAGCGCTTCATCAAGTCGAGATACGAACCGCCGACCAATATGGGCGTGACCCGCCCCTTGTAGTGGTCGATCAGGCGCCTGGCGTATCCCACCTGTCGCTCGTCACGGGCGTCGAAGAACAGCAGGTGCTTGGACAGCGAGAACACCTCCAGCGGGTTCTTTCGAAAGCCCGCCGGTACCAGCACCCGACCCGTGCCATCGACGATGTTCTCGGGCACCGTGACCGTGGGATCGTAGTAGTAGGTGCGGGTCTTGAAGGTCTCCGACAACCCGGCCACCGGCGTCGGCTCGGCCACCGCCTTGCGGGCCCGGTCTTGGGTCTCGCGTTCGAGGCGGGCCAGCTCGCCGCTCTTCTCCATCTTGCCCAGGCGCTCGATCATGTACTGGATCGCGTGCTGCTCCGTGATCTCGAAGACAGGGCCGATCTGCCCCAGGTTCGCGGCGCTCGCGGTTGCCGACAGCGCCACGGCCGTGGCGGCAGCACAGCGAGCCCACAGACTGCGGGTGACCACAGTGCACGGGTCGCAACCGATGCTCACCACAACCCCACTCCCCGTGCCCGGATCTGCTCATGGCGAATCAGGCCGACTTCGGCGTATCGCGAGTCCAGGCTGTTCTCGAGGTTGCCCGACACGAAGTAGTGGCCCGGCGGAATGACACCAGGGGCAGCGATGTGCAAGGGTTTGCCGCGACCGGTGCGCTCCTTCGCAATGCCGATGAGGGTGTCGTTCACCCACACCTCACGGCCCCGCACACTGACGGTATCGCCCGGCATTCCCTTCACGCGCTTGAGCCAGGGCACGATGTTCAGCGCAGCTGGCGCGCCGGTGGCGCGTGAGTCGAACATGACGAGATCGCCGCGCCCGAACGCCGCACCCCGCTGCAGCAGGATCACATGCTCGGGCACGCTGTCGGTCACGTTGAAGGCCACGAAGTGCAGCGTCGTCGCCCAAACGGCCATCGCCAGGATGTAGCAGTGCGCATACTCGGCCAGGTGGTGCAACAGCCGGCGCCCGTTGTGATCGAACCGTTGCCGCCAGACCCTCAGGCGCCCTGCACCTTGACGCAGCGGCTGCTCGGCGGGACCCACAAGTACGGGTGTCGTCATCATTCAGACCCCCAGCTTGCGCCGTAGCAGCGGGGTCAGGTCGCGCATCCCCGGAACCTCGGCTGCGATGGCCGTGCGCACCAGCACCAGGCATCGGCAGTCGTCGGGCAGTTCGTCCAGCGCCTTCGGGAACTGCTGCGCAAACTGCGCGGCAGCCTCCACCACGCGCCCCTTCTCGGCTTCGCCGGCACCGGGTCGCGATGCGATTTCCACCAACTGCTTTTCCTTGAGCCTGTAGATCTCCTGCACATCCACCACGCCATACTGGCGCCACGGCTTGCCATACAAATGGTCATAGCCCGCCATGGCAGCGGCTGTCAGCACGCTCTGCAACGCAGCCACCATCAGCCAGCCGCGTACCGACAACCCGGATCCGGCTCGCGCGTCGGGCACGGGTTGCGTCTGCGCAGCTGTGCCTTCCGGTTCGCCGCTCTCGGGCATGGGCAGGTCATCGCTCATGAGATCAACCCCCGCTCCTGCAGCACGTCGGCAATGGCGTCGTCGATGCTCATGCCGGCCTTGCGCCGTGCGTCGATGGCCGCGTTGTCCTCGGCCTTGTTCGAGAACATCAGCAACGTGTAAGGGTCGAGAATCAGACGACCCACGCCCTCGCCGATGGGCGAGAAGACGTAGAGCTCCGAGAATGCGCCCGCCTCGGTGCGCAACGACTTCAGCAAGCGCTTCTTGTAGTCGTCCATCGCGATGCGCCGGCGCGAGTCGAGCAGATCGATCGACTCGGGCTTCTGCCGCAGCAAGAACACCCAGTCCGAGAACTGGAACGCCGCCTCCATCTGCTTGGATGAGTAGTAGTCGTCCGCGCCCTGTGTGGCCGTGATCAGGCTGCCACCGTATTTGCGCGCCCGACGCGCCGCCTCTTCGATGACGCGCGCCTTCACGCTGTCGTCTGCGCTGCCCTCGCCGAGCTGCTGCATCAGCTCGTCGATCATCAGGATCTTCTTGCGGTGGTCTCCGCGCTCGCGCGAAAGGTACATGTCCTGCGTGATCTGGTAGAGCAGGATCATGTTCACCACGGTGTTCAGCTCGGGCGACCGCTTGAGCTCCTCGTTCTCGATGACGAGAAAGTCATTGGAGAACTCGATGGTGCTGCGCCCCTCGAAGAACCGGGAGAACTGCCCACTGGCGGTGTACGGCTCCAGCATCACGGCCAGGTCGCGCAGGCGGCTGTCATTGTGGATCTCCAGGTCGGGCAGCGAGCCGCTCTTCAGCAACTGCTGCACTGCAGTCATGGTGAGGTCGTTGCCGTACTCCTTCCACAGCCGCATCACCGCCGAGGAGATGGCCTTGTACTGCAGTTCCTCGAGCGGACGGTTCTGTGACGCCATCTTGGCGATCACCGGGGCCAGCATGGCCATGTCGGTGTTGATGTCGCGCACCACCGAGAACGGGTTCACGCAGATGTTCGAACGCGTGTTGAACTCGACGAACTGGCCGCCCGCGCGCACGCACAGCTTCTCAAACGAGCGCCCCAGGTCCATGATGCGCACCTGCGAGTCGATCGACCGGTACGACCACGCCAGTTCATTGAGAAACACCGACTTGCCCGAGCCGGACGTTCCGATCACCGCAGCGTTGTAGTTGCCCTGGTCGTTGTCGTACAGGTCGAAGCCCATCACCTGGCCGCGGCGTCCGCCCAGGATCATCGTGGGTGTGCGCGTGCCGGCCCACTCGGCGATCATGGGTGCCATGTGCACCGCGTTGGCGGTGGTCTTGCGCGTCACGCGGCGCAGGCGCTTGAGGTCACCATGCAGCTTGGGCGACAGCGACATCGGCAGGTTGGCCAGCAGCGACTGGCGGTGCAGGTACATGTCGTTGTTCAACTCGAAGCCGCGCGCACGCCACACCGCGCGGGTGGCTTCCTCGCTGGGCACCGCACGCTCCGTCGAGGTAAAGATGCCCACCGAGTGGTACATGCTGACCAGCGAGCCGCCCGCATCCAAGATGTTCGCGGCGGCCGCCCAGTCCTGCAGCTTCTTGCCGGCATCGGGCATGATGCGCGCCATCTGCGAACCGGCGTTCTGGACAGCCCGCGCATGGTTGGCCGCCACGGCACCGCGCACCTCGGCCGGGTCGAGCACATGCACGCCCAGCGTCACCATGAAAGTGCACGGGTACTGCAGTGCCGGCTGCATCATGTCGCCCACGAGGCCGGTCATGTTCCACAGGGCAAATCGCTCGGGATACTGCTTCACCGAGTAAAAGCGCGCCTGGATGTCCTGCCGGCCGGGCTTTCTGAACACCAGCGCCTCGGGCTGGGCATCTTGTGCCGTGTCGAACTCGACGATCTGGTCGCGCAGCTCGAGCGTGTTGTCGTAACGCTTGGTCGCCGGGTGCGGCTCCATCATCCGGTGTGGGTTCACCAGATTGGCCACCCAGCCCACCAGCGCCGTCGCGTCCATGATGCGGCTGGGGAAACCCGCCGCCTGGAGCGTGGTGCCCATCGATTCCCGCAAGGCCAGCAGCTCCTCGCGCCGCGACATGTTGTCGAGCCCGCCGGGCACGCTGACCGAGATCACCAGGCGGAAGTCACGCACGGTGTAATGAAAGCCCTTGGCGATGGAGCGCTGCGAGCCCCTCAGGTAGAACGACACACGCCGCCGCGCCAGCGAACGGAAGATGTTGCGGTTGCGGGCCGGCCGTCCCCACTGCAACGCCTGCGCGGCGGCGTCGGCGTCGTTCGGACGCAGCGCGGCGTAGCGCCGCAGCACCGGCAACACGTAGGGCGAGGCCAGCATGGTGGTCTGCACGGACGACCCCGCCGGGCAGGTGGCGTACAGCGAGTTCAGCACCTCGGTCATGCGCTCATCGGCGCCCGACTGCGGCAGCATCTCGAGCGCAAATCCGATGGTCTCGTCGTTGACGAAGAGCTGGTCGTCCTCTGAATAGGCCGAGTACGGCAGCCAGGTCGCCAACTGCCCCGCGTCACCGCGCTGGTTGTCGACCGCCTGCTTGAACGCATCGGTCAACCACTTCAGCGGTCCGGGTCGGGGCGCCGCTGCGCTTTCGGCGGCGGCTACCGATGCGGATTCCACATCGGCGCGGGTGGCCGGGTCGTCGTCACGGCGCACGCTTGGCTCCCGCCTGGTGGTTGGCCACAGCAGCGGCCGAGCCTCCACCCGGGCCCGTGGGCGCGGGTTGCTTGACCGGCTGTGCCTGGATGGCTTTGGATGACGCTGCGGTGCCGTTGGCCTTGGCCGGTGACTTGGCCACACCGCTGCCCAGCGTCACGGGTGGTTGGCTCAGAAAGGCCTCGCGGGTGGTCCGCTGGTAGTGATCGACCATCCAGCGGCCTTCCTCGATCGGCATGTACACATAGCTCTGGTCGTGCAGGTCGCCATCGGCGTCTTCCCACGACTTGATCCAGACTCGCGCCACCCGGGACTGGCTGCGCAAGGGCTGGAAGGAGGCCGCCACCAGGCGCGGTGCCACGTCGCCGCGCACGGTGCTGGCGTTCACCCCTTCGGCGCCCGGGGCGTCCTCCGCCGCGTCAGTGCGCCCGGCCAGTCCGCCGGCCCGGCGGCGCTGGGCCGGCAGCGTTTGCTTGAGCGCCTCGTCGTAAGTGGCACTCACCGACTCGCAGCGCACGCCGTCGGGCAGTCCACAGGAAAGGCTGCTGCCGCCGCCGAAGCCGGAGAGGCTGCCGCAACCGGTGGCAAGCACCGTCAGTGCCGCAGTGCCGAGCCACTTCACGGTGCGGTGGCCGATTTGTGCATGCGCCGTGACCGGAGCGAACCGAGTGACCATTTCACCCTCCGTTGGAGACGTTGCGGCGTGCGCGTTCGCCCCCGCCCGTGGCGGCGGCCACAGGCGCAGGCGCTTCCTTGAGCCAGTTGTCGATCTCGGCCACGGGCAAGGCGCCGGACATGCGCTCCCCATCGGCGCGCAGCATGTAGGGCGTGCCTCGCACGCCCAGCTTGCGCGCCAGCTCGAGATTGGCCTGCAACACGGCGCGCGCTTCAGCGGCGCGCGCCGGAACCGATCGTGCCCACTGCTGTTCGGCCGAGACCTGCGACCGGGGACCGAGTATCGGAATCAGGAAGGTATAGATCGTCACATCGTCGAGCGAGCGCAGCGATGCATCGAGCCGGCGGCAGTACGGACACTCCGGATCCGAGAACAGCACCAGCGTACGGGACCCCTTGCCGTTGCGCTCGACGATCGCATTGGCCAGCGGCAGGTCGGCCATGGACGGCTTTGCACTGGGCTCCCGGGCAACGTTAGCCGCAGGCGCTTCGACTCGCGATCCTGGTGGTGGTGCGGCGGCTTGCGCTGCAGGGCCGCTGGCTTTGGCCAGGGCGGTGAGGTCCTGCTGCTGCTGCATGTCGTACAGGTGCCCGAACAGAAAGTGACGGCCATCGGCCGACACATAGGCCACGTTGGGGCCCATCGTCACTTCGAACACACCCGGCAGCGGAGACTGCCGCACCTGCTGCACCCGCGTGGCCGGGTACAGCTTGGCCAGCTTGTGCTGCAGGTCGCGCTCGGCCGCCGTGGCGGCATCTGCGCCCGCCGCAGGCGCCGCGCTGGCTGCACCGTCGCGCACAGCGGCGGTGGGGCTCAACACCTCGGCTGCCGCAACCGCAGGCAGCACACCGGCCAATACCAGGGCCAGCACCTCCAGCCACGGCTGGGGCTCACGTTCAGTCGTCATCTTGCACTCCGGTGTAGTAGTGGCGTGCCGCGGGGGCCGCGGGCAATGCAGGGCCACGGGTCGGCGTCTTGCCGCCGCCGCGGGAACTGGTGAGCGGGGTGTCGAGCACGGCGCCTTCGGTGAGCACCACATCGACCACCCGGCCGGCGTCCACCTCGACGATCGGGAACATCTTCTCGGCCAGCGAGATGTAGTACTGCGCCAACCGATCGAGCGCCTTGCCCACGCCCTGGCCCATGCCCGCCTCCATGGCGTGGTTCGGGTCAACGGTGCTCACGTTGCCCAGGGCGGACGAGGAGTTCTGGGTGTAGCGGCCCTGGATGCCCGAGCCGATGCCACCCACGACACCGGCGATCAGTGCATTGGCCAGCACCTGCCCCTGCTTGGACACCAGCCGGCCGCGCACACCGACCTTGCCGTCTTCACCGAATACCGAACCCTTGATCTTCACCTCGATGGCGGTGCCGTCGTGCCGCACGCACGACAAGCGCTCGGTGCGGATGTAGGCCCGTTCGCTGCTCAGGTCGCCATAGCCGGCCCCGATCACCAGGCACTCGCGCACCTGACCTCTGAAGCGGTTGGGCAGCATGGCGTTGTCTTCCAGGCGCAGCAGCACCGGGTGCGGGTTGGACTGCGACTGACCGCCGGTGGGCGCGTCCAGGCCGCCCAGCAGGACGGCACGGGTGAACGAGACCGGCAGGAAGTTGTCCAGGCTGTGGCCGCTGGCGCCCATGTCGGAGCGGCCCGCCTCGGCGGATACCCCCCCGGTTGCGGCGGCGCCCGCACCGGCGGCGTCGGACGCCGCCCTCTACACCTG
>JABWBN010000058.1 GCA_013360485.1 Burkholderiaceae bacterium | reverse complement strand
GCCCTCTCTGCGGCTGTAGAGAAGCTTCGGGATGCTAAGGTCACCGCGCAATGGAGCCAGCGTTGAGGTCGGCACCATGTTCACCAGCGCGCTCGGTACGCCGAACACCGTGCTGAAATCGACGCGCAGGAAGCTGCCTATGATGGTGTCACGCCCGAAGAATGGATGAAGTATGGGGAAAATGCGGTTGTACTTCGACGAAATGATGCCCCGTCCAGTGGCGAATGAACTGATTCAGCGTGGGCATGAAGTGACGATGGCAGTGGATGTTGGTATGGAAGAGCAGCCCGACCCCTTGCACCTTGCCTATGCGACTGAACGCGAGTTGATTCTTGTCACGCAGGATAAGCCTTTTGCAGGAATCGCCTCAAAGCGCACCGATCATAGCGGCGTGTTATGCTGGAATGGCGCACAGAATGATTTGGGCGGGCAAATCCGCGCGTTGAGCGACTTCGCCGAGACGCACACGCCGGAGTCTGTCGCGGGGCAGGTGTTCTGGTTGAAATGAGCGATTAGCCGCTCATCCCCTGCGCCAGCCGGCCCGAGAAGCTCTGGCCCGAAGCCCATTGGATGGCGCTGGGCTGCCGCTTGCGCGACGCCGGATTGACGCCGGTGCTGATCTGGGGCAGCGCCGAGGAACACCAGCGCGCCCAGCGCATCGCCGCGGGCTGTGGTGGCGTGGTGCCCCCGTTCCTCAGCGTGGCCGACACGGCAGCGGTGCTTGGCCAGGCACGCCAGATCGTCGGCCTCGACACCGGGTTCACCCACCTCGGTGCGGCCTTCGGCGCGCCGACCATCGGCATCTACTGCGACCACGAACCTGGACTTGCCGGCGTCACCGGCCCGGGGCCGGTGGCGAGCTTCGGAGGCAAAGGCCAAGTACCGGCGTTGCAGCAGGTGTTGGGCGCTCTCGAAGGGCACCTGTCCACTTGACGGGGGAACCGCTGCCCTGGTCGCGAGTGATCGCAAGTTGTCGCAAGTGCGCTACTGCTCTTCGACCCGCTGCGGCGGGAAGGTGTCCCAGCCCAGGCAACCCGGGCACTGCCAGAAGTGACGCTGGGCCTCGAAACCACAGGCTGCACAGCGGTAGCGCTGCAACGGGCGCGCAGCACGGCTCACCGCGTCGCGCACGCTTTGGCGAGCGGTCTCGGGCCAGGTGGCGCGTGGGGTGTCCAGCAACTCCAGGGCCGCTGACAAACTGGGTTGGGTGCGCAGCAAGTCGAGCAGCCGCGGCGATGCGCCTGCTGTGGTGCCCTCGAGCACGGCCAGTGCGCGCAGCAGGTCGATGCCTGGCATGCGCTCGTAGAGGGTGGCCAGTGCCTGCTCGGCAGCGCAGTCCTGCCCCTGGGACTGCGCCCAGGAAGCGAACTCATGGGCAACGCGGGCGAACGATTCCGGGCTGCGCAGCCGCAGCTCGGCCCACGCCTCGAGTGCGGCTTGGGTGCTGCCCTGGCGTGACAGACGTTGCGCATGCATCAACAGCGGGCGGGCGGCATGGGGGGCCACCTCCAGCGCCCGCGCCAGGGCCTGGCCGGCGGCGGCGGCATCCTGGCGATCGTCGGCCTCCTGAGCCAATTCACATTGGTAGTGCGCGATGCGCGTGGCGAACGACCCGGCGCCAGTCTTCTCGAGTGCGGCCGCCATGTCGGCGGCCGCCCGCCAGTCGCGCGAGCGCTCATGCAGCGCCAGCAGAGCCAGTCTGGCCTCGGTGTCGAAGGGGGTGCCCTGGAGCGCCCGAAACGCTTCCTCGGCGCGGTCGAACAACCCCGCTTTCGTGTAGTCGTGGGCCAGCGCATGCTGCGCCCGCTGGCGATCCGCCGTGGGCAGATCGGCACGTTGCAGCAGATGCTGATGCACGCGCACGGCACGCTCGAACTCGCCGCGGCGGCGGAACAAGTTGCCCAGCGCGAAGTGAAGTTCGCTGGTATCGGGGTCGGCCTGCACGGCCTCGATGAAGGCATCGATGGCCTTGTCTGGCTGCTCGTTGAGCAGCAGATTCAGGCCCTTGAAGTATGCCCGCGGCGCCTCACGGTCGGTACGCTTCCACTGGCGCAAGTCCAGGCGCGAGCCGATCCAGCCGAGAGCAAATGCCACCGGCAGCCCGATGAGTAGCCACTGGAGGTCGAAGTCCATACTGTTGGCTAGAGAACCTCGCGGGGAGGGGGTTCGGCGCCGAACTCGGATGGGGCGACCGTCACAGGTTCGCTCGTGGGCCGGGGCGGCACGGCGGGTGGTGCATCAGGGCGCTGCCGAGCAACACGCCGATGCCTCCACCATGCCGGCACCATGGCCAGGACGCCCAGTGCAGCACCCGCGGCGAAGGCGGCCAGCACGATGATCACCATCGGCGCGCGCCACTGCGTGCCGAAGAAGCCATTGACCACGGCCTGCTGCTCGTTGTTCAACGCAAACGCGAACAACGTGAAGAAGATGAAGGCCCGCAGGCCCCAGACGAGAACGCGCATCGCGGCGCCATTCTAAGGAGCAAGCGGCACGGACCGGGAGGGTGGGGCGTTGTCTGTATTGCCTCGTGCCGTGCCAGGTGACGGCAGCGATCAGGTCGCCGCTGAATCGTCCTCGACTGGCAGCCGCGCGTCCACGGCTTCGCGCAGCGCCTTGCCAGGCTTGAAATGCGGCACCAGCTTCTCCGGGATCACGACCTTGTCACCGCTGCGCGGATTGCGGCCCACGCGTGGCGGACGCCGATTGATGGAAAAACTGCCGAAACCGCGGATCTCGATGCGGTGACCGCGAGCCAGTGCATCACTCATCGCATCGAGCACGGTCTTCACCGCGAACTCGGTATCGCGCTGCGTCAGCTGGCCAAAACGCTCGGCCAGCCTTGCCACCAGATCAGATCGGGTCATGGCACGCTCTCTCAGCAGTCCTCGGTCCAGCAACCACCCGCAGGGGACAGGCCGCCATCGGCGGCCATGGAAACGATCTCACCCCCACTCGGTCCAGCCATTCCCCGGAGGGGACAGGCCGCCCCCGGCGGCCAGGGGAACGCGGTGGTGTTCGAAGGGCCAAACCGGATCCGGCTTTGCCGGTCCGGTTTGGTAGCCCCTCGGGGGCCGGCGCCAGGCGCCGGGGGCCCATACATCACTCGCGGTTGTCGAGCTTGGCGCGCAGCAGAGCGCCCAGGCTGGTGGTACCGGCGTTCTCGCGTTCGTTGCTCTGCGACAGGCGCTGCATGGCTTCCTGCTGGTCCGCCGCATCCTTGGCCTTGATCGACAGCTGGATCGAACGGGCCTTGCGGTCGACGTTGACGATCATCACCGTGACGTCGTCGCCTTCCTTGAGCACGTTGCGGGCATCCTCGACGCGGTCGCGGCTGATCTCGCTGGCGCGCAGGTAGCCGGTGACATCGTCCGAGAGCTGGATCTCGGCGCCACGCGGATCGACGGTCTTGACCTTGCCGCTGACCAGCGCGCCGCGGTCGTTGACCGAGGTGTAATTGGCAAACGGATCGCCGTCGAGCTGCTTGATGCCCAGCGAGATGCGCTCGCGCTCGACATCGATGCCCAGCACCACAGCGTCGACTTCTTGACCCTTCTTGTAGTTGCGCACCGCCTGCTCGCCCGGCTCGTGCCAGGACAGATCGGACAGGTGCACCAAGCCGTCGATGCCCTGGGCCAGGCCCACGAACACGCCGAAGTCGGTGATGCTCTTGATCGGGCCCTTGACGCGGTCGCCACGCTTGACGTTGGAGCTGAACTCCTCCCACGGATTGGCCTTGCACTGCTTCATGCCCAGGCTGATGCGGCGCTTGTCCTCGTCGATCTCGAGCACCATGACCTCGACCTCGTCGCCCATCGACACCACCTTGATGGGGGCGACGTTCTTGTTGGTCCAGTCCATCTCGGAGACGTGTACCAGACCCTCGATGCCCGGCTCGATCTCGACGAACGCACCGTAGTCGGCGATGTTCGTGACCTTGCCGAACAGGCGGGTGCCCGAGGGATAGCGACGCGACACGCCCAGCCAGGGGTCGTCGCCCAGCTGCTTGATGCCCAGCGACACGCGGTTCTTCTCGGCGTCGAACTTCAGCACCTTGGCGCTGAGTTCCTGGCCGACGGTGACCACTTCGCTGGGGTGACGCACACGGCGCCAGGCCATGTCGGTGATGTGCAGCAGGCCATCGATGCCGCCGAGGTCGACGAACGCACCGTACTCGGTGATGTTCTTGACGACGCCGTGCACGATGGCGCCTTCCTGCAGCGTCTCGAGCAGCTTGGCGCGCTCTTCGCCCATCGAGGCTTCGACCACGGCGCGGCGCGACAGCACCACGTTGTTGCGCTTGCGGTCGAGCTTGATGACCTTGAACTCCATGGTCTTGCCTTCGAACGGCGTCAGGTCCTTGACCGGACGGGTATCGATCAGCGAGCCAGGCAGGAAGGCGCGGATGCCGTTGACCAGTACGGTGAGGCCGCCCTTGACCTTGCCGGAGACGGTGCCGGTGACGAAGTCGCCGGATTCCAGCGCGTTTTCCAGCGACAGCCAGGACGCCAAGCGCTTGGCCTTGTCGCGCGACAGGATGGTGTCGCCGTAGCCGTTCTCGATGGCATCGATCGCCACCGAGACGAAATCGCCGACCTGGACTTCAAGTTCGCCCTGGTCGTTCTTGAATTCAGCGATCGGGACGTAGGCCTCGCTCTTGAGGCCGGCATTCACCACCACGTGGTTGAATTCGACGCGCACAACCTCGGCGGAGATGACCTCGCCGGCGCGCATGTCGCTCTTCTTGAGCGACTCCTCGAACAGGGCGGCAAACGAATCGCCGCCAGCAGTGGCAGTTTGGGTTTGGGACATGTGGGTTCCTTGGTGCCGGCGAAAACCAAGAGATCGAAAGCCGGCGGGTGGATGCAACCGGAGGTTGCGGGTCAGTGGATGAACCCGCCAACCGACAGCTGCGTCGGGCGACGCTTTTGCCGAAGAGATGGCGGGACCGATAGGCCGATTCGCTGCGAACCCGGTGGCCGATTGCCGCCGCGATTCGTCTGCCCCGTGTCAGCCCAACGGGTTGCGCTCAGCCCACCAAGCCAGGACCTGATCGACCGATTGCTCGACCGACAGCCCCGAGTTGTCGAGCTGCAGCGCGTCTTCGGCCGGCTTCAAGGGTGCCACCTGTCGGTTGCGGTCGCGCTCGTCACGCGCCTCGAGGTCGGCCCGAAGGGCATCGATGTTAGCCGAAATTCCCTTTGAAATCAATTGCTTATATCTTCGGTCGGCGCGCGTGGCGGCGCTGGCGTTGAGAAACACCTTCAGCGCCGCTCCAGGGAAGATCACCGTGCCCATGTCACGCCCGTCGGCCACCAGGCCCGGCAGTTGCCGAAACGACAACTGCAGCGCGTTGAGCGCGCTGCGCACCAGGGGCAATGCTGCGATGCGCGAGGCCATGGCACCCACGGCTTCCATGCGCAGATCGGTGGAGACGTCAGCGCCATCGAGCAGCACGCGGTCGCCGTCGAAGCGCAGCTGCAGCTGGGACGCCACGCCCGCCAGCAGGGGTTCGGAATCGCCGGGTATGCTGCGGCGCAGGGCGGCGAGCGCCGTCGCCCGGTACAGCAGCCCCGAGTCGAGCTGGTGCCAGCCCAGACGAGCCGCCACCTGCGCCGCCAACGTGCCCTTGCCCGAGGCGGTCGGGCCGTCGATCGTGATGACGGGGATGTCGGTGGCATCGGCGCGGGTCAGGGCGAACAGCGCCTCGAAGTAGTCGGGAAAAGTCTTGGCCACACACCGCGGGTCGAGGATGCGCACCGGCAGCCGGGCCGGGTTGAATGCGGCCAGCGACAGGCACATCGCGATGCGGTGATCGTCGTAGGTGCGGATGGAGCCCGTCGTCCAGCGCGTGGGTGGCGTGACGGCGATCCAGTCCGGCCCCTCGTCGACCCCGGCACCGAGTTTGCGCAGCTCCGATGCCATCGCAGCAATGCGGTCGGTCTCCTTGACGCGCCAGCTGCCGATGTTCGTCAACCGCGTCGGGCCGTCGGCGTACAGGGCCATCACCGCCAACGTCATCGCCGCGTCCGGTATGTGGTTGCAGTCCATCGTCAGGGCGCGCAGCGGCCAAGCGTCGCGCCGCACTTGCAGATGAGCCGGGCCGCCTTCAATCACGGCACCCATGGCGCGCGCAGCCTCGATGAAGCGGATGTCGCCCTGGATGGAGTCCAGGCCCACGCCTTCGATGCGCACCGGGGCGTCGACACCGGCGAGCGCGCCCAGTGCGACGAAGTACGACGCCGAAGACGCATCGGCCTCGACGTGGATCCGTCCCGGTGAGCGGTAGCGACAGCCCTGGGGGATGGTGAAGCGTGCGAAGCCCTGGCGCTGCACCGCGATGCCAAAGCGCGCCAGCAGGTTGAGGGTGATCTCGACATAGGGCTTGGAGATCAGTTCGCCGTCGACGGCGATGTGGATGGCCCGCTCGGCGCTGGCCAGCGGCAATGCCAGCAGCAGCGCGGTGAGGAACTGGCTGGACACATCGCCGCGCACGCGAATCTCACGGGCCGTGTCCAGTCGTCCGGAGGCCATGCCGTCGACGCCGCTGCCGCACAACCGCAGCGGCGGAAATCCGGGCAGGCCGAGTTCGTCGATGCGGCAGCCCAGTTGCCGCAGGGCATCGACGAGGTCGCCGATGGGGCGTTCGTGCATGCGCGGCACGCCCGAGACGCTATAGCGCCCGCCATGCAACGCGGCCAACACGGCCAGTGCCGCAGCCAACGGGCGCATCGCGGTGCCGGCATTGCCGAGAAACAACGAGGCCTCGCGCACGGCGGGCATGCCGCCGATGCCGGTAACGGCCCACACCCCGTTGTCGCGGTGCTCGAGCGTGCAGCCCAGTGCACGCAGGGCGTCGAGCATGACGCGGGTGTCGTCCGAGTCAAGCAGGTCGTGGACCTCGGTGCATCCCTCGCTGAGCCCGGCCAGCAACAGCACACGGTTGGAAATGCTCTTGGATCCGGGCAACCGAACGCAGCCGCTGGCTGCACGCAACGGGGGCAAGTCGAGGAACGCGATGTCGTACATGGATGAGGAAGCCCGTGAAGCGGCGCGCAGCGGACGGCGCCGCGTGCTACTTGCCGCTGCTGCCGCGCGGGTTGCCGATCTGCCAGCCGCCGCGACCCTCGGCCGCCGTGCGGATCAGGTCCTCGAGCGCCTGCGCGTTGCCAGCGCGAACCACGTGCTCGAGCGCGTCGAGCGAGTGGCGGAAGCGCTGCGTCTGCTTGAGCACTTCCTCGCGATTGGCCAGCAGGATGTCGCGCCACACCGCAGGGTCGCTGGCGGCAATGCGCGTGAAGTCGCGAAACCCCGGCCCGGCCAGCGATAGGAAATCGCGGCCGCTGGGCTGGTTGATGATCGCGCTGAAGTACGCGAACGCCAGCAGATGGGGCAGGTGGCTCACGGCAGCAAACGCTGCGTCGTGGTTCTCGGGTGTCATCTTGAGCACCTGCGCGCCCACGGCCGACCAGACGTCGGTGGCACGTTGAACCAGCTCCGGCACCGTCTGCGGCAGCGGCGTGAGGATGACTTGCCGGCCGGCGTACAAAGTGGCGTCGGCATGCTGAACGCCGGCGCTTTCCTTGCCGGCGATCGGGTGGGCCGGCACGAACGCGCCCACGCGCTCCTTGAGTACGCGCCGGGCGGTGTCGACCACATCGCGCTTGGTCGATCCCACGTCCATGAACAGCACATGCGGCTCCACCAGGTGGCGGATGGCCTTGAACGTGGCTTCGGTGGCGGCCACCGGCACGGCGATGATCACCACATCGGAGCCGGCCACGGCCAGCAGGGCGGACTCGGCGGCCACGTCGATCACGCCCAGGCGCTTGGCGAGCTCGGTGGTGGACGGCGACTTGCTGTAGCCGATCACGCGCTTGACCAATCCCGCACGTTTGGCGGCAAGCGCGAAGGAACCGCCCATCAGGCCGCATCCGATGACACCAAGCTGGTTGAACATCGTCGCTGTCCGTCAGTGCACGTCGATCGGATAGGTGCCCAGCACCTTGAAGAACGCGCAGGCCTCGCGCAGTTCACGCAACGCGGTGCCCACCCGGGGGTCGTCGGGGTGGCCCTCGACGTCGATGTAGAAATAGTATTCCCATTGGCCCGAACGTGCCGGCCGCGACTCGAACCGGGACATCGACACCCCGTGGCGCTTGAGCGGCACCAGCATGTCGTGTACCGCGCCGGGCTTGTTGTCGACCGAGACGATCAGGCTGGTGCAGTCGTGCCCCGAGGGCCGAGGCGCCGGGTGGCGGTCGGGGTGCGTGAGGATGGCGAAGCGGGTGCGGTTGTGCGGGTCGTCCTGGATGGCTGGCGCCACGATGTGCAGTCCGAACTCGGTGGCCGCTCGTGCCCCGGCCACCGCTGCGATGGCGTTATCGTGGCTGGCCAGACGGGCACCCTCCGCATTGCTCGATACGGGCCTGCGCTCCACGTCCGGCAGGTGATGGCTGAGCCAGTCGTGGCACTGCGCAAGCGCCTGCGGGTGCGCGCACACGCAGCGTACGCCCGCCAGCGAGTTCTCCTTGCGCAGCAGGTTGTGGCGCACGATCAGGCTGGTTTCGCCGATGATGAACAACGGCGTGGCCAGGAACAGGTCGAGAGAGCGTGTCACCACACCCTCGGTGGAGTTCTCGACCGGCAGCACGCCGAAGTCGGCCGCCCCGGCGGTGGTCACCCGCATCACTTCATCGGCACTGGCGCAGGGCACGCGCACGATCGAACTGCCGAAGAAACCCAGGGCTGCTTCCTCGCTGAAGGTGCCTGCGGGCCCCAGGTAGGCCACGCGCGTCGGCGTCTCCAGTGCCCGGCAGGCCGACATGATCTCGCGCCAGATCGGCGCCACGCTGTCGGTCTGCAAGGGGCCGGTATTGCGCGCCTTCAGCCCGTCGATCACCTGGGCCTCGCGCTCGGGTCGGAACACCACCGAACCTTCATGGCGCTTGATCTCGCCGACCTGCTGCGCCAGCTGCGCGCGACGGTTGAGCAACTGCAGCATCTGGCCGTCGAGCGCGTCGATCTGCTCGCGCAGCGCGAGCAACTCCGGTTGTACGGTCGGTGTGGCGGGTGTGTCAGCCATGGCTGCGGGCGAAATCGCGCAGGTGGTCCACCAGCGCCTGCACACCGTGCAGCGGCATGGCGTTGTAGATCGAGGCACGCATGCCACCCACGCTCTTGTGGCCCTTGAGTTGCAGCAGCCCGCGTTCGCGGGCCCGTGCGAGGAAGGGTTCGTTCAGGCGCTCGTCGTGCAGGAAGAACGGTACGTTCATGCGCGAGCGGCAATCGACGGCCACCCGATTGGCGTAGAAGCCGCCGGAGCCGTCGATCGCGTCATACAGCAGCCGCGCCTTCGCGATGTTGCGGGCCTCGAGCGCGGTCACACCGCCTTCCGCCGCGATCCACTGGAACACCAGGCCGGCGATGTAGATGGCGTAGGTGGGCGGCGTGTTGAACATCGAGCCGTTGTCGGCTACGGTTCGGTAGTCGAACGCCGACGGGCAGATCGGCAGGGCATGGCCCAACAGGTCCTCGCGCACGAACACGAGTGTCAGGCCGGCCGGACCGATGTTCTTCTGCGCTCCGGCGAACGCGAGCCCCACGCGCGACCAGTCCATCGGACGCGAGAGCACATGCGAGGAGCAATCGACCACCAGCGGCGCATCGCAGCCCAACGCCGACAGGTCCGGCAACTGGTGGAACTCGACACCGTGGATGGTTTCGTTGCTGCACACGTGCACATAAGCAGCACCCTTGCGCAGCCGCCAGCCCGCCGCCGTCGGCAGCGTGGTGTGGCCGTCGGCTTCGTTGCTCGCAGCCACCTGCACGTCGGCATAGCGGCGTGCCTCGCGCGCGGACTTCTGCGACCAGGCGCCGGTGACCACCGCGTCGACCTGGCCGCCGCGGCTGAGGTTCATCGGCACGATGGCGTTCTCGGCGAGGCCTCCACCTTGCATGAACAGGATGCGGAACTGCGCAGGCACGCCCAGCAGGTGCCGCAGGTCGGCCTCGGCGGCTTCTGCGATCGAGACGAACTCGCGGCCGCGATGGCTCATCTCCATCACCCCCATGCCGCTGCCGTGCCAGTCGAGCATTTCCTGTGCCGCGCGACGCAGCACTGGCTCAGGCAGGGTGGCCGGGCCGGCTGAGAAGTTGTAGGGGCGCGATGCCTCGGGCATGGGCAGCAGGCTCAAACGGTCACTTCTTGGTAGGTGCCGACGCCTTTGCCGCCGACGACTTCGGCGCGGCGGCTCCGGGTTCAGCCGCAGCGCTCAAGCGCTTGCCGATGGCCTGCTCGAGTGCCTTGAGCTTGGGTTCGATCGACGAGCGCGTCTCTGCCACGAGCTTCTGGCCCAGGCCTTGTTGCATCTCACCGGCCAACTGCTGGAACTTGCGGTTCACCGGCGACTCCAGCCAAGTCAGCAGAATCTTGAGCTCATCCTCGGTGAACTTCTCTTCGAGCTGCGTGCCGATCGTCGAAGGGCCCAGCTCGACGGCCCGCTTGCGCAGCATGGCCGACGCGTCCTCGTAGAACTTGCGCACTTCCGTGCGGATATCGCCGGCGGCAGCATCTCGCTTGTCTGCCGGCAGCCGCGACAGAGCGGGCGCTGTGCCCTGCATCACCTGGGTGGCGGTCTGTCCGGCCAGGTTGTTAGCGATGCTCTCGATACCGGCTTGCTGGGCCGCGAGAACCTTGCTCACGAGCTCCTTCTTGGCGGCGGACGTGGCGCCCTGGTTCGCCGATGGTGCAGCCGTCTGCGCCGCGGCGTTCATGCCTGTCAACACAAGGGCGGCGACAAGCGCGGCGGCGGCGGTGGTGCGAATCGACATCATGTCTGGTCCTGGCTGGGGGGAGGGGGATCGGCGGGGCCTTCGCCCTCGCTGCCGTTGTCGGTGGCGTCGGCGGCATCGTTCTCGACGATGCGCTGCAGTCCGGAGAGCTGGGCGCCGTCGTCCAGGGCGATCAGGGTCACGCCTTGCGTGGCGCGACCGAGCTCTCGGATCTCGGACACACGCGTTCGCACCAGCACGCCGCGGTCGGTGATCAGCATGATCTCGTCGGCCGGGCGCACCAGCGTGGCGGCAACGACCTTGCCGTTGCGCTCGGTCTGCTGGATGGCGATCATGCCCTTGGTGCCGCGGCCGTGCCGGGTGTACTCGACGATGCTGGTGCGCTTGCCATAGCCGTTCTCGGTGGCGGTGAGCACGCTCTGCGTCTCGTCTTCGGCCACCAGCATGGCGATCACGCTCTGGCCGTCCTCGAGCATCATGCCGCGCACGCCGCGTGCATTGCGCCCCATCGGGCGCACATCGTCCTCATCGAAGCGCACCGCCTTGCCGCCGTCGGAGAACAGCATCACGTCGTGGTGGCCATCGGTCAGTGCCGCACCGATCAGGAAGTCGCCCTCGTCGAGATCGACCGCGATGATGCCGGCCTTGCGCGGGTTGCTGAACTCGTCGAGCGCGGTTTTCTTCACGGTTCCGAGCGCCGTGGCCATGAACACGTAGTGGTCGGCCGGGAAGCTGCGGAATTCACCGGTGAGCGGAAGGACCACCGTGATCTTCTCGTCGGCCTGCAGCGGGAACATGTTCACGATGGGCTTGCCGCGGCTGGCACGGGCGCCCTGTGGAACTTCCCAGACCTTCAGCCAATACACGCGACCACGGTTGCTGAAGCACAGGATCCAGTCGTGCGTGTTGGCGATGAAGAGCTGGTCGATCCAGTCGTCTTCCTTCGTCGCCGTGGCCTGCTTGCCGCGGCCGCCGCGCTTCTGGGCGCGGTATTCGGTGAGCGGCTGACTCTTGATGTAGCCCGTGTGGCTGAGCGTGACCACCATGTCGGTGGGCGTGATCAGGTCCTCGGTGCCCAGTTCCTGCACGTTGTGCTCGATGGTGCTGCGCCGTGCGGCCAGCTTGGTGCTGCCGAACTCGGCCTTCAGTGCCGTGAGTTCGTCGGCGATGATCGTCGTGACACGCTCGGGCCGTGCAAGGATGTCCAGCAGGTCGGCGATCTGCGCCATGACCTCCTTGTACTCGCCGATGATCTTGTCCTGCTCCAGGCCGGTCAGGCGTTGCAGGCGCATCTGCAGGATTTCGCCGGCCTGGTCGTCCGACAGCCGGTACAACCCGTCGGGCTGCATGCCGTAGCTGGCGGGCAGGCCCTCGGGCCGGTAGGCCGCGCGTCCGCCGGGTGTATCTGCTTCGGCGCGGACGAGCATTTCGCGCACCAGCGACGAATCCCACGATCGGCTCATCAGCGATGCCTTGGCCACCGGAGGCGTCGGCGAGGTCTTGATGATCTCGATGAACTCGTCGATGTTGGCCAGCGCCACAGCCAGGCCCTCGAGCACGTGGCCCCGCTCGCGTGCCTTGCGCAGCTCGTACACCGTGCGCCGCGTGATCACCTCGCGGCGGTGCTCGAGGAAGATGTCGAGCAGCTGCTTGAGGTTGCATAGGCGTGGCTGGCCGTCGACCAGCGCCACCATATTGATGCCGAATGTGTCCTGCAGTTGCGTCTGCTTGTACAGGTTGTTGAGCACCACCTCGGGCACTTCGCCGCGCTTGAGCTCGATGACCACGCGCATGCCGGACTTGTCGGACTCGTCCTGGATGTGGCTGATGCCTTCGAGCTTCTTCTCGTGCACCAGCTCGGCGATGCGTTCGAGCAGCGTCTTCTTGTTGACCTGGTAGGGGATCTCGTCGACGATGATCGCCTGGCGCTGGCCGCGGTCGATGTCCTCGAAGTGGCAGCGCGCGCGCATCACCACCTTGCCGCGGCCGGTGCGGTAGCCCTCGCGCACGCCGTTGATGCCGTAGATGATGCCCGCCGTGGGGAAGTCGGGCGCCGGGATGATCTCCATCACCTCTTCCAGCGTGGCCTGCGGCATCTTCAGCAGGTGCAGGCAGGCGTCGACCACCTCATTGAGATTGTGCGGCGGGATGTTGGTGGCCATGCCCACCGCGATGCCGGCCGAGCCGTTGATGAGCAGGTTGGGCAGCCGCGCCGGCAGCACCGTGGGCTCCTTCTCGGAGCCGTCGTAGTTGGGCGCGAAATCGACGGTGTCCTTGTCGATGTCGGCCAGCATCTCGTGAGCGATCTTGGCCAGCCGGATCTCGGTGTAGCGCATCGCGGCGGCGTTGTCGCCGTCGATGCTGCCGAAGTTGCCCTGGCCATCGACCAGCATGTGGCGCAGGCTGAAGTCCTGCGCCATGCGCACAATGGTGTCGTAGACCGCCGTGTCGCTGTGCGGGTGGTACTTACCGATGACATCGCCGACGATGCGCGCGCTCTTCTTGTAAGGCCGGTTCCAGTCGTTGTTGAGCTCGTGCATCGCGAACAGCACGCGCCGATGCACCGGCTTGAGCCCGTCCCGGGCATCGGGCAGGGCCCGCCCGACGATCACGCTCATGGCGTAATCGAGATACGAGCGCCGCATCTCCTCTTCGAGGCTGACGGGCAGGGTTTCCTTGGCGAACTGGGTCATGCGATACGGCTGCGGGGCCGGGAGGGGACGCACCAAGCGCACGGTCTGGCATGGCGCGCGCGGCAAACCGCCATTCTATGCGTCGCGTGCATGTCGCGGCTTTGCAACAGCGCCATGCCGTGACCCGCTGCTGCGGCCCAAAATGCAGCGGGCGGAGGATCATCTGGCACAATGATTTCTCGATGGTGATCGCTCGCCTGACTGAGTCGTTGCCGGCTTTTCTTGCTTCGGAATCGCACGTTTCGCAGACTACTGCGGCTTTCCTCGAGAGGAGAATCATGAAGAAATTCAACAAGGTGGCGGTGCTGTTCGCATCGGCTGCTGTCCTTGCGCCGATGATGGCGTTTGCCCAGGGCAAGTCGGTGGACAACTGGCAAAACCCGTTCGGCCAAGTCTGGAAGAACGGTAACGGCCTGTGCTGGCGCGACGCATCCTGGACGCCCGCCACTGCTGTCGCTGACTGCGATGGCGCAATCAAGCCTGCGGCGCCGGCACCGGTGACGCCACCGCCGGCCGCGCCGCCGACCCCGCCCGCCCTTCCACCACCGTCACCTCATCCGGCGCAAACGTCTTCCGATGCGGCAAAGGCCACCACCACGGCCGCGCCTGCGCCCGCCCCAACGGCACGCCCGCCAAAAACAGGTACGCCGTCAGCCAATCCCACCACCGCAGATGCAGCCGCTCCAACCGCATGTTGTAGGCCAGCACCTTCGTCGGCGCCACCAAAAACGCCGCCTGCCGCAGCGCCTCGCCCTCTGTACCCGCCCCAAACAGCGCCGCCACCATCCCAATCCGCTTCCCCCGCAGCGCCCGCTTCACCCGCAGCCCCAATTCCACCGGCGTCCCCTGCGCCACCCGCAATCCGCACCGGCCCGCCACGCCCGCTTCCGTCACCACCACATGCCGGTACTCCGGCAACAGCGCCTCCACCTCCTTCTGCATCCGCGCGCACAACTCCGCCGGTCCGCTCCACAGCGTCACCACCACCGGCTCCGGATCGATCCCCAGCGCCGCCAGCAAGCGCCGCTTCCCACGCCGCGCCCACTCTCTCATGCCGCCGCCCGAGCCTCGCCAGCCGTCGCCCGTAACACCACCCACGCCAGCATCGGCATCACCGCCACCGCCGCGCACACCGGCACAAAGCCATGCCGGTCCACCATGCTCCCCACAAACGGCGACAACACCGTCTGCATCAACCCATACGCCATCGTCAACGCCGCCACGCCCGTCGCCGCCCGCTCCACGCCAAAGTAATCCACCGGCAGCGCATACGTGTTCACGCTGAAGGCAACCGTCCAGAAGTAGCTCCAGCAGATCACCGCCGTCGCCATCCCGCTCGTCGGCGCCAGCGGCGCCAGCGCCGTCCCCAACAACGCCACCGACGCCAACCCGGCCGCCCGCAACCGCGCCCGAGGCAACGTCCTCCCCGCCCCCGCAAACCGCCACGACAGCGAACCGCCCGCCAATCCGCCCAGCGCCGCAAACACCGGCGGAATCCACGCAAACCGCAAATTCGCCTCGTCCTGCGTCAGTCCCTTCGTCTTCACCAGAAACACCGTCGTCCAGTTCATCCACAGGCTATACGTCGTCATCGACAGGATGTTCGCCGCAATCAGCCCCCACAACCGCCGGTCGCGAACCAACTCGCCCAACCCCGCCGCCTGCCCGCGCTTCTCCTCATGCGCCCGCGGAATCGCCCGCGCCGTCACCAGCCACAACGGAATCCACAGGAACCCCAACAACCCCGCCACCACGAACGCCATTCGCCAGCCATACGCCGCATACAACCCGCTCGCCAGCACCGGCGCCACCACCATCCCAATGCTGATCCCCACCTGCCCAAAGGCCGCCCCCAACGCCCGCTCCCCCGCCGCCAGGTACAACGCCCCAGCCTTTCCACTCGCCGGCAAGTTGCCCGACTCCGCAAACCCCAGCGCCCCCCTGCACACCAGCAATCCCATAAACCCCGTCGTCATCCCCGTCGCCACGCCCACCGCCGACCACAACGCAATCGACACCACAATCCCCGTGTTCAACCCCGCCCGGTCGATGAACATCCCCGCCAGCGGCGCCGTCAGCGCATACGTGATCGAAAACACCGACACCACCGCCCCATACTGCGCCAGCGTCAACCCAAACTCGCTCTGAATCGCCGGCGCCAGCGCGGCCAGAATCTGCCGGTCTATGAAGCTCAACGAACTGGCCAGCGTGAACACAAACATGGCCAGCCAGCGCAGGCGGTGCGGTTCGTTCATTGCAGAAACTCGATCACCGCCACTTCGCCCGCCGTCCCCGCTTTCGCGTCCGCCTTCGTCCGGTACTCCACCCGCACCCGCCGCTCCGGCTTCTGCACCCCGCACGCCAGCGTCATCTCCCCGCCGCCCATGAACACAACCTTCCCCGGATCCGCCACCGCCAGCTTCACCACCCGCCCTCCGCCGTCCTTCACCAACAGCACCAGTGACTGCTTTCCGCACTCCACCCGCTCCAACACGCCCTGCGTCTTCCCATCCGCCGCCGGACCTTCCCACCACTCCACGGGCTTCTCCGCTCCCTCCGCGCCGCCCATCTCCCCGCGCGCCTTCTTCTCCGCCGCACGAATCCGCTCCAGCGCCTCCTGCCGCAGCTTCTCCAGCGCCGCCTGCTTCTCATCTTCAATTCGCTTCCGCTCCGCCGCCTCCAACGCCCCGCGCGCCTCTTCCAGCTCCTTCCAACGCCCCTGCATCCGCGCCGACTCCTCCGCCGTCGACGCCCAACGCGCCGCGCTCAGAAAACTCGCCGCCGCATCCCGGTACAACCGCCCCTCATACTGCCATTCCGCCAGTTGCCGCCACCAATCCCCATGCCGCGGCTCCAGCGACACCGCCTTCTTCATCCGCCCGATCTTGTGCCCCAAATCCCCCGTGTCCATCGCAATCCGCGCATGCGGCTCAGCCCACCGCCCATTCAACTCGCTCGCCCGCACCAGCATCTTCTCCCGCTTCGCCGCGGCCTTCTCTGCCATCGCCGCCTGCAACCACGCCGTCGCCGACTCGCTCCCCGCCTCCACCGCTTCCGCGTACAAACCCGCCCCCTCCAGCGTCACCGGCGTCTTCATGCCTTCATTCAACAGTGCCCGGAACGCCGCCCTTCTCGCCTCGCCCTTCTGCACACCCGCCACCGCCAGCTTCACCAGCCCCGCCTCGATCTCCCGCGCCCGGAAATCCCGCTGCGGATTAATCGGCGCCCCCACCCACTCCGCCGCCGCAAACTGCCCGCCCTTCCGGTGCGCATCCGCCGCCGCCATCATCTCCTGCGCCGGCTTGTCGTAGGAGTTCTTCAGCGCGATGTCCAGCGCCGCCCCCTGCTGCAAATTCGACAGCAACACCCGCATCCGCCCCTGAAACTCCTCCGTCGTCGCCAGCAGATAAGGGCGGTTCTGCGCGCGCGCCTCATCTTCCGGCAGCAGGTTGGCGGTGATGGCGACGCCCTGGTCCGGATACTCGAAATTCCAGAACCAGGAATTGCCCGTCACCTTGAGCGTGATCTCAGCGTCTTCCGGGATGCGCTCCTGCGCATAAAGCAGCGGGAACGACTTCCACGCGATCGCGACCAGGATCAGCACCGGCACGATGGTCCAGATCACTTCGACCAGCATGTTGTGGGTGAATTTGCGCGGCGTCGGATTGGCGCGGCGATTGTAGCGCACGATCACCCACAGCAGCAGCGCCAGCACGAACAGCGTGATGGCGACGATGATCGTGAGCAGAAAGCTGTGGAAATCGTGAATCTGACTCATGATGCCGGTGGCCGGCGCCTGCAGATCCAAGCCCTGCGGCGTCGGCGCGCCAACGGCGGCGTGTGCTGTGCCTGCAAGCGACACTACGCTCGCCGTCAAACCTGCGATCAAAGCACTTCGCCTCACGCAATGATCCTCCTCAAGACTCAGCGTCGGTATGGCGCGCGCCGAAGCCGCCGCCTATAGTCGCAGGGCGCGGCTTTTGACCGCGCCTTGCCGTTCTGTAAGTCTTCTAGTTAGGGGGAGCTAGCATGATCCGCGCTTGGCTTCCAAGGCGCTTCTCGGCAAGCGCTCCAGCGCTGGCGCTCCTTATAGCTGCGGCCGCCGCCACCGCGGCGCCGGCGCACG
>JABWBN010000339.1 GCA_013360485.1 Burkholderiaceae bacterium | reverse complement strand
CTGAGCGAGGTGCAACTGCGCGTGGGCTGGTGGGGCGGCGGTGAGCGCCACCGCCGCACCCTGGACGCGCTCGCCGCCTTCGAGGCAGCGAACCCCGGGGTGCGCATCAAGGCCGAGTACATGGGCTTCAACGGGTACCTGGAGAAGCTCACCATGCAGATGGTCGGTGGCACCGAGCCCGACCTCATGCAGATCAACTGGGCGTGGCTGGCGATGTTCAGCCGCGACGGCCGCGGCTTCCTCGACCTGCATGCCCACCGCAGCCAGATCGCGCTCGAGCAGTTCACCCCCGACGACATCGCGCTGTGCGAGGTGCAGGGTCGGCTGAACGGACTGCCGCCGTCGTACTCGGCTCGGCTGTTCCTGTGGAATGCCGCGGCCTATGCCCGCGCCGGCCTGCCTCTGCCCACCACCTGGCAGCAGCTGTTCGAGGCCGGCCCGCACTTCCGGCGCGTGCTGGGCGAGCGGGCCTATCCGCTGGACGGCGAGCTCTACGACATGATCCTGCTGTCGCTGGCCTGGACGCACCAGAGCACCGGGTCCGGCTACCTGCACCCGGACGAGCCGCGCGTGGCCCTTGGCGAGGCCGCGTTGCGCGAGTGGGTGCGCGTGTTCCGGCGCCTGGCCGATGAGCATGTGGCCACGCCGCTGCCCTACCGTGCGAGCCTGGGTGGGGCCGAGAAGCCCACCGAGCAGCAGCCCGACTGGGTGCGCGGGCTGTGGGCCGGCAACTACACCTGGGACAGCCAGATCCGGCTGCGCCGCAGCACGCTGGATGCCGACCAGCGCCTGGTTCTGGGCGAGTCATTGCGCCTGCCGGGTGCGCACTTCAACGGTGCGCTGGGCCGCCCGGCCATGCTGTATGCGGTGAGCAGGCGTTCGAGCCATCCCGAGCTGGCGGTGCGCCTGCTCGACTACCTGCTGACGGACGCGGCCGCCGCACGCACGCTTGCCGTCGTGCGTGGACTGCCCAGTGCGCGACGTGCGCTGGATGTGGTGCTGAGCGAGCAACTTGCCGGCGATCTCGAGACCCAGGCCTGGCAACAGGTGAACGGCGAGCGTGCAGCCGGTCGAATCGCCCGCCCGTCGCCCGCGTTCGAGGATGCGCGCATGCGCAAGTTCCTGCGTGACGTGTTCGAGCGCGTGGCCTACGGCAAGCTCACCGACGCGCAGGCGGCCGGGCAGCTGCGGGTGCACGGCAACGCGCTGCTGCTGCGCATTCATGGGCGCTAGCGAATATCCGGCGCGTCCATTGCAGCCATCAACCTTCGCCATCCGATCATGCCCAAACACACCAGGCGACAGCTTGCCTTCGAGACCCGCGCCGATGCGGAAACCGGTGCCCGCGTGATCCGCCTGACGCCACCGGATGTCACCTGCCACCGCACCTACTTCTACCAGAAGAGCTTCACCACCGATGGCCAGCGGCTGGTCTTCGGCGGCGAGTTCGGACCCGACACCGACTGGCACTACCACCTGCTCGACCTGCGCAGCGGCGAGTGCCTGCAACTCACCGACCAGCCGGACGAAAACACGTTCGGCGGCTTTCTCGATCCGGCCGATCGCCACTTGTACTTCGTGCGGGCCAAGCGCGAACTGGTGCGGCTGGAGCTCGACACACTGCACGAAGAGGTGGCCTACCGCGTGCCAGAGGGTTGGGTGGGCTACGGCACCTGGGTGGCCAACAGCGCCTGCACGAAGATGGTGGGCATCGAGATCCGCGCGAGCGACTGGTTCGCGCTGGACGACTGGGTGAAGTTCCGGCAGATGTACTACAACCGTCCGCGTTGCCGTCTGATCCGCATCGACCTGGCCAGTGGCCAGCGGCAGACCATCCACGAAACCGACACCTGGCTCGGTCATCCGCAGTACCGGCCGAACGACGATGCCACCGTGGCCTTCTGCCACGAAGGGCCGCACGACCTGGTCGACGCCCGCATGTGGTTCGTCGGCGAGGACGGTGGCCACCTGCGCTGCGGCAAGCGCCATGCCGCGGGCGAGAGCTGCACCCACGAGTTCTGGGTACCCGATGGTTCGGCCATGATCTACGTGTCCTACCTGAAGGGGCAGTCCGAGCGCTGGATCCGCGCGCTCGATCCGGTGAGCCTGGCCGACCGCGCGCTGGCCACCATGCCGCCGTGCTCGCATCTGATGAGCAACCACGATGGGAGCCTGATCGTCGGCGACGGATGTGCCACGCCGGCCGATGTGGACGATACCGCCGGCTACCGTGTCGAACCCGATCCCTACCTGCACCTGTTCGACCTGCGCCAAGGCACCACACGGCGTATCGCCCGGCACGACAGCTCCTGGCGCGTCTACAAGGGCGACCGTCAGGTCACGCATCCACATCCGTCGTTCACGCCGGATGAGCGGCAGGTGCTGTTCAGCTGCGACAAGGCCGGCGAGCCGGGGCTGTACCTGGCCGACGTGATGGCACCGTGAGAGCCGCACTGTTCGCATGGCTGGCACTGGCCGGCGTGGCGCAGGCCCAGCCCCGGCCACAGCTCGACGCCGGTCAGGCCGCGAGCCACACCGTTGCCACCTACCTTGCGCAGGGTCCGTCGCCCTGGACACCGCCACCGTCGCTGCAGGCCCTGCGGGCCGTTCGAGCCGACTGGGTGGTGGCCGCCGACGGCAGCGGCACCCATGCCACGCTCCAGCAGGCACTCGATGCCCTGCCGCCAGCCGGCACGGGTGAACCCGGGCGGCGTTGGGTCATCGCGCTGGCACCCGGCACCTATCGCGGCCAGGTGTGCCTGCGCGGCAAGGCGCCGGCGGCCTTGGTCGGTTTGGGCCTGCGGTCGACCGACGTGCGCATCGTCGCCAACCGCTACGCCGGGCTGCCCAAGCGCGCAGGCGTGGACAGCGGCAACCCCTGCCTGCCCGACCTTGCGGCCAGTTCCTACGGCACGGCCAGCAGCGCGACGCTGGGCGTGTTCAGCGACGATGTCCAGCTCGCGCACCTGAGTGTCGAAAACGACGCGATGGCTGGCGTGCGGCGCGGCGTCGGCTATCCGCCCCAGGCTGCGGAATCCGGCGGGGCCCAGGCCGTCGCGCTGATGACGCAGGGCGACCGCATCCACCTGCACGAGGTGGCCCTGCTCGGCCACCAGGACACGCTCTACGTTCGTGCCAGCCCCACCGGGGACCGTGTCTACGTGCACCAGAGTCTGATCGCTGGCGACGTGGACTTCATCTTCGGCGATGGCACGCTGGTCGTCGACGACAGCACCCTCCTCAGTCGCTCGGGCCGGCGCACGCCCGGACACGGCGGGCACATCCTGGCACCCGGCACGGCGCCGCAGCGCGCACTGGGCATCCTGGTCCACGCGAGCCGGCTGATCGGCGAGGCAGGTCTGGCCCCTGGCTCGATTTCGTTGGGCCGGGCCTGGGACACCGGCGTCGCCAAGGGCCATTGGCGGCCGGGTGATCCGAACGGCCAGGCGGTGGTGCGCGACAGCGTGCTGGGGGCGCATGTCGGCCCGTGGGCGGCGTCCACGTCGCGGCGCGCCTTCCAGAGCGCGGGTGCCGAGGCCAATCGCATGGCCGAGTGGCG
>JABWBN010000338.1 GCA_013360485.1 Burkholderiaceae bacterium | reverse complement strand
CTCGACGCTGGTGCGCGACGGCGATGCCCTGCGGCGCATCGGCCGCAGCGCCGAGCTGTTCGACGACCACTCGCCGCTGCAGCTGGGCGCCAGCGGGCGTTACTCCGGCGCCGCCTTCACCGTGGTCGGGCGCCAGCAGCTCGGCGACGACGACGCACGCTGGTCCGAGTGGCATGTGCTGTTCGACGCCGGTGGCGATGCCGACGCCGGCCTGCGCAGCGGCTGGCTGTCCGAGGACAACGGCCGCTATGTGATGGCCTTCGATGGCCCGCTCACCGGGCCGGTGCCTGCGCCCGGTGAGTTGCATGCCGGTGAGCAGCGTGCCGTGGCCGGCGGCGTCTGGAGCGTGGCATCGGTGGTGCAGGCACGGGTGCTCGCCGCCGAAGGCGAACTGCCCCGGCCGCCGCGTCTGGAGGGTGCGCCCTTCACGGTGGTCGATCTGCGCAACGACCGCGGCGAGGTCGCGACTCTGGATTGGCGCGACGCGCCCGAGGTGGGATGGTCGATCGGCCGCTCGGTGCGGCTGTCGGACCTGGTGCTCACCGGTCTGCGCGAGGAGAGCGCCGGCGCGGTGGGTGGTCGCAGCCTGGCCTGCCCGAACTGCGGTGCCTCGCTGCAGATCAAGCTCGACAGCACCCAGAGCATCGTCTGCGACCAGTGCCACTCGGTGGTGGATGTCTCGCAAGGCGTGGGCGGCGATCTTGCCCACTATGCGCAGGACAACGCCGGCAGCCCGCCCCTCATCCCGCTGGGCCGCACCGGCACGCTGGCCCTGGGTCCCAAGGCACCCGCGCTGCCCTGGCAGGTGGTCGGATATGCCGAGCGGGTGGAGGTCGACGTCGATCCGGGCGAAGAGCAGACGGCCTGGCGCGAGTACCTGCTCTATCACCGCCAGGAGGGCTTCGCCTTCATCGTCGATGCCGAGGATGGCTGGAGCTATGCCATCCCGATCACCGGCGTGCCCAAGGTCAAGGGCGACCGCGCCATCCTCGAAGGCGTCACCTACACCCAGCTCTACAGCTACAGCGGCGCCGTCACCTATGTGCTGGGCGAGTTCTACTGGCGGCTGAACAAGGGCGAGAAGACCCGCAACACCGATTACGCCGCCGGCGTGAAGCGACTGAACCGCGAGCAGGTCGGCCAGGAGGTCACCTGGTCGGCTGGCGGCACGCTCGACTCCGACGCCGTGGCACGGGCCTTCGGGCTGGGCACGGTGGAGTCGATGGCGATGAAGCGCGACGCCCAGGCGGTCTCTGGCAGCGGGCGCGGAGCGCTGTTCTGGGTCATCGCCGCCGTCATCATCGTGGTGGTGGTGATGTCGATGGCGCAGTGCGGCTCCAACGATTGCCAGCCGCTGCGCGATGCCTTCGGCGAAGCCAGCGCCGAGTACCAGCAGTGCCTGCGCAGCCAGCGCTCGAGCACCGGCACACGCTTCGGTGGCGGATCGAGCGGCGGATTCAGTTCGGGCGGCGGCCACAAGTAGGCCGGTGCCATTTCAAGGAGCAAGCGACATGGGACTCGAATGGCTCAAGCCCGGCGTGGTGCTGGGATCGGTGATGTACGCCCTGATCGGTGTCGTCATCCTGTGGGTGAGCTTCGTCGTCATCGACAAGATCACGCCGTACAAGCTCTGGGAAGAAATCGTCGAGCACAAGAACGTGGCGCTGGCCATCATGGTCGCGGGCATGTTCATCGCCATCGGGCAGATCGTCGCTGCGGCAATACATGGTTGACCCCGGCCGGGCCACCCCCGAGGGGTGACCCGGCCGGACCGGGGGACCCGGATCCGGCCGGGCGCCTTCGATGGCGATCGCGGCCCCCTGGCCGCCTTTGGCGGCCTGTCCCCCGGTGGGGGTGGCGCACTGGCTGACGGTGGGTGCCCGATCGGTTGGTCTGCGCCGGTTGGGGTTGCAGGTGATGCGGTGGGTCTTGTGACGACGGATGTCTGTCTTGTCTGGTGAGGTGGTCGAGTCTCGTGCGGCTCGGGTGTCGGTGGCCGAGGTGGCGCTGCTGGCGTCGGTGTTCGTCATTGCAGCATGCGGGCTGATCTACGAGCTGGCCGCCGGCGCTCTGGCAAGTTATCTGCTGGGCGATTCGGTGCTGCAGTTCTCCACCGTGATCGGGGCCTACTTGTTTGCGATGGGTGTGGGGTCGTGGCTGTCGCGTTTTTTCGATCGCCAGCTGGTGGCGCAGTTCCTGCGCATCGAGTTGCTGGTGGGCCTGATCGGCGGCCTCATGCCGGCGGGGTTGTTCGTGGCCCACAACCTGTTGCCGATGGACCGCGGGCTGCCGTTTCGCCTGCTGCTGTACGCGATGGTGCTGGTGGTGGGCATGCTGGTCGGGCTGGAGATCCCGCTGGTGATGCGCATCCTCAAGCGCCACTTCGCCGAACGCTACGCCCTGCGCGAACTGGTGTCGCAAGTGCTGACATTCGACTACCTGGGCGCGCTGGCCGTGGCCGTCGCGTTTCCGCTGCTGCTGGTGCCGCACCTGGGCCTGGTGCGCACCGGTGTCGTGTTCGGGCTGCTCAACGCCGCCGTGGCGGTATGGGCGTTGTGGCTGTTCCGCGCCGAGTTGCGGACGTGGCGTTCGCATGCAGGGGCCTGCGCGTTCGTCATCGCCGCCCTGCTGGCGGTGCTGGCCGGCGCCGACCACCTGACCACCTGGGCCGAGGACCGCTTCTACGGTGACCGCGTGGTGCTGCGCCAGAGCAGCCCCTACCAGCGGGTGGTGGTCACATCGGGCCCGACCGGCGTGCGCCTGTTCCTCAACGGCAACCTGCAGTTCCACTCCCGCGACGAGTACCGCTACCACGAGGCACTGGTTCATCCGGCGCTGGCCGCCCACGGTGCGCCCAAGCGGGTGCTGGTGCTCGGCGGTGGCGACGGCATGGCGGTGCGCGAGGTGCTGCGCCACCCGCAGGTGGAACAGGTCACGTTGGTCGAACTCGATCCGCACATGACACGTCTGTTCCGCGACGAGCCGATGCTGCGCGTGCTCAATGCCGATGCCCTGCATTCGCCGAAGCTGCGCATCGTCAACGCCGATGCGTTCGGGTGGTTGCAGTCGCATGGCGAGGTCTTCGACGTGGTCGTGGTCGACTTCCCCGATCCCACCAACTTCTCGCTGGGCAAGCTCTACACCACCACGTTCTATCAGCAGGTCGATCAACACCTGGCTGCCGGCGGCTATGCCGTGGTGCAGACCACATCGCCGCTGATCGCCCGGCGCAGCTTCTGGACGGTGGTGGCCACCATCGAGGCCGTGGGCCTGCAGGCCACGCCCTACCATGCGCATGTCCCCTCCTTCGGCGAATGGGGGTTCGTGCTGGCGCATCGCCGGCCCTGGCGTGCGCCGCAGCAGTTGCCCGGGGGGTTGCGCTTCCTCACACCGCAGGCGATGGTGGGCATGCTGCACTTCCCGCCTGACATGTCGCGCGTGGAGGCAGAACCGAACCGGCTGTCGAACCAGACACTGGTGCACACCTTCGAAGAGGAATGGGGGCACCTGCACGAATGAATGCCGGCGACACCGACCGTCGGCGCTTCCTGCTGGCGGCAGCGGGTGCGGGGCTGGCCGGGGCCGGCGGCTGCCGGCGTTCGCCGCCGCCCGT
>JABWBN010000057.1 GCA_013360485.1 Burkholderiaceae bacterium | reverse complement strand
CGAGCTGGCCACCCAAGCCGCGCCGCTGGTGCCCGCCGTCGTGCAGCGCCAGCAACAGCGCTTCCTGGAGCGCTGGCGCGAGGCCCTGGCCGCCGCCGGCGCCAGCAGCAGCGTCAGCCCCGAGGCCCTGCAGGAGCGCGCGCTCAACGAAGCCGCCGCCTACGCCCTGCGCATCGATGTCGCCGAAGAGCTCGCGCGCCTGAACGCCCACCTCGACGAAATCTCCCGCCTGCTCAACGCCGGTGGCGAACTCGGCAAGCGCCTGGACTTCCTCATCCAGGAACTGCACCGCGAGGCCAACACCCTGGGCTCGAAGTCCTCCGCACTGGAACTCACCAACATCTCGGTGGAGATGAAGGTGGCGATCGAGCAGATGCGTGAGCAGGTGCAGAACATCGAGTGAGCAGGCCCAGGGCGTCTCTCTTCGTAGCAGCGCGGCGCGAGATCATGGTCCTCGTTGGCGCTGCGACCGCATGGTTCTCCTTACCTGGATAAAATGTAAGGAGTTCGTCGATCCAGAAAGGACGCCGCCGTGTTTGCCACCTTGACCAGCAAGGGCCAGCTCACCCTGCCCAAGGAGATTCGCGACCGCCTGAACCTGGACGCCGGGGCGATCCTTGACTTCCAGGTCCAGCCCGACAACACGATCACCGCCCGGCACGTCCAACCCGACGCTCGGCGAGTCCGGGGATTGTTCAAGTCTCCGCATGCCGCGCCGCTCTCGGTCGACCAAATGGACGAGGCCGTGTCCAGGCACCTGCGTGACAAGCATGCGCCGCGTCCGGCAGGCCGCAAGTCGGCCGGCCGATGATCGGCATCGGCACCAACATCCTGTTGCGCCTGTGGCTCGACGATGATCCGGCGCAGAGCAAGCGCATCGATGCGCTGTTGGCAAAGCACGGCGGTATGCCGGGTTCACTGCTGGTCACGGACGTCGTCCTGGCCGAGGCGGTATGGACGCTGAAGTCGGCCTTCGATCAGGACAAGCCTGCCCAGACGCTGGCGGTTCGCAGCCTCCTGGATGAGACCGCGTTCGCCTTCGAGGATCGCGAGGTCGTCGCGGCCGCACTCAGCCTGTTCGAGTCAGGATCCTGCGGGTTCGCGGACTGCCTGGTCGTCGCCAAGCATGCCCGCCAGGGATGCGACTTCACGGCAACTCTCGATCGAGGCATGCGCAAGCTGCCGGGGGTCAAGGTGCTCTGACCTGGCGCGGCCAAGCCCCTGAATTCGCGCCGCAGACCTTTGCACGTGACGTCACCGCGGCGCGTCCCCTCACTGCATCGGTGCCGCCACCGCCAGGCGCCCTGCAGGCACAACCGACTGGGTGAGTACTTTCCCGGCCTGCCGTCGGCCGCGGCTGCACCCTGGCCATTCGACCGCGTTTGCCTTCGAGATCGGCGGCGAGGCCAGGCCGGGCGAGATGGGCGCCGAGAACCTGGCACTGATGGCGAGGCTGCTGGGCATGCAGCCGCGCTTCCTGGCTCAGCAGGCGCGGGACATGACCGACCGCGTGCCCACAGCCATCGACCAGGCTGCGCGCGAGATCGCGCCCTCGCTGACGCCATCGGCCCGCACGCTGGCCGAGCGAAAATTGACCAGCGGGCGGGGCGAAGTTCGGTCAGCGCACACACCGCTCCGTCTCAGCGCTTCACGCCGTCGCCGAGCATGGCCGCGGGTCATTCATGCAAGCCTCCCCTAACGGATCAGGACGAGGCCGCCGCACGGCCAATGGCAATGCCCCGGCCTCGCTCACAATCGCGGCATGCACCTGCGCGCTGCGCGCAAGCACACGGGCCGCTGGCACGTCACCGGGCGTCGCCGCCCGGGTCGTCGCCGGTCAACGCACGAATTCGCCGCCGCATCTGGCGTTCGCCCCGCTGCCGGGCCTCCCAGTCGCTGCGCACCGCGCGCCACAGCGACCAGCCCATCAAGACGATGACGACGAGGAAGGGCAGCGCGAAGACGATGGTTGCGGTCTGAACAGCCTTCACGCCGCCGGCCAGCAAGAGGCTGGCGGCAATGCCCGACACGAGCAGGCCCCACAGCAGCTTGACGGCGTTTCCTGGATTGGGCTTGCCACGCGTGCTCATCATGCTCAGTACCAGCGTGGCCGAATCGCCGGATGTGACGAAGAAGACGAGCACGAGCACAGTGGCGGCAAAGGACAGCACCGCGGCCATCGGCAGCGCATCGAACATCGTGAACAGGGCCGTGGCTGGATCTGCCTTCACCGCATCGGCGATCGGCACGCCGGCGAAGATTTCCAGGTGCAGCGCGGTGCCACCGAAGACCGAGAACCACACGAACGCCGCCAGCGACGGCGCGAAGACCGTGCCGATGATGAACTCTCGAATCGTGCGTCCTCGCGAGACGCGAGCGATGAACAACCCGACGAAGGGCGACCAGCTGACCCACCAGGCCCAGTAGAACACGGTCCAGCCACCCACCCAGCTGCTGTCACGGAAGGGCGTTGTGCGCAGGCTCATCCGGATGAACTCGCTGAGGTAATTGCCCAGCGTCGTGGTGAGCGTATCGACGATCGCCACCGTGGGGCCGAGCACGAACACCGCCAGCGCGATCAGCAGCCCGAGCACGAGATTGGTGTTGGACAACCACTTGACTCCGCGGTCGACACCGGTAAGGGCTGAAGTCAGGAACAGCAGCGTGGTCACCCCGATGATGCTCAACTGCACGCCGGCGTTCACTGGCACGCCGAACACGCGTGCCAGCCCGGCGTTGATCTGCAGCGCGCCAATGCCCAGTGACGCGGCCACGCCGAAAGCGGTGGCGACGACGGCCAACGTATCGAATAGCGGACCCAGGCGCTGCACAACCGTCCAGGGCAGAGCGTTGGTGACGGTGCTGACCAGGGCGGCACCCCCGCGACGGAACTGGAAGTAGCCGATGGCCAATGCGACCACGGCGTAGATGGCCCAGGGATGCAGACCCCAATGGAAGAAGCTGTAGCGCATGGCGGCGTTGGCCGCCTCCGGCGTGCGGGCCACCACCCCCGGTGGCGGAGCGCCAAAGTGCGAGACCGGCTCGGCGACGCCCCAGAACACCAGACCGATGCCCATGCCTGCGGCGAACAGCATCGCAAACCAGCTCAGCGTCGAGAACTCGGGCTCCTCGTCCTCGGCGCCGAGCGTCAAGTCACCGTAGCGGCTGACGGCAAGCAGGCCGCACAGCGCCACCAAGCCCAGCACCACCCAAAGGTAGAGCCAGCCGAAGTTGGTGGTGATGCCGGCGAGCAGTTGGTCGAACACGGCCGCGAGCGTGGCCGGCGAAGCCAGGCCCCAGGCCACGATGGCGGCGATGATGCCGGCTGGCAACCAGATGGGCACGACGGGGTCTCCTAGAAGTCATCTGCGGACGACACTGCGTCCAGACTCAAAGCAGGGGTCGCAACGCGCGCAGCCACTCGATGATTCGCGCCTGGTGCGCCGGCCCAAGGCGCAGCAGCAGTCGCTGTCCAGCAGATAGTTGCTGCAGCGCGGGATCGGCGAACTCGTAGCGCACCCAGGGCCGCTGCGACGGCACTTCGCCCTTGACCTCGATGAGCTGCAAGCGCGTCGCGCTCGAGGCCATAGGCGTGTTCAGCAGGTGATCGATCACGGCGAGCAAACGCGCGTGGAACGACCCCCGGGGATAGCCCAGTTCGACATAGGCCGCCTGCAACTGTGGATACAGCCTGCGGTAAAGGTCGGCGGCCCTCGCCGGCGGAAGTCCGTCGAGCAGGCGAACCGATGCGTCGTAGCGACGCGCATTGCCTGCTGCGATACGTCCCTCGTCGTCCACAGCGAAGCGGCCTGGGCTGAGGTTCAGCGGCCACAGCCGCGGGGCCACATGACCGCGCGGCAAGTTGTCAACGGTCGCGACGACGCGCACGACGAACCTGTCGGCCTGTATCAGCTGCAGTACTGCCGCGCGGCCGATGTAGTCGACGAGTGCATCAGTAACGGGCCCATCACCGACCTCGATGGGCGCGGCGCCGGCCGCTGGTGCCGAGGGCACGATGCCCGCCGTTGGCGCCGATGCGGGCGACGAGGCCGCTTCGACGATCGAGGCTGCAGCCAGGGGCGGCGCTGCGGCGGGTGCAGGGGCCGGCAATGCAGCCTCAGGCTTCGGTTGGGACCACCACCAGGCGGCCCCGATCAAGGCGACCAGCACAACCAGGGCCGTGATGCCGGCGGCAGCAGAAACTCTTGGCATGGCAGAGGGCATGCGGCCGACGGCATGCAGGTGTTGACCGGCTGATCTTAGCGCCAAGCGGTTGCCTGTCTGCGCTCGGCATAGGGGAGGCAACACGCGCCTCAATGCGCGTGTTTTTCCAGAACTTAACTCAACCAAACACTGCTTTTCCCGCAGCTGCAGCAGCCCTATCGTCCAGCTGCCACTTCCGGCAGATCCGACTTCAGGAGCAGCAGATGAGAACCTATCCCCGCAACAGCGCGCAAGCCGCGGCTCGGCTGGTGGCGTTGGCCATGCTGGCCGACGGGCACTACAGCAAGACGGAACTGGACGCCTGGGACCGACATGGCACGCCGGCGCGTTTCGGGCTCGAGCCGCAGCAGTGGAACGACGTGGTGCACGGGCTGTGTGAAGACCTGCTGGCCACCGCCCATTCGCCATGGGACCAAAGCTGCCAGGTTGACCCCCGCACGCTGGAACAGGTGCTGGCCGAGATCGATGACGAAGCCCTGCGCCGCAACGTGCTGCGCGCCTGTTGCACGGTGGTCGAGGCCGACGAGCAAGTGACCGACGGCGAGTGGGTGGTGCTCACATCGATGGTCGAGCAATGGGGCCTGGAGCTCGAGATGCTGGCCACATCTGGCGACTGAAGGCCGCCAGCCAAGCCGGGCGACGGATAATGCCCTGCCCGACCCCGCGACGCCCGCCATGGCCGTATCCGACGCACCGCTTGCAGCCCCCGCCGCCGAAGCGCCGGGCAACCTCTTCGTGGTTGCCGCACCTTCGGGCGCGGGCAAGTCCAGCCTGGTCAATGCGTTGCTCGAACTGGACTCGCGGCTCACCGTTTCGGTCTCGCACACCACGCGGGCGCCGCGCGGCCAGGAGCAGAACGGTCGGGAATACTGTTTCGTCGACGAGCCGGCCTTTCGCGCCATGATCGACCGCGACGAGTTCTTCGAGTGGGCGCAGGTGCACGGCAATCTGTATGGCACCTCGCGCCCGGCCGTTCAGCAGCGCCTTTCCGCTGGCGAAGACGTGGTGCTCGAGATCGACTACCAGGGCGCGCGCCAGATCAAGCGGTTGTTTCCGCATGCCGTGCTCATCTTCATCCTGCCACCCAGCTGGGCCGAGCTGCGCCAGCGCCTGATGCGCCGCGGAGAAGACGGTGCCGATGTCATCGAGCAACGCATGGCCAACGCCCGCGAGGAAGTGGCCCAGGCCCGCTATTTCGACTTCGTTATAATCAACGCCCTGTTCGAGACGGCGTTGTTCGATCTGAAGACCGTCGTGCATTCGCAGCGGTTGCGCTACGCGGCGCAGCTGCGCAACCGATCCCAGGTTTTCTCGGCACTGGGCCTGGTTTAGCGGTCCGCCCTGGCGGCCCGTTCCCAGTTCCCTTCCAGTGCATTCCCACCCTTGCCCGAGGTTGCCTCCATGGCCCGCATCACCGTCGAAGACTGCCTGAACAAGATCCCCAACAGGTTCCAGCTCGTGCTGGCGGCCACCTACCGGGCCCGCATGCTGAGCCAGGGCCATGCCCCCAAGATCGAGAGCAAGAACAAACCTGGCGTGACCGCCCTGCGCGAGATCGCCGCCGGCGAGGTGGGCGTCGAGATGCTGCGCCGCGTTCCGATCTGACCGGCTGCGGCGGTCTGCACCCACATGGGCGCCTTCGGGCGCCCTTCGTCATTTGGGGGGATGTACCAGCGGGTGGCTCCGAAGCAGGCTAAATTCGGGGCATGGGCATCCGATCGTTTGCCGCTGAATTGCTGTTGCCGGCTGCGCTGCAGCCGCGGCCGCGCCCGGCTGCGCTCGACGGCACGCCGCGGGCCGAGGCTGCCTCGTTCGCGGCGCTGGCCGAGCGGCTGGGCTACCTGTCGAAAGCCGACGTCAAGCTGATCCGCGAGGCCTACAAGTTCGCCGACGAGGCGCACCTGGGCCAGTTTCGCGCCAGCGGCGAACCCTACATCACGCACCCATTGGCGGTGGCCGGCATGGTCGCCGACTGGCACCTCGACGCACAGGCGGTGATGGCGGCGCTGATGCACGACGCCATGGAGGACTGCGGCGTCACCAAGCCCGAGTTGATCGAGCGCTTCGGGGCACCCACGGCCGAACTGGTGGACGGGCTCACCAAGCTGGACAAGCTGCAGTTCTCCACTCGCGAGGAGGGCCAGGCCGAGAGTTTTCGCAAGATGCTGCTGGCGATGGCGCGCGACGTGCGCGTCATCCTGGTCAAGCTGGCCGACCGGCTGCACAACATGCGCACGATGGCGGCGATGCAGCCCGACAAGCGTCAGCGCATCGCCCGCGAAACGCTCGACATCTATGCCCCCATCGCGCACCGGCTGGGCCTGAACCAGATCTATCGCGAACTGCAGGAGCTGTCGTTCGAGCACCTGTATCCCTGGCGGCACGCGGCACTGGCCAAGGCGGTCAAGCGCTCGCGCGGCTATCGGCGCGACATCGTCGAGCGTGTGCAGCGCGAGGTCGAGCAGGCGTTCTCGCGCTCCCGGATGCGGGTGCAGATTTCGGGTCGCGAAAAGACCGTGTTCTCGATCTACCGCAAGATGCGCGAGAAGCACTCCGGCTTTGCGCAGGTCAGCGACATCTTCGGCTTTCGCATCGTCGTGCCCGCGTTGTCCGACTGTTACCTTGCACTGGGTGTGCTGCACCAGCTGTACAAGCCGGTGCCTGGGCGGTTCAAGGACTACGTGGCCATACCCAAGGCCAACGGATACCAGTCGCTGCACACCACGCTGGTCAGCCCGTTGGGCACTGCGGTGGAGTTCCAGATCCGCACCGAGCAGATGCATGCGGTGGCGGAAAGCGGCATCGCCGCGCACTGGCTCTACAAGAACGACCGGCGCGGCAGCAAGGGCGACGAATCCAACCCGCTGGGCGCGATGTGGATGCAGTCGCTGCTCGACATCCAGGGCGAGACGCGCGATGCCGCCGAGTTCCTCGAGCACGTGAAGATCGACCTGGTGCCCGAGGCGGTGTACGTGTTCACGCCCAAGAGCAAGATCCTGGCCCTGCCGCGTGGCGCGACGGCGGTGGACTTCGCCTATGCCATCCACTCCGACGTGGGCGACCACTGCGTGGCCGCCAAGGTCAACGGCGAACCGGTGGCCTTGCGCACCGAGCTCAAGAGCGGCGATGTGGTCGAGGTGATCACCGCGCCGGGCGCACACCCCAACCCGGCCTGGCTGAACTTCGTGCGCACCGGCCGCGCGCGCTCGAAAATCCGTCACTTCCTCAAGACGATGGAGCTCGAGGAGTCGCGCGCACTGGGCGAAAAGCTGCTGGCCCAGGCCCTGCGTGCCGAGGGCCATACGCTGCCGTCGACCGACCCGACCGATACCGATGCCCAGGCGCTGTGGCAACAGCTCACGCGCTGGAGCGGCAACCGGGGGCGTGGCGAGTTGCTCACCGACATCGGCCTGGGCCGCAAGATCGCCACCATCGTGGCCAAGCGGCTGGCGCAACTTCTGGCCGAAAAGGGCGTGCGCCCGGATGCCGTCACCCTCACGCTGGGCCGCTATGGCGCAGATGACACCACGCCGGCGCAGGGTGCCGTGACGATCGACGGCAGCGAAGGCGCGTCGATCCAACTGGCCAGTTGTTGCCGGCCGATTCCGGGCGATGCCATCGTGGGCTACCTGGGGCGCGGCGAGGGGCTGCTGGTGCACACGGCCGACTGCCATAACGGCAAACGCCTGAAGGAGCGCGACCCCGAGCGCTGGATGCATGTGGAGTGGGCCGAGCAGCCCACCCGCGCCTTCGAGACGTTGGTGCAGGTGCTCGTGCGCAACGGCAAGGGTGCGCTGGCCCAGGTGGCTTCGGCGGTATCGGCGGTCGAAGCCGACATCACCCACATCGACATGGACAATCAGCCCGCGACCGATGCCGCCGAACTGAGGCTGACCGTCTCCGTGCGCGATCGGCTGCACCTGGCCGACCTGCTGCGCACGCTCAAGCGGTCGCCACCCGTCATGCGGGCACAACGCGTCAAGCCCTGACCGGGCGCACCGTCATGCCGCTTCGGCGGGCAGGAAGGTGATGGTGTCGTCGGTGATGACCCAAACGCTGTGCGGCGCGTGGCGGCGCTGCACGCAGGCAGCGACGAACTGCAGGATTTCCGCGCGGCGCGCCAGCGGCGCCCCGGTACACGCGGACCAGGCAGCCCGGCGGGGCACGTTGACGCGTACCGCCACGCCGCGCTGGCCCAGTTCGATGTCGAACGCCATCCGCCACTCGCCCTCACGGTAGGCGACGCGCAGCGGGCGGGGATGCCCTTCGTATTCGACGCGGCGGCTCAGGCAGCGCATCAGCTCGGCGCGTGCCTCCTGATGCAGGCGCGCGGTATGCCGGGGCTCGTTCGGGTGGGCGCGGGTCTGGGCGTCTTGCAGGCAGTGCATCATGGTGGCGATGGAGCCGCTCGTGCGACTCGGGTCCGGTGTTGCGGGTGCCGCTACTTTGGGAGTCGCCTGTTTCACCGGCGCTTCCGGCGGCCGCACAGAACGGTTTCATGCGTTTCAGTCGAAACTGGATACAATGGCGGCTCTACGCTGCAGGCGGCATCGGCTCGAGGGCCATGACCCTGTTGCGCTGAGATCGAGCGCTGATCTCCCGTCACCCAGTCTGACAGTCCCGGCTCCCGCCGGGCCCGTGCGTGCTGGTGGCTCCTGGACTGCAGCCACGCTGCCCAGCCGCCGGATCGAGTTCAAACGCACGTCGCGCGCTTGGCGCGCCCAACCCCACCGGTACCCGCAGCGGTTTTTTGCGCGGCATGCCATCGAAGGATCCACATCCGAACAGCTCTACAGGTCGGCAAGTACCTCGTCACTTCCCTGACCCGCCTCGACGACCGCGGCAGATACGCGGCTTCCGTCTCCATCCGCAGTGGCCGCGGCAGCGGCACGCATGATCGCGTGCTGCGGCTCGCCCCCCTTTTCCACTCCCGCGCCGATGCCCAGCGCCATGCCCTCGACCAGGGCCTGGCGTGGATCGCTGCGTCCGGGAGCCCGTGCCAATTCCAACCCGCGATTCAGGAGTGACCCCATGGCCAAGGAAGAACTGATCGAGATGCAAGGCATCGTCAACGAAATCCTCCCCGACTCGCGATTCCGCGTCACGCTCGAGAACGGTCACGCCCTGATCGCCTACACCGGCGGCAAGATGCGCAAGCACCACATCCGCATCCTCGCCGGCGACAGCGTGTCACTGGAACTGTCACCTTATGACCTCACCAAGGGGCGGATCACGTTCCGCCACCTCGAGCGCCGCGGTCCCGCGGCGCCCCGCACCCCGCGACGCGGATGATCCACGTTGCGGTAACCCCAAGGGCTATCAGCTGTACGGCTGAATTGATGCTCTCGAGTCAACGATGGGCCGCCCCGAGTTGACTCACCCCCTCGGGGGGCCTGGCGCGCAGCGGCAGGTCTGGGGGCACTCACCTTCCCAGCTCGAGCTGGGGCATCCTCCCTCTCCAAACTCAAAGGAAATACGACATGGCCACCGAAACCGGTACCGTCAAATGGTTCAACGAAAGCAAGGGCTTCGGCTTCATCGCCCCCGATAACGGCGGCAAGGATCTGTTCGCCCACTTCAAGGAAATCCAGGGCACGGGCTTCAAGACCCTGGCCGAGAACCAGCGCGTCGAATTCGAAGTGACGCAAGGCCAGAAGGGCCCGCAGGCCTCGCGCATCCGCGCGATCTGATCGCGACCCTGGCGCCACTGACGCCGCTGGCGCGCGCCGCGCGCCCTGCGTGAACCCTGCGATTGCGCTCAGTGCGCGGCGCTGTCGCCTTGCGGCGACGGGTAGCGCACTTCGAGCACCTCGAGCACTTCCAGCCCGCCTGGCGTCTGCAGGCGCACCTCGTCGCCCACCCGGGCCTTGAGCAGCGCACGGGCGATCGGTGCCACCCAGCTCACTTCACCGCGAAGGTTGTCGGCTTCGTCGATGCCTTTGATGGTGATGGTGCGCTCGTCACCCGCCTGGTTGGCATAGGTGACGGTGGCACCGAAGAACACCTGGTCGCTTCCGTGGTGAGCGCTGGGGTCGGCGACCTCGGCGATGTCCAGCCGCTTCGTGAGGAAGCGGATGCGCCGGTCGATCTCGCGCAGGCGCTTCTTGCCGTACAGGTAGTCGCCGTTCTCCGAGCGGTCGCCGTTGCTGGCGGCCCAGTGGACGACCTCGACCATGCGCGGCCGTTCCTCGTCGATCAACTGCAGCAGTTCGGCACGCAGGTGCCGGTAGCCCTGCGGCGTCAGGTAGTTCTTGCTGCCGGGCGGCAGCGGCGGCAGGCCGGGCGAGTCTTCGCCATCGTCGTCGCCGTCGGGTTCGCGGGTGAAGGCCTTGTTCATGGTCAGCCGGGTGCATGCTCCAGGCCTACCCAGCGCGGTAGGCCCCGGGGGCGGCTCCGGTCCACTTGCGGAACGCGCGATGGAACGAGCTGGCGTCGTTGTAGCCCAGTTGCACGGCGACCTCGACGATGCTCAGTCGACGATCGGCCAGGCGATGGATCGCCAGGTCACGTCGCACTTCGTCTTTCAGCTGCTGCCAACCGGTGCCTTCATCGTCCAGGCGGCGGCGCAGGGTGGCGGGTGACAGGCCGAACTGCGCAGCCAGCGCCTCCAGTGTGGGTCCCTCCGCCGGTGATGTTGGCGGCGGTTGGCTGGCCAGGTGGCGGCGCAGTTGTCGGCGCACACGCTCGCCCCACCCCCCGCTCTGAACCTGCTTGAGGAACACCGATTGCGGTGCGTCGCGCAGAAAGGCAGCCAGCGCGCCCGGTGTGATCGCCACCGGTACGCCCAGTACCCGGGCATCGAACTCCACGGCAGTGGCCACCTGTTCGAACGCCACATCCGGCGAGAACATGCGGCGGTACTCTTCGGCATGCGCCGGTCGCGGATGGGCCCACTGCAGGCGGCGCAAGGGAACGCGCCGCCCGGCCAGCCAGCACAGTACGCCGTGGATCATCACCAGCAGGGTCTCCTCGGCGAAGCGCCGGGCGTCTTCGCAGGAACCGGGCAGCTCGGCCGCGCAGCCGCCCGGCACTGCAGTGTCGCGGCGGTGGATGGTGATGCGGGCCACCCCCTGCGCCACCGTCAGGCGCGCCTCGATGCCATCGAGAAACAGTGCGAAGCCGCGCAGCGCGTGCCGCAGTCCGCGCGCCACGGTGGGCTGCCCCGCCACCGCGTGACACAGCAGCGCAAAGCTGCCGACCTTCATGCGCCGCATGTCGAGCCCGAAGAACTCGTCGTCCAGTTGTTGCGCCACCGCCATCCACAGGGCGGCGAAGGCCGTCGCCGGCACCCGCGCCTGGTCGTTGCGCAGCCAGTCCGCTGCAATGCCAGCCTGCTGGAGCGCACGCGCGGCACCGTCGGCGTCCAGCGCCCGGATGGCGCTGCGCACGAACGCGATCGAAACGGTGTGCTGCGGCGCGGCCATAGGCCGATTCTGGCAAAACCGATCAGACCGCTGAGCGCTTCGGCCATCGCGCCGCGCGGTGTCTGGCCCTAGACTGACCGGTTGCTGCAACCTGCCGGGGAACCGCGATGACCGACCTGTCCGCAGAATTCAAGGCCCTCGCCGATTACCGGCCGACGCACAAGGTGCGCTTCGTCACCGCGGCCAGCCTATTCGACGGCCACGACGCGGCGATCAACATCATGCGGCGCATCCTGCAGGGCATGGGCGCCGAGGTCATCCACCTCGGGCACAACCGCTCGGTCGACGAAGTCGTCACGGCCGCGCTGCAGGAGGACGTGCAGGGCATTGCCGTCAGCAGCTACCAGGGCGGGCACAACGAGTACTTCACCTACATGGTGGAGTTGCTGAAAGCGCGCGGCGGCGAGCACATCCAGGTGTTCGGTGGCGGCGGCGGCGTGATCGTGCCCGAGGAGATCCGCATGCTCGCCGGCCAGGGCGTGCGCATCTACAGCCCGGAGGACGGGCAGCGCATGGGCCTGGCCGGGATGATCGGCGAGATGGTGATGCGCGCCGACCGCGACCTGTCGCCGCTGGCGCCGAAGTCGCTCGATGCCATCCAGGGTCACGGCGAGGCCGCCTGGCGTGCGCTGGCGCAGCTGATCACCGCCCTGGAAAACGGCCAGGCCGATGCCACGCTGGTGAGCACGCTGCGCGAGCAGGCCCAGGCGGTGCGCACGCCGGTGCTGGGCATCACGGGCACGGGCGGTGCCGGCAAGTCCAGCCTGACCGACGAACTGGTGCGCCGCCTGCGGCTGGACCAGGACGATGCGCTGCGCATCGCCGTGATCAGCATCGACCCGAGCCGGCGCAAGAGCGGCGGCGCGCTGCTGGGCGACCGCATCCGCATGAATGCCATTTCGCCCTGGCAACACGGCCCGCGGGTCTACATGCGCAGCCTGGCCACGCGCGACACCGGCAGCGAGGTCTCGGCCGCCCTGCCTGACGTCATCGCGGCGGCCAAGGTGGCCGGCTTCGACCTGGTGATCGTCGAGACATCGGGCATCGGCCAGGGCGATGCCGCCATCGTGCCGCTGGTGGATGTGCCGATGTACGTGATGACGCCCGAGTACGGCGCGGCCAGCCAGCTCGAGAAGATCGACATGCTGGACTTCGCTGAGTTCGTGGCCATCAACAAGTTCGACCGCAAGGGTGCGGCCGATGCGCTGCGCGACGTGGCCAAGCAGGTGCAGCGCAACCGCAGCGTGTTCAATGCGGCCCCCGAACAGATGCCGGTATTCGGCACCATGGCCAGCCGCTTCAACGACGATGGCGTCACCGCGCTGTACCAGGCGCTCAAGCCGCGCCTGGCCGGGCTGGGCCTGTCGTTGAAGGACGGTCGGCTGCCGCCGGTGGACACCCGCCACAGCACCCACCAGACGCCGGTGGTGCCGGGTGCGCGCGTGCGCTACCTGGCTGAGATCAGCGACGCGGTGCGCGGCTACAAGGCGCGCGCGCGCAGGCAGGCCAAGCTGGCCCGCGAACTGCAGCAACTGCGCGAAACGGCACGCATGCTGCACGAGAACGACGCCGCCAAGGACGGCGCGAAGAACACCGTGCTCAAGCTCGCCGAGGAACGCGAGGCACGGGTGGAGCCGGCGGCGAAGAAGCTGCTGGCGCAATGGCCCGAGATGCAGCGCGCCTATGCGGGCGACGAGTACGTGGTGAAGATCCGCGACAAGGAGATCCGCACCGGCCTCGTGCACACCACGCTGTCGGGCAGCAAGATCCGCAAGGTGGCGCTGCCCGCCTTCGAGGACCACGGCGAGATCCTCAAGTGGCTGATGCTCGAGAACGTGCCCGGCAGCTTCCCCTACACCGCCGGCACCTTCGCCTTCAAGCGCGAGAACGAGGACCCGACCCGCATGTTCGCGGGCGAGGGCGACGCCTTCCGCACCAACCGCCGTTTCAAGCTCGTCAGCGCGGGCATGCCGGCCAAGCGACTGTCCACCGCCTTCGACTCGGTCACCCTCTACGGCAACGACCCCGATCGGCGGCCCGACATCTACGGCAAGGTCGGCAACTCGGGCGTGAGCATCGCCACGCTGGACGACCTGAAGGTGCTGTACTCGGGGTTCGATCTGTGCGCGCCCAACACCAGCGTGAGCATGACGATCAACGGGCCCGCGCCCAGTATCCTGGCCATGTTCATGAACGCGGCCATCGACCAGCAGATCGAGAAGTTCGCCACCGACAACGGCCGCGCGCCCACCGACACCGAGATCGAGAAGATCCGCGAGTGGACGCTGGCGAATGTGCGCGGCACTGTGCAGGCCGACATCCTCAAGGAAGACCAGGGCCAGAACACCTGCATCTTCTCCACCGAGTTCAGCCTCAAGGTGATGGGCGACATCGCCGAGTACTTCGTGCACCACAACGTGCGCAACTTCTACTCGGTGAGCATCAGCGGCTATCACATTGCCGAAGCGGGCGCCAACCCGATCAGCCAGCTCGCGTTCACCTTGTCCAACGGCTTCACGCTGGTGGAGGCCTACCTCGCGCGCGGCATGCACATCGACGACTTCGCGCCCAATCTCAGCTTCTTCTTCAGCAACGGCATGGATCCGGAGTACACCGTGCTCGGCCGCGTGGCACGGCGCATCTGGGCGGTGGCCATGAAGGAGAAGTACGGCGCCAACGAACGCAGCCAGAAGCTGAAATACCACATCCAGACCAGCGGCCGCAGCCTGCACGCGCAGGAGATCGCGTTCAACGACATCCGCACCACGCTGCAGGCGCTCATCGCCATCTACGACAACTGCAACAGCCTGCACACCAACGCCTACGACGAGGCCATCACCACGCCCACCGAGGAAAGCGTGCGCCGCGCGATGGCGATCCAGCTCGTGATCAACCGCGAGTGGGGGCTGGCCAAGAACGAGAACCCCAACCAGGGTGCCTTCGTCATCGACGAACTCACCGAACTGGTCGAAGAAGCCGTGCTGGCCGAGTTCGAGCGGATCACCGAACGCGGCGGCGTATTGGGGGCAATGGAAACCGGCTACCAGCGCAGCAAGATCCAGGAAGAGAGCCTGCATTACGAGCAGCTCAAGCACACCGGCGAGTACCCCATCATCGGCGTGAACACGTTCCGCAATCCGCACGGCGATCCTGTGCCCGAACACATCGAACTGGCGCGCTCGACCGACGAGGAAAAGCAAAGCCAGCTCCGGCGGCTGGCCGAGTTCCACGCCCGCCACGCCGCGCAGGCACCGGCGATGCTTGCCCGCCTGCAACAGGCGGTGATCGACAACCGCAACGTGTTCGAGGTGCTGATGGACGCCGTGCGCTGCTGCTCGCTGGGCCAGATCACCAACGCCTTGTTCGAGGTGGGCGGGCAGTACCGGCGCAGCATGTGAGCGCGGACGCGGCAGCAGACCTGACCCTCGCGGCCCGTGGCCCAATCGGTCACGCCTGTCGGTGCGGCCGTTGACTTTCGGCATGTCACGGAGCTTCCACAGAGGCAAGCCCGACTCCTAGAATGCCTTCCGAGCCCCTGCCGGGCGTCGGAAGGCCATGATGGTGTCGATCGCTCAGCGCTTGCAATGGATTTGGGTGTCCACCTTGGCAGCCGTGGCCTTGGCCGGCTGCGGCGGCGGCGGGGGCGGCGGCACAACACCCCCGCCGCCTGACCCACCTCCGCCGCCGCCGGTGGCTTGCGAACCCATCATCGACAGCAGCGGCACACCCGTGCCGTGCTCAGATGCACTGTGGGTGGGCGGCGGCGACGGCGCTGGAGCGGCCGGTGCCGACGGTACCGCCGGCGACGGCGAACCGCTGGTGGGAGCCACCATCCGGCTGACCGATGCCACCGGTCGCACCGCCACTGCGGTGACCAACGCCTTGGGCTACTACCGGATGAACGTCACCGGCATGACGGCGCCGTTTACCCTGATGCTCACAACGGCCGATGGCAAGCCCTATCACCACGGGTACACCTTGGCCACGCCGAAGGCGCGCGGCTTCATCACCATCAACATTTCGGGCCTGACCGACAAGCTGTGCTCGGACATGGCCGTGCTCGCAGGCAAGTCAGGCGCGGGCGAGCTCACCCCAGCGCTGCTGGCGGCCAACCCCTCGGCAGCGTCCGCGGCCATCCGCAACCTCGCCACCACGTTGAAGTCTCAGATCGAGGCCGCGGGGCTATCGACCTCCTCATTCGACCCGGTCACGACCTTCTTCAGGCCCGACCGCACTGGCCTCGATCTGGTTCTGGAGACCACCGCGGTCTACATCGACTCCAGCGGTGCAACCCAGGTCGTACCCAAGCCCCAAACCGCCTGCACGCTCCCCAGCGACTGGCGCGTCGGCAGCAACCGCTGTCTCCCAGACGTCCATCCGGGCTACCTGGCCAGCGGAAGCACCATCAAGCTCAGCGACAACGCCGGCGCATTGGTCGGCAGTTCCGAGTACGCGTGCTCCGACCGTGTGCTCACCCCCATCGGTACCCCGACCTGCAACGCCCCACCGGCGCAATTGCCCTGCAGCGCACCATCGTCGTCCTGGACCATTGGCTCGGCCAGCTGCCAGTCCGACACCACGCCCACTACGCTGGAATCGGGCGCCCAGGTGACGCTGAGCGACACGGTGGGGAGCACCACCGGCACCATTGGCTGGTCCTGCAGCAATGGCGCACTGAGCCCCGTGGGTTCTGCCACTTGCAATCTGGCCGCGGGCAAGTGCGCAGCCCCCGCCAGCACCTGGAGCCTGGGCGAGGCCAGTTGCCAGTCCGACACCACACCCACTGAACTGAGCTTCGGGCAGACAGTCACGCTTACCGACTCGATCGGGCCGACCACCGGAACCGCGACCTGGAATTGCAACTCCGGTACGTTGGTACCGGTGACGATTCCGTTCTGCGCGACGGCGCCCGAGCCCGCCTGCGACGCGCCGGACCCGAACTGGACCGTCGGCAGTTCCACCTGTTCGGCCGACTTGCTGCCCACTTCGGTTGCATCGGGCAGCAGCGTGAAACTCACCGACAGCGGCTCGCCGACGACCGGTGACATCACCTACAGCTGCAGTTCGGGCAAGCTCAGCGTGTCCGGCACGCCTGCCTGCGTGACCGAGGTGTCCGACGACTGCAGCACGGCCGAGCTGGCCGCCAATGGCTGGTCGATCAGCCGCAGCACGTGCTTTGCCGATGCGCTGCCGGCGAAGGTCTCCAACGGCGTGACCATCGTGGTTTCCGATACCGTCGCGCCAGCCACCGGCTCGGCCACGTTCCGCTGCACCGCCGGTGCACTCGTTCGCCAGGCTGGCGCGACCTGCACCGAACCCAGTCCCTGACCGTTTCGACCGCCATGAACGCTCGTCCTGCACCGCCCGCAACGTTGATGCTGAACCGTCGTCAGGCCAGCGCCAGCGTGGCATCGCTGCTGGCCGGCGGCTGGGCCGCGCCGGTGACGGCGCAGGCAGGCGCCGACCGCGTGGCGCTGGTGATCGGCAACTCGGCCTACGCAGGCGTGCCGCTGTTCAACCCCAAGAACGATGCGCGCGCGATGTCGGACCTGCTGGGTCGCGCAGGGTTCAAGGTCGACCTGCAAACCGACACCATGCGCATCGAGCTGGTGCAGGCCATCGCGAGGTTCGGCGAAACCATTCGCCAGTCGGCAGTGCGCTTCGCGGTCTTCTACTATGCCGGACATGGCCTGCAGCAGGACTGGCGCAACTACCTGGTGCCGGTCGATGCCAAGGTGCGCAATGCCGTCGATGTGCAGCGCAACGCGGTCGACGTGAGCGAGTTGATGCGCTACATGTCCGAAAGCAAAGGGCGCAATTACCTGATCATTCTCGATGCCTGCAGGGAGGATCCCTTTGCCGGCTCCTATCGCCCGCCAGCCAAGGGCCTGAGCCCCTTCGACGCGCCTGCCGGCAGCATGCTGGCCTACGCCACCGCACCGGGCAAGCTGGCGCTGGATGGTCGCGGCAGCAATGGCCTTTACACCAAACATCTGGTCAGGGAGCTGGGCGTACCGGAAGCAACGCTCGAAGACGCCTTCAAGCGCGTGCGCCTGAATGTGCGCCTGGAATCCAAGGGGCGCCAGATTCCCTGGGAAAGCACGTCGCTGGAGGAGACGGTCTTCCTGTTCCAGCGCGATACGGCCAAGTTGTCCGACACCGAGCTCGAGCGCCGGTTCGAGCAGGAGTTGGCCGACTGGTCCGTGGTGCGCAGCACCAACAACGTGGCTGCGCTCAGCGACTTCATCCGCAAGTACCCCAGTGGCAATGCCAGTGAGCTGGCCCAGGCCAAGCTCAATCGGCTGCTCGAAGACGAGTTGCGCAAGGTCGACGAAGCCAAGCGCGAGGCTGCACGCAAGGAAGCGGCGCAGGCCGAAGCGCTGCGGCTGAAGGCCGAGGCCGACGAACGCGAACGCCGCGAAGCTGCAGAACGCGAGGCGGCTCGGCTGGCTGCAGAACGCGAGGCGGCTGCCCGCCGGGCCGCGGAAGAAGCGCAG